>NZ_QWKP01000191.1 GCF_003470205.1 Cellulomonas rhizosphaerae
CCGCGTCGTGCATCTCGGCGAACGTGCCGGACATGCTCTGGGGCACGGCCTGGCGCGGGTAGCGGCCGCGCGCCACCTGGGCGACGTGGCGGGCGAGGTCGCCCATGCGCTCGAGCGAGGCGCTGATGCGCAGCGACGTGACGACGACGCGCAGGTCGGTGGCGACGGGCGCCTGCTGCGCGAGGAGCTGGACGCAGCGCTCGTCGATGTCCGCCTCGATGGCGTCGATCGCCGCGTCGTCGACGATCACGGACTCGGCCAGTGCGAGGTCCGCGGTCAGGAGCGCGATGCCCGCGTTCGTGATGGCGTGCTCGACCAGGCGGCTCATGGCCGCGAGGTCCTCGCCGAGCTGGGTGAGCTCGGCCTCGAAGATGTCCCGCATTGGATCCCTCTCGTGCTGGTGCCGGATGGCGATCGTCAGGTTCGCACCGGCAGGTGAACGGTTGGGCCCCGGCAGGTGAACGCGCGGCGGCGGTTGGATGTGCAGGCCATCATCTGGACGAACGTTGCCCGCACCTGCGGCGATGGGTGCAGACTGACCATCATCGCGCAGGTCCCACCGAGTCGGAGGTCGAGACGATGCCCACGAACAAGGTCACGGCCTGGGTCGGGTGGGTGTGGTTCGCCGCCTTCGCGCTGATCACGGTGGGCCTCTTCAACGTCGTCGCGGGCCTGGTCGCCATCTTCAGCTCGGAGAAGGTGCTCGCCTGGACCAACTCGGGGCTGGCGATCATCGACGTCTCGACGTGGGGCTGGGTGCACCTGATCCTCGGCGCGATCATCACGCTCGTCGGCTTCGTGCTGTTCGGCGGTGAGCCGTGGGTGCGGGCGACCGCGGTCGTGCTCGTGGTCCTCAACCTGGTCGCGCAGTTCGTCTCGCTGCCCGTCACGCCGTGGTGGTCGATCGTGGTCATCGCCCTGGACGTCGTCGTCCTGTGGGCCCTGATCGTGCACGGCGACGAGGTCGAGCGCGCGTCCGCCTGACCCGCCGAGAACTCCATTCCCCAACCGAGGAGAACAGAAGTGGCACCGACATTCGGTCCGGTCGAGCTCATCGCGCTCGCGTTCCCGCACGATCGCATCCCTGACGAGGTCAAGGCGCAGGTCGCCCTCCTCGTCGCCACCGAGCAGGTCCGGATCATCGACCTCGTGGTGGTGCGCCACCCGGACGCCGAGACGCTCGACATCATCGAGCTGGCGGACCTGGGCGGGGAGCTCGAGTTCATCGAGACCGAGCTCGAGGGCACCGGCCTCGCGGGTCAGGAGGACATCGACGCGATCGCCGGTGACCTCGAGATCGGCACGTCCGCGCTGATCCTCGTCATCGAGCACCTCTGGTCGGTCGGGGTCGCTGACGCGATCCGCGCCACCGGCGGGGTGCTCGTCGCCTCCGAGCGGATCCCCGCCGAGGTCGTCGCCGCCGTCGCCGAGCTCGCCGAGCTCGACGCCACCGAGAGCTGAGGAACAGACCATGCCCCCGCTGAGGAGATTCGGCCGCCCCGGCCTGATCGGGACCGCCGCCCGCACCGCCGTGATCGTCGGTACCGCCAACGCCACCACCGGCGCGATGCAGCGCCGCCAGGCCGGCAAGCAGCAGGCCGCCGCCGAGCAGCAGGCCTACGAGGCCCAGGTGCAGCAGCAGCAGTACGAGGAGGCCGCCCGCCAGGCCGCCGCGCAGCAGGCCGCGTACGCGCCGCCCGCCGTGGCCGCCGCGCCCGCGCAGGACGACCTCATGGCCAAGCTCACGCAGCTCGGCCAGCTGCACGCCCAGGGGATCCTCGACGACGCGGAGTTCGCCGCCGCGAAGGCCAAGATCCTGAGCTGACGACCCCGCGCGCCCTCCGGGGTGAACAGCCGGTGAATGCTCGTCGGCGGGTGGCCGACGTGAGGCCCGATCCGTACGGATCGGGCCTCACGTGCGCTCTAGGGTTGGGCTCGTGGACGCGCAGGGCTGGCAGCTCATCGTCGCGGGATGTCTCGGCATCCTCGTCGGCGCCTTCGCCGTCGCCGCGTACTGGCTGAGCCAGCGCGAGCTGCACAGCGTTCCCGAGACGCCGGCGCGTGAGCTCGACGACGGCCTCGTGCGGATGCTCGCGGTCCTGCGGTCGGCGGCCGTGGTGCTCGACGAGGACGAGCGGGTGGTCCGCGCGAGCGCCCCCGCCTACGCGCTCGGCCTGGTCCGCGACGGCGCCGTGGTGCCGCCCGCGATCCGCGAGCTCATCGCCGGGGTTCGCCGCGACGGCGTGATCCGCGACGAGGAGCTCGAGATCCCGCGTGGCCCCCTGGGCGCCGGCACGCTGCTCATGCAGGTGCGCGTCGCGCAGGTCACGCCGGACCACCTCGTCGTGCTCGCCGAGGACCAGACCCAGGCCAAGCGCCTCGAGGCGATCCGCCGCGACTTCGTCGTCAACATCTCCCACGAGCTCAAGACCCCGGTCGGTGCGCTGACGCTGCTGGCCGAGACCGTGCAGGACGCGGCCGACGACCCCGAGGCCGTCCGCCGCTTCGCCGGCCGCATGCAGACCGAGGCCGTCCGGCTGTCCGCGCTGGTGCACGAGATCATCGAGCTGTCCCGCCTGCAGGTGGCCGGCGCGCTCACCGAGCTCGCGACCGTCGAGGTCGACCAGGTCGTGCAGGAGGCCGTCGACCGCGCGCGCACCACCGCGGACGGCAAGCGCGTGCGGCTGAGCGTGGGCGGCCAGCACGGCGTCCAGGTCTTCGGCCAGCACGACCTGCTCGTGACCGCGGTGCGCAACCTCGTCGACAACGCCGTGGCGTACTCGGGCGAGGCGTCGCACGTCGGCGTCGGCGTCCGGCTGCACGGCGACATCGTCGAGATCGCCGTGGTCGACGAAGGAATCGGCATCTCCCCGATCGACCAGGAGCGCGTCTTCGAGCGCTTCTACCGCGTCGACCCGGCCCGCTCGCGCGAGACCGGCGGGACCGGCCTCGGCCTGTCGATCGTCAAGCACGTCGCGGCCGACCACGGCGGCGACGTGACCGTCTGGTCGCAACCTGGCCGCGGTTCCACCTTCACGCTGCGCATCCCCCGCGCGGCTTCCCCCGCTGCATCCGACGCAGCATCCGACGCAGCACCCGACGCAGCACCCGACGAAGGAGCTCACGTGCACAGGAGCGCGTCATGACGCGGATCCTCGTGGTCGAGGACGAGGAGTCCTACCGCGACCCCCTGACCTACCAGCTCGAGCGCGAGGGGTTCGAGGTCGTCGAGGCGGCCACCGGCCCCGACGCCCTCGACCGCTTCAACGAGGGCGGGGTGGACCTGGTCCTGCTCGACCTCATGCTGCCCGGCCTCTCGGGCACCGAGGTCTGCCGGACCATCCGCCTCACGTCGGACGTGCCGGTCATCATGGTCACGGCCAAGGACGACGAGATCGACAAGGTGGTCGGCCTGGAGCTGGGCGCCGACGACTACATCACCAAGCCGTACTCGTCGCGCGAGCTCCTGGCCCGCGTGCGGGCCGTGCTGCGCCGGCGTGCCGTCGTGGCCGTCGCGCCCGGCGGGGGCGAGGTTCCCGAGGTCGACGACGAGGACGATGACCTGCTCGTCGCCGGACCCATCCGGATGGACGTGGAGCGACACACCGTGCGCGTGCACGACCAGCTCGTCTCGTTCCCGCTCAAGGAGTTCGAGCTGCTCGAGCTCCTGCTGCGCAACGCCGGCCGGGTGCTGACCCGCGGGCAGCTCATCGACCGCATCTGGGGCTCGGACTACGTGGGCGACACGAAGACGCTGGACGTGCACGTCAAGCGCGTGCGCGCCAAGGTCGAGCCCGACCCGGCCAACCCGACCCTCCTGGTCACGGTCCGCGGCCTCGGCTACAAGCTCACCCCCGAGGGCTGACCCGGAGCGCAGCGACCGGTGGGCGCGAAGCGTCCGCCGGTCGCGGAGCGCAGGGGCAGCCCGACCACAAGCACCGAGGGCTGATTCACGCCTTCACGCACGTCATCACGCCGATTCCGCATCATCACGGGGCTTGCAACCGCCGTGATGATGCGGACTCGGCGTTCTGATGTGCGGTGGTCGCGCGTCGTCCGTCCTGGACGCGTGCGCAACTGTCGGCCAGCGTTCACCTGCGGTTCAACTTGTACCGACCGGCTGGTCACATCCGCTTCCTAGCGTCCTTCTCGTTGCGCACGATTCCCAGTGCGCACAGATGACGACAGGACGGAATCTCACAGTGAAGCTCTCCCTTCCCAGCCGCGTCGGTGCGGTCGCCCTTGCCGGTGTGCTCGCCCTCTCGCTGACGGCGTGCGGATCGGACGACCCGGTCGGAGACGGTCCCAGCGCGGGCGGCTCGGCCGGCACGACTGACGGCCTGAGCGGCGACCTCAACGGCGTCGGCTCCTCGGCCCAGGAGAAGGCCATGGACGCGTGGCGCGCCGGCTTCCAGACGGCCAACCCCGACGTGACCGTCAACTACGACCCCGCGGGCTCCTCGGCCGGCCGCACCCAGTTCATCGAGGGCGGCATCGACTGGGCCGGCTCCGACTCGGCGCTCAAGCCGGAGGAGCTGACGCAGGCCAAGGAGACGTGCAAGAGCGACGCGATCGACATCCCCGTCTACGTGAGCCCGATCGCGGTCGTGTTCAACCTGGACGGCGTCACGTCGCTCAACCTCTCGGCCGAGACCATCGCCAACATCTTCCAGGGCAAGGTCAAGACCTGGGACGACGCGGCGATCAAGGCCGACAACCCCGACGCGACCCTCCCGTCGACCGCCATCACGCCGGTCCACCGCCAGGACGGCTCGGGCACCACGAAGAACTTCACCGACTACCTCAACAAGGCCGCCAACGGCGCCTGGACCGCTGAGGGTGCTGACGACTGGCCGCTGCAGGGTGGCGAGTCGGGCACCGGCACGTCGGGCCTGATCCAGGCCGTGCAGGGTGGCCAGGGCACGATCGGCTACGCCGACGAGTCGGCCGCCGGCACGCTCGGCAAGGTCAGCATCAAGGTCGGCGACGCCTTCGTCGGCCCGACGGCCGAGGCCGCTGCCCTCGCGGTGGACGCCTCGCCGCGTGACGAGGAGCGCGGCACGAACGACGTCGTCGTGAAGGTGGACCGCACGACGACCGCCGCCGGTGCGTACCCGCTGATCCTGGTCTCCTACGCCGTCGCGTGCAGCACCTACGCGGACGACGCCAAGGCGAACCTGGTCAAGGGCCTGCTCGGCTACATCGTCAGCGCCGAGGGTCAGGCTGCCGCGCAGTCGGCCGCCGGTTCGGCCCCGCTGCCGGAGAAGCTCGCCGCTGACGCGAAGACCGCGGTCGACGCCATCAAGGGCGCCTGACCGCATCATCAGCCGGTGGTCGGCCTGTCCCGGGGGGGACCCGGGCCGACCACCGGCGAACGTCCCCCCCACCCTGATCGACGCAGGAGCATCGTGTCCACCACCAAGAGCCCGCCGGCTCGGAGCTCGACCGCAGGAAGCGGTCCGGAGCCCACCAGCGCTCGCCGCCTCAAGGGCCAACGCCGAGCCGCCGACCGCGGCGCGAGCCGTGTCTTCCGCTGGTTCACCACAGGCGCCGGCGCCCTCATCCTCGTCCTGCTCGCGGCCGTCGCGATCTTCCTCGTCGTCAAGGCGTGGCCTGCGCTGACGACGCCGTACGACGAGCTGGCCGAGCAGGTCGGCCTGCTGCGCAACTCGAGCTCGCTGCTGGACTACGTCGGCCCGCTGATCTTCGGCACGATCCTCGCCGCGGCGCTCGCGCTCGTGATGGCCGTGCCGGTCGCGATCGGCATCGCGCTCTTCATCTCGCACTACGCACCCCGCCGCCTCGCGAACGGCCTCGGCTATGTGATCGACCTGCTGGCCGCCGTGCCGTCGGTCGTCTACGGCCTGTGGGGCGCCCTGGTGCTCTCGCCGCTGGTCCAGCCCGTCTGGGCCTGGCTGAACGCGAACCTCGGCTGGTTCCCGCTGTTCTCCGGCACGGTCTCGCCCACGGCGCGCGTGCTGCTCACGGTCGCGATCGTGCTGGCGGTCATGATCCTGCCGATCATCACCGCCGTCAGCCGCGAGGTGTTCCTCCAGACACCCCGCCTGCACGAGGAGGCCGCTCTGGCCCTCGGCGCGACGCGCTGGGAGATGATCCGCACCGCCGTCCTCCCGTTCGGCCGCTCCGGCGTGATCTCGGCCGCGATGCTCGGCCTGGGCCGCGCGCTCGGCGAGACGATGGCCGTCCTGATGATCCTGTCGCCCGGGTTCCTCTACTCGTTCCGGATCCTCGAGGCCGGACAGCAGCAGTCGATCGCGGCCAACATCGCGGCGCAGTTCCCCGAGGCCAACCCGATGGGCGTCTCGACGCTGATCGCGACCGGCCTGGCGCTGTTCGTCATCACCCTGGTGGTCAACATGGCCGCCCGCGCGATCGTCGCGCGTCGCAAGGACTTCTCGGGAGCCAACTGATGACCACCACCGCTCCCGAGGCGCTGGCCGGCAACGCCGAGCTGCGCACCCTGCTCCAGCAGGTCGACAAGCGCCGGCACCGCAAGGACCGCGTGATGCGCGGCCTGATCGTCGCCGCCTTCCTGCTCGCGGTCCTGCCGCTGGTGTCGGTCGCCTGGACCGTCGTCAAGCACGGCATCGAGCGCTTCAACGTCTACTTCCTCACGCACTCGATGCGCGGTGTGTTCGGCGGCATGGACGCCGGCGGCGTCTACCACGCGATCGTCGGCACGGTGGAGATCACGCTGTTCGCGGCGCTGATCTCGGTACCGATCGGCCTGCTGACCGCCATCTACCTGGTCGAGTACGGCCGCGGCCCCCTGGCCCGCGCGGTGACGTTCTTCGTCGACGTCATGACGGGCATCCCGTCCATCGTCGCCGGTCTGTTCGCGTACGCGCTGTTCGCCGTGATCCTGGGGCCGGGCGTCCGCATGGGCGTGGTCGGCTCCGTGGCGCTCTCGGTGCTGATGATCCCGGTCGTCGTGCGCTCGTCGGAGGAGATGCTGCGGCTCGTCCCCAACGAGCTCCGCGAGGCCGCGCTCGCCCTGGGCGTGCCGCGCTGGCTCGTGGTCATCAAGGTCGTGCTCCGCACCGCGGTCGCGGGCATCGTCACCGGCGTGATGATCGCCGTCTCCCGCGTGATCGGCGAGACCGCCCCGCTGCTCATCACGGTCGGCGTCATCGACTCGATCAACTACAACCTCTTCGACGGTCGCATGATGACCCTGCCGGTGTACGTCTACCGGCAGTTCCAGCAGGGCCTGGTCCCCTGCACGCCCGACCAGGCGAACTGCATCGCGACCGTCGCCTACGACCGGGCCTGGGCCGGAGCGCTGACGCTGATCCTCATCGTCATGCTGCTCAACCTCGTCGCCCGCCTCGTCACCCGCTTCTTCGCTCCCAAGAACCTCGGTTAAGGACCCCCCCATGGCTCAGCGCATCGACGTCAAGGACCTCAACATCTTCTACCGCGACTTCAAGGCGGTCGCGGACATCGAGATGGCCGTCGAGCCCCGCTCGGTGACGGCCTTCATCGGCCCCTCCGGCTGCGGCAAGTCGACCTTCCTGCGGACGCTCAACCGCATGCACGAGGTCATCCCGGGCGCGCACGTCCAGGGCAGCGTCACGATGGACGGCGTGGACCTGTACGGCAACGACATCGACCCCGTGGCCGTGCGCCGCCAGGTCGGCATGGTCTTCCAGCGCCCCAACCCGTTCCCGACGATGTCCATCGCCGAGAACGTGCTCGCCGGCGTCCGCCTCAACAACAAGCGGATCTCCAAGGGCGACGCGCAGGACATGGTCGAGCAGTCGCTGCAGGGCGCCAACCTCTGGAACGAGGTCAAGGACCGCCTCGACCGTCCCGGCTCGGGCCTCTCGGGCGGTCAGCAGCAGCGCCTGTGCATCGCGCGCGCCATCGCGGTCAAGCCGCAGGTGCTGCTCATGGACGAGCCCTGCTCGGCGCTCGACCCGATCTCGACGCTCGCGATCGAGGACCTCATCGCCGAGCTCAAGGCGCAGTACACGATCGTCATCGTGACCCACAACATGCAGCAGGCCGCGCGCGTCTCGGACCGCACGGCGTTCTTCAACCTCGCGGGCACCGGCCAGCCGGGGCGCCTCATCGAGATCGACGACACCGCGACGATCTTCTCCTCGCCGCGCGAGCAGGCCACGGAGGACTACATCTCGGGCCGCTTCGGGTGAGCTGAGCGCACGACGCCGAAGGGCCCCGGACCGTCATGGTCCGGGGCCCTTCGTGCGTGCAGCTGGAGTCAGGAGGCGGGCGGAGTGGGGACCAGCGTCGCGTAGTCGGGCTGGGAGCCGTCGAGGACGGGGATGCCCACGTCCTGGCTGCCCGCGGTGTCCGTGGCGATCGTGGTCGGCAGCACGGCGCCCGGGGGGACCGAGACCGACGTGACGCGCACGTCCGCGCGGCCCTCGGCCGCGGTGCCGTCCAGCAGCACGGTGGACTCGGGCGCGACCTGCACCGTGGCGGTCTGGTCGCCGAACGTCAGCGTGACCGTGCGCGGCTGGGTGCCGTCGTTCGTCAGGCCGCCGAGGAGCAGGCCCTCCGACCCCTTCGCGCTCGAGAGCACGAGCAGGTTCGAGGCGCGCACGTCGCCCAGCGTGGCGCGCACGCCGTCGGACGCGCTGTACTCGTGCTCGGTGGTGATCGGGTTGGTCGCGGAGCAACCAGCCAGCACGACGCCGGCGACGCTCAGCCCCGCGGCGATCAGGAGCCGGCGGGAGCGGGGGCGGGGCGAGGTCACGATGACTCCTCGGGGGCGACGGGACGGCTGGTGCGTCCGGACGTCGGCCCGGGGAGCCGGCGCGGTCGCACCGCAAGACTAGCCGGACCCGCCCCGTGCGCGCGCCGCTGACCCCCTGGCTGGGACGCGCGCGCCAGGGCGTCCTGACCAGCGTCGACGGCGTCCACGCACCGGATTCGGGTGAAATGCGGCGTGATAAGATACGCCTCTGCGAAAGGGGACACCTGCAGATGACTTTCACTGTTGGGGAGACCGTTGTCTACCCGCACCACGGTGCAGCCTTGATCGAAGAGATCAAGACCAGAACCATCCGCGGAGAGGCCAAGCTCTACCTGAAGCTCAAGGTAGCTCAGGGTGATCTGACCATCGAAGTTCCCGCTGAGAACGTCGACCTCGTGGGCGTCCGCGACGTCGTCGGCCAGGAGGGCCTGGACCGCGTGTTCGAGGTCCTGCGGGCGCCGTACACCGAAGAGCCGACCAACTGGTCGCGCCGCTACAAGGCCAACCTCGAGAAGCTCGCCTCCGGCGACGTCATCAAGGTGGCCGAGGTCGTCCGCGACCTCTCGCGTCGTGACGCCGACCGCGGGCTGTCCGCGGGCGAGAAGCGCATGCTCGCCAAGGCCCGCCAGATCCTCGTCTCGGAGCTCGCACTCGCCGAGCACACCGAGGAGGAGAAGGCGGAAGCCATCCTCGACGAGGTCCTCGCGTCCTGACGCGAGCGCACGCCAGCAACGCACACGTGCTCGACCGCACCCCGGTACCCACCGAGGTGCGGTCGACCCGTTTCTGGGGCCGGTCGTGACGACCGCGGCGATCCTCACGGCGGCGGGCAGCGGCTCCCGCCTCGGTCACGCGCTGCCCAAGGCGCTCGTCCCCGTGCTGGGTGAGCCCGTCGTGGTGCACGCCGCGCGCCGGCTGCTGGCCGCCCGCCCCGGGGGAGCGCCCCTGGCTGCGCTGGTCGTGTCCGCGCCGGCCGACCATGTCGACGCGTTCCGGGCTCTGCTGGGCCCCGACGTCGTCGTGGTCCCCGGCGGGCCCACGCGCCAGGCCTCGGTCGCGGCTTCGCTCGCCGCCCTGCCCGACGACGGGATCGACGTGGTGCTCGTGCACGACGCCGCCCGCCCGTTCGCGCCCGCCGACCTGATCGAGCGGGTCGCCGCCGCCGTCCGGGCCGGGCACGACGCCGTGGTCCCCGGGCTCGCCGTGACGGACACCATCAAGCGCGTGGGCGCGGGCGACGACGGCTGGCCCGTCGAGGCGACCGTCGCGCGCGGCGAGCTGCGCGCGGTGCAGACCCCGCAGGGCTTCGCGCGCGCGACCCTCGAGCGCGCGCACGCCGCGGCCGAGCAGGACGCGGGCGACGAGTCCGTGGCCGCTTCCGACGACGCCGGGCTGGTCGAGCGTCTCGGGCTGCCGGTCTGGGTGGTCCCGGGCGACGAGCGTGCTGCGAAGATCACCACGCCGCGAGACCTCGCGGTCGCCGTGCTGCTGGCGACGGACACGAAGGACCTCTGACATGGCCATCCCGCGCACCGGCATCGGCGTCGACGTGCACGCCTACGACGAGCACCCGTCCCCGGAGGCCGTCCTGCACCTCGCGGGGCTCGCCTGGCCCGGCGAGCGGCCCCTGGCGGGGCACTCCGACGCCGACGTCGCCGCGCACGCCGCGGCCGACGCGCTGCTGTCCGCGGCCGGCCTCGGCGACCTCGGCTCGAACTTCGGCACCTCGGAGCCGCAGTGGGCGGGCGCGGCGGGCGCGACGCTGCTCGCCGAGGCGGCCCGGCGGGTCCGCGACGCCGGGTTCGAGATCGGCAACGTCGCGGTCCAGGTGATCGGCAACCGCCCCCGGCTGGGTCAGCGGCGGGCGGAGGCCGAGGCGGCGCTCTCGTCGGCCGCAGGGGCGCCCGTGTCGGTGTCCGCGACCACGACGGACGGGCTCGGGCTCACGGGCCGCGGCGAGGGTGTCGCGGCGATCGCGTCGGCCATCGTCGTCGCGAGCGACTGAGCGCTCGACCGGCGTTTCAGGCTCCCCAGCAGCACGCCGGCGACCACCAGGGCTCCCCACGCGAGCTCGGCGGGCGACGTGCTCTCGCGCAGCAGCAGCCACGACGACGCGATCCCGACGACCGGCACGAGCATCGAGAACGGCGCGACCACGCTCGAGGCGTTGCGGCTCATCAGCGCGGTCCACAGCCCCGAGCCCAGCAGGGTCGCGACGACGGCGGTGAACGCGAGCCCGCCCACGGCCAGCAGGCCCGTGCGGCTGCCGAGGCCGCTGAACGAGTCGGCGATCCGGCGCGGGCCCTCGACGCCGAGCGACAGCGCGAGCATGGGCAGCGGCGGCACGACCGACATCCACAGCAGGAGCCGGAACGACTCCCCGGGCGCCTCGCGCACCGCGAGGCGGTTGCCGAGGTTGCCGAACGCCCAGCCGAGCCCGCCGCACAGCGTGAGCAGCACCGGCACGAGGGTCGCGCCGCCGTCGACGCCCGCCCGGTGCAGCGCGATGCCCGCGAGGCCGGTGACCGCGACGAGCACGCCGAGCCCCTGGCGGGCCGTGAGCCGCTCGCGCAGCAGCGCGGCCGCGAGCACCACGGTGAACGGCGCCGACGACTGCAGGACCAGCGAGGCGAGCCCGGTGGGCATGCCCGCGGACATCGCCCAGTAGAGGAACACGAACTGCAGGACCCCGAAGCCGAACCCGTACAGCAGCAGCCACCGCCACGGCACCGCGGGCCGGCGGACAACCAGCACGGTCGGCAGCGCGATGAGGGCGAACCGCAGCGCGACGAGGAAGAACGGCGGGAACTGCTCGAGCGAGAGGTGGATCGCCGGGAAGTTGAGCCCCCAGCACACGGCGACGAGCATGGCGAGCAGGCGGTCGTGGCGGTTCACGCACCGAGCATCGCCCCGCTCGACGTTCCAGCACCATCGAAATGTCGTGCACCGACGATGTAGCGTGGCTGCATGGATCCCCGGGCGCTCGAGACGTTGCGCGCCGTCCGCACCCAGGGCGGCGTGACGGCCGCGGCCGACGTGCTGCACCTGACGCCGTCAGCCGTCTCCCAGCAGGTCGCCGTGCTCGCGCGGGACGTCGGCGTCGCCCTCACCGAGCGCGTGGGGCGCGGGCTGCGGCTCACGCCGGCGGGGGAGGCACTCGCCGACGCAGCGCTCGACGTGGCGGTCGCTCTCGAGCGCGCGCAGGCGGCGTGCGACGGGTTCCTCGCCGCGCCGCGCGGGACGGTGCGCGTGAGCGCGTTCGCCAGCGCCGCGCAGCTGTTCCTGCCGCGCCTGCTGAGCCGGGTGCCGCACGGCGTGGACGTCGAGTGCGCCGACGAGGACGTCGCTCAGGCGGACTTCGTCGGGCTGACCGACCGGATCGACATCGTCGTCGCGCACCGTCCGGATGGCGCGGGGTCCTGGGGCGATCGGGTCCGCGTGGTCCCGCTGCTGCGCGAGCCGCTCGACGTGGCCGTCCCGACCGGTCACCGCCTGGCCGGGCAGGAGACCGTGCACCCGGCCGAGCTCGCGGGCGAGGCGTGGATCTCGGTGCGGGAGGGCTTCCCGATCTCGACGGTGCTCGCGGCGGTCGCCGCGGCCTCCGGGACCGAGCCGCGGATCGTGCACCGGATCAACGACTTCCACGTCGCCTCGTCGCTCGTCGCCGCCGGGCACGGGGTCTCGCTGCTCCCGCGCCACTCCCACGGGGGCGGTGAGGGCGTGCGGCTGCTGCCGCTCACCGGCGTGCGCGCGGGCCGGCGCATCGACGCGCTGCTCCGGCCCGACCGGGCCGAGCGGCTCGTCGTGCGCAGCGTGCTGGACGAGCTCTGCGCGCTCGCCGCGGAGATCGACGGCTGAGGTCGTGTCAGGGCGGTAGCACTCAGGGCAGCAGCACGAGCTTGCCGCCCGGGTGCCCGCCGCGGCCCTCGCGGTGCGCGTCGGCGACCTGGTCGAGCGGGTAGGTGCGCGCGACGCGGACGTCGAGCACGCCGTCCGCCGCGAGGTCGACGAGCTGGGCGCGCGCGGCCTCGCGCACGGCCGTGCCCGGGTCCGCGCCGGGTCCGCCGCCGAGCAGCTGGATGCCGAGCGACGGGCCGCGCCCGAAGCCCGCGATCGAGATGACGCGGGACCGGTCGGCGACGAGCTCGACGGAGGTGTCGAGCGCCTCGTCGGTGCCGACCGTGTCGATCGCGACCGTGACGGGCGAGGGTGCGACCGCGCGCACGCGCTCGGCGAGTCCGGGGCCGTACTCCACGGGGATCGCGCCGAGCGCCCGCAGGTCGTCGTGCGCGTGCGGCGACGCGGTGGCGATCACGGCCGCCCCCCGCAGCTCGGCGAGCTGGACGACCATGCGGCCCACCCCGCCGGACCCGCCGTGCACGAGCACGACGTCGCCCCGGTGCACGTTGGCGGCCGTGAGCGTGTGCACGGCCGTGGCGCCGGTCAGCATCAGGCCCGACGCGGGGGCCCAGCCGAGCTCGGCGGGCCGGCGGACGGTGACCTGCTCGGAGACCTCGAGCCGGTCGGCGTAGCCGCCGTGCACACGCCAGGCGATGACCTCGTCGCCCTCGGAGAGCCAGCGCACGGACGGGCCGACGGCGCTGACGACGCCGGCGACCTCGAAGCCGAGGCGCAGCGGGAGGCGCGAACGGTCCGTCCCCGGCCCGTCCGCGTAGGTCTTCCAGTCGATCGGGTTGATGCCTGCGGCTCTGACGTCGACGATCACGTTGCCCGGCCCGGGCTCGACGGGGGGGACGTCGATGAG
Source organism: Cellulomonas rhizosphaerae (assembly GCF_003470205.1). GTDB lineage: Bacteria > Actinomycetota > Actinomycetes > Actinomycetales > Cellulomonadaceae > Cellulomonas > Cellulomonas rhizosphaerae. The sequence continues at coordinate 13,509 of NZ_QWKP01000191.1, forward strand.
CTGAAGGACCTCGGGACCACCGAAGGCGGTGGCCACCACGACGCGGGTGCTCGCTGTCACCCGCACAGAGTGCACCGGGCGTCTGTGAGACGCCAGGGCAACGAATGGGTTCGGTGACCAATCACCCGTGCGAGTGACGGTCCCCGAACACGTGGTCGGTGTACGGGTTGCCGAAGACGCCGTCGGGGTCGACCTGCGCGCGCACGCGCTGCGCGTCAGCGAACCGGGGGTAGAGCTGGCCGAAGCGCTCGGCGTCGAGCCAGTGCATCTTTCCCCAGTGCGGGCGGCCGTCGACCTGGCCCATGATCTGCTCGACCGCGTCGAAGTAGCGCTTGAACGGCATCTTCACGTACTGGTGCGCGGCGACGTAGGCGGTCTCGCGGCCGTGCGCGGTGGACAGCCACAGGTCGTCGGCCGCCGCGAAGCGCACCTCGAGCGGGAACGGCACGTGCTCGCCCGACGAGCGCAGCCAGGACTCGATCTCCGCGAGCACACCCGGAAGCTCCGCACGGGGGACCGCGTACTCCATCTCGCGGAACACGATCCGGCGCGGGGAGATGAACACCTCGGCGGACGGCGCGATGAACCGGCGGGCGCTGAGCGCGCGCGCGGCGACGGCGTTGATGCGCGGCGTCACGGGCGGCACGAGCGTCGCGAGGCGGTTGGTCAGCCCGAACAGGCCGTTGGAGAGCAGCTCGTCGTCGACCCACGCGCGCACGCGGTTGAGCTCGGCGACCTCGCCGTCGGCCACCCGGTTGTTGCGCTTGGTCAGCGCGCGGCGCGTGTGGGGGAACCAGTAGAACTCGAAGTGGTCGTTGTCGTCGACGAGGCCGTCGAGCTCGACCAGCACGTCGTCGAGCGCCCACGGCTCCTCGACCGCCTCGAGGCGGAACGCGGGGACGACCTCGATCGTCACGGCGGCGAGGATCCCCACCGAGCCGAGGCCGAGCCGGGCGAGCTCGAACAGCTCGGGACGCTCGTCGCGCGAGAGGTCGAGAACTTCACCCGCTGCCGTGACCAGCCGGACGCCGACGACCTGCGTCGCGAGGCCGCCCAGACGGGCGCCGGTGCCGTGCGTGCCGGTCGAGATCGCACCCGCGACGGTCTGCTTGTCGATGTCCCCGAGGTTGCGCATCGCGAGCCCGTGCGCGGCCAGCAGGGCGTTGAGCGCATACAGGTGCATGCCCGCGCCGACGGTCACGTGGGCCGTGCCGTCGTCGAAGCGCTCGATGCTCTCGAGGCCGGTCAGGTGGTCCAGGTGCAGGTGGACGCCCTCGGTGACCGCGGCGGGGGTGAACGAGTGGCCACCGCCGACGGCCCGTACGCGGCGCCCGTCGGCCGCGGCGCGCGCGACCGTCGCGGACAATTCCTGCAGGTCACGCGGCGTGTCGCTACGGTATGGAGTGGCAGCAGCAGTGCGTGCCCAGTTGCGCCAGGTCGCGCGCTGCGTGTGTGCCATGAGAACAGACATTGACCTGGGCGGTTGTCCAAGTCAAGTCGAGGACGTGCTTCACTTGGGCGTGATCGCAGGGGCGCGTGCCCGGTAATCGGGGCCGGTGCACGTGAGGGAGGGGACCCGCATGAATCGCATGCCCGTTGCCGAGCGTCGCGAGCAGCTCGTCGAGGCCGCCCTGGCCGTCGCGAGCCGCGACGGGATCGAGGCCGCCACCGTGCGCGCCGTGGCGGCCGAGGCGGGTGTCTCGCTCGGCGTCGTCCACTACTGCTTCCAGGACAAGGACGAGCTCCTGCGCGCCATGGCGCACGCCATCACGGAGCGCAACGCTGTCCAGGGTCTCGACCAGATCCCCGCCGGCTTGCCGGTGGAGACCGTGCTCGAGGCCGCGATCGGCGCGCTGTGGGCGTCGATCACCGGCACGCGCGGCTCGCAGCTGCTGAGCTACGAGCTCACCACGTCCTCGTTGCGTCACCCCGAGCTCAACCAGGTCGCCGCCGAGCAGTACCGCGGTCAGTGGACCACGGCGCAGCAGGTCCTCGAGGTCGTCGGGCGGGCCGGGAACGTGCGGTGGCTCGTGCCGACCGAGGAGCTCGCGCGCGTCGTCGTCGCGGTCGTCGACGGCTACTCGCTCGCGTGGCTCGTCGACGACAACGCCGAGGCCGCCCTGCGCGGCCTGCAGGGCTTCGGCACCTACCTCGCCACGCTCACGGTCCCCGTCGAGGGACTGTCGGACGACGCCGTGCTGCCCGTCCCGGCCGGCGCGTGAGCGTCGACACCCGCGCGCGGGTCGCGACCAGCGGCGCCTTCGCCGCGCAGGGCTTCGCGCTCATGCTGCTGCTGACCAACCTCGTCAGCGTGCAGGAGCGGTACGGGGTCGACGAGGACACGATCTCGACCGCCATCCTCGGCGTCCTGCTCGCCGCGGCGCTCGGCACCTGGATCGCCGACCGGGTCGCCCGCTCCCGCGGGGGCAGTCGCGTCGCGCTCGCGGCAGGTCTCGCGCTCATCGCCGTGTTCGTGCCGGTCATCGCGATCGCGCCCACGTTCCCGCTCGGGGTGGCCGCGTTCGCGCTGTACGGCGTCGCGCTCGGGATGGTCGACGCGTCCACCAACATGCAGGCCGTCGCGGTCCAGCGCGCGTACGGCCGGCCCCTGCTGTCCAGCTTCTACGCCGCGTGGTCGGTCGGCGGCATCGCCGCGGCGCTGCTCTCGGCGGTCGACGGCGACCGCCTCGCGATCGAGCCGGTCACCCTGATCTTCCTGGCCGCGACCCCGGTCGCCGCCCTGGCTGCGGTGCTCGTCGCGCGCAACGGCCGCCGCTCGCACGACGCCGCACCAGTCGCGGTCGACGACACCCCGGGCTCGCACGTGCCGTGGCGCTCGGTGGGCGTGCTCGCGGTCGCGGTCGTGGCCTACTTCGCGATTGACAACGGCACGCAGTCCTGGAGCACGACGTACCTGGAGAAGACGCTCGACGCGGCCTCGTGGATGGCTCCGCTGGGTGCCGCCGCGTACCTCGGCACGACGCTGCTCTCGCGCCTCGTCGGTGACGCCGCGGTGCTGCGGTGGGGCCGGGTTCGCGTCGTGCGCGCCGCGTCGCTCGTCGGCGCCGCGGGCTTCACCGTGGTCGTCGTCGCGCCCGTGCCGTTCGTCGCCATCGCCGGCTTCGCCCTCGCGGGTGCGGGTCTCGGCCTGATCGCGCCGCTGTGCTTCGCGACCGCCGGTGTCCTGGCGCCCGAGCACGCCGACGCGGTCGTCGCGCGGCTCAACGTCTTCAACTACGTCGGCACGCTGCTCGGTGCCGTCCTGCTCCCGGTGATCGGCACGGCGACGAGCTTCCGCCTCGCGTTCGTCCTGCCGATCCTGCTCGCCCTGGTCGTCGCCTCGATCGCCGGCGGCTTCGCCGGGCGGACGGGCACACCCACCCCTGTATCCGACCGTGCACCCGACCCGGCACCGCGCAAGGAGATCCCCGCATGACCCTCGGAGCCCGTCTCGACGCCGCCACCGGCCACCTGCCGGCCCCGCTCGCCGTGGTCGACCTCGACGCGCTCGAGGCCAACGCGGACGACCTGGTGCGTCGCGCAGGCGGTATGCCGATCCGGGTCGCGAGCAAGTCGGTCCGCGTGCGCGAGGTGCTCACGCGCGTGCTGGCCCGCCCCGGCTTCGCGGGCGTGATGGGCTACTCGCTGCGCGAGGCGCTCTGGCTCGTCTCGCAGGGCGTCGACGACGTCCTGCTCGGGTACCCGACCGTGGACACCGCCGCGCTCGACGACCTGGCGCGCGACCCGCGGGCCGCCGCGGCCGTGACGCTCATGGTCGACGACCTCGCCCAGGTGGACCTCGCCGCGAAGGCCGCAGCCGCGCACAGCGTGACGCTGCGCGTGTGCCTCGACATCGACGCGTCGCTGCAGATCGGGCGCGGCCGGTTCCGCGCGCACCTCGGCGTGCGCCGCTCGCCGATCCACACCGCGGAGCAGGCGGGCGAGCTGGCGGCCGCGATCGTGCAGCGCGACGGGATCGACGTGCGCGGCGTGATGTTCTACGAGGCGCAGGTCGCCGGGCTGCCCGACTCCTCTCCCGCGGTCCGCCTCGTCAAGAAGCTCTCGATCGCGGACCTGGCCACGCGACGCTCGGCGGTCGTCGCCGCGGTCGCCGCGGCCATCGGCCATCCGCTCGAGCTGGTGAACTCCGGAGGCTCGGGCTCGATCCAGACCAGCGCGCAGGCCGCCTCGGTCACCGAGGTCACGGCCGGCTCGGGCCTGTTCGTGCCCACGCTGTTCGACTCCTACCGCTCGTTCGAGCCGCGCCCGGCCGCGTTCTTCGGGCTCGACGTCGTCCGCATCCCCGCCCCCGGCTACGCCACGGCGTTCGGCGGCGGCTACATCGCGTCGGGTCCGGCGACGAAGTCGCGCCAGCCGCGGCCGGTGTGGCCGGCCGGGCTCACGCTCACGGACCGGGAGGGCGCGGGCGAGGTCCAGACGCCCCTGCTGGTGCCGCGCGGCGGCGACGTGCGGGTCGGCGACCGGGTCTGGTTCCGGCACGCCAAGTCGGGCGAGGTCATGGAGCGCTTCTCGACCGTGCACCTGGTGCGCGGCGAGGCCGTCGAGGCCAGCGTGCCGACCTACCGCGGCGAGGGCGGCACGTTCGGCTGATCCGCCCGCGCCTCTCGTGCGCGCGTGCGCGGGCGCTGACCAGCGCGGCCGGTAACCTTGCCCGGTGACCCTGCGCCTGTTCGACTCCGCCACCCGCCAGGTGAGCGACTTCGTCCCGCTCGTCGCGGGCGAGGTCGGCATCTACCTGTGCGGCGCCACGGTCCAGGCGCCCCCGCACATCGGGCACATGCGCTCGAGCGTCGCGTTCGACGTGCTGGTCCGTTGGCTGCGCCGTACCGGCCACCGCGTGACACTGGTCCGCAACGTCACGGACATCGACGACAAGATCCTGGCCAAGGCCGCCGACGCGGGCGAGCAGTGGTGGGCCTGGGCCGCGATCAACGAGCGCGCGTTCACCGCCGCGTACGACGTGCTCGGCGTCCTGCCGCCGTCCTACGAGCCGCGCGCCACCGGGCACATCCCCGGCATGGTCGAGCTCATGGAGCGCCTCGTCGAGCGCGGCCACGCCTACGCGCTGGACTCGGGTGACGTGTACTTCGACGTCGCCTCGTTCGCCGAGTACGGCGCGCTGACCAACCAGCGTGTCGAGGACATGGTCCCCGCCCCGGACAGCGCCCCCGCCGGCGACGACAAGCGCGACGAGCGCGACTTCGCGCTGTGGAAGGCGCCCAAGGCGGGCGAGCCCGAGACCGCGTCCTGGGACACCCCGTTCGGCCGCGGTCGGCCGGGCTGGCACCTCGAGTGCTCGGCGATGGCGCTGCGCTACCTGGGCGAGTCCTTCGACATCCACGGCGGCGGCCTCGACCTGCGCTTCCCGCACCACGAGAACGAGCAGGCGCAGTCCCGCGCGGCCGGCTACGGGTTCGCGCGGCACTGGCTGCACAACGGCTGGGTCACGCAGAGCGGCGCCAAGATGAGCAAGTCGCTCGGCAACGGGCTGCTCGTCACGACCGTGCTGGCCAACGTCCGGCCCGCGGTGCTCCGGTACGCGATGACCGCCGTGCAGTACCGCTCGATGCTCGAGTGGACCGACGCGACGCTCGCCGAGGCCGAGACCACCTGGGACCGCCTCGCGGGGTTCGTCGAGCGGGCCGTGGAGAAGGTCGGAGCGGCCGACGACGACGAGGTCGCGAAGGTCGAGCTGCCCGCGGAGTTCGTCGCTGCGATGGACGACGACCTCAACGTGCCGGCCGCCCTCGCGGTGGTGTTCGAGCACCTGCGGGCCGGCAACTCCGCGCTCGCGGCGGGCGACCTGGACGGGGCGCGTTCGGCGATGGTCGTCCTGCGTGCCATGCTCGACGTGCTCGGTCTCGACCCGGGCAGCGTCCAGTGGCGCTCGAAGGGCGCCGACGAGCGGTACGCCAGCGCCCTCGAGGCGGTCGTGGCCGCCGAGCTCGAGGCACGGGCCGCGGCCCGCGCTGCACGCGACTTCGCCACCTCGGACGCGATCCGGGACCGCCTCGCGGCGGCCGGCATCGTGGTCGAGGACTCGCCGACCGGCGCACGCTGGTCGCTCGCCACACCCTGATCTCTGGCTCCGCACGCGCGGGGCGACGCATCACCTCACACGTAGAACGAAGGAAGTCATCTCATGGCCGGCAACTCCCAGCGCCGAGGCGCCACCCGCAAGGCGGGCACCAAGAAGGGCGCCAAGGTCGGCACGGGCGGTCACGGCCGCAAGTCGCTCGAGGGCAAGGGCCCGACGCCCAAGGCCGAGGAGCGCACGTACCACAAGGCCTACAAGAAGCCGGTCTCGGCCGAGAAGAGCGCGACCTCCGGGCGTCCCGCGTCGGGCTCGTCGCGCAGCGCCTCGGGCAGCCGCGGCGGGCGTGGCTCGTCGACCCACGAGATCGTCTCCGGGCGCAACTCCGTGGTCGAGGCCCTGCGCGCCGGCATCCCCGTCTCGACGGTGTACCTGGCGTCCAAGCTCGAGGCCGACGACCGCACGCGCGAGATCATCTCCGCCGCGGGGAACGAGGGCTACCCGCTGCTCGAGGTCAGCCGCGCCGAGCTCGACCGCCTCACCGACGGCTCGGTGCACCAGGGCGTGGCCATCCAGGTGCCGCCGTACGCCTACGCCGACGACGAGGACCTGCTCGACATCGCCGAGAGCCTCGGCCAGGCGCCGCTCATCGTCGCGCTCGACGGCGTGACCGACCCCCGCAACCTGGGCGCCGTGCTGCGCTCCGCGGGCGCGTTCGGAGCGCACGGCGTGCTCGTCCCCGAGCGCCGCGCCGCGGGCGTGACCGCCTCCGCGTGGAAGGTCTCGGCCGGCGCCGCGGCTCGCGTGCCGGTGGCTCGCGTGACCAACCTGACCCGCACGCTGCAGGCGTACAAGCAGGCCGGCGCCTTCGTCGTCGGGCTCGACGGCGGCGGTGATGTCGCGATCGCCGACCTGCCGTACGCGACCGACCCGCTCGTGCTCGTCGTCGGCTCCGAGGGCAAGGGCCTGTCGCGCCTGGTCCGCGAGCAGTGCGACGCGATCGCGTCGATCCCGATCGCCTCGGCCGTCGAGTCGCTCAACGCCGGTGTGGCGGCGGGCATCGCGCTGTACGAGGTCAGCCGGCAGCGCGCCTGAGCGTGGGTACGGGGGACACTCCCACGGCGCGACAAGCAGCCGCGGCGCTCGCCGTCGGCCTGCTCGTCTCGGCGGGAGTCTGGGCCAGCGGCGGAGCCGATCGACCGTGGTCGTTGTCTGTTCCGCTCGCCGTCCTGGGCTGGTTCGGCGCGATGTCGCTGCTGGGCGGGCTCGTGGGACTGATCGCGATCGCGTGCGTGCGGCTCCGTTGGTGGACGCCTCGGCCCGAGGTGCTCTACCGCGTGGAGGCCAGCCGGCTCCGGCAGGTCCGCGCTCGTCGCCGGGAGTACGTGCTCGGCGAGCTCGGCATCACGGGCGACGCAGCTCGCAGTGCGATCGACGAGCGCCTGGACGACTACCGGAGCAGGCCGATCGCGCGGCACGACGCTCAGATCGTCGCCTGGATCGTGCGGCGGTGCGGTGGGCAGGCGCGAGCTGTGCCGGACGCCGAGCCTTCGAGCGAGTTCACCCCCGCCTGACCCCGGTCAGCCGATGATCTGGTCCTCGTCGAAGATCGGCATCTGCGCGGTCTCACGGATGTCGCCGGCCTGGACACCGAGGATCGACTGCTCGTCGGGCCGGTTGGGCAGGATGTCCTTCACGTAGCTCTTCGCGGCCTCCTTCATCGGGACGTCGCGGTTCTGCTGCTCCGAGAGGTACCAGCGGTGGTCGAGGAGCTCGTGGAAGATCTGCGCGGGCTCGAGCTTGCCGCGCAGCTCGCGCGGGACGCGGCGGACCGCTGGCTCGAACACGCCCGTGAGCCAGTCGTGCGCGACGAAGGACTCGTCCTCGGCCTGCCGGTCGGTCGCGGCGCGGTACTCGTCGAGGTCGTTGAGCAGGCGGCGGGCCTGGTTCTCGCCCACGTCGAGGCCGGTCAGGCGCATGAGCCGGCGCGAGTGGTGGCCTGCGTCGACGACCTTGGGCTGGATGCGCACGGTCGTGCCGTCGACGTCGGTGGTGATGTCGAGCTCGCCGACGTCGAAGCCCAGGTCGTTGAGGCGGTCGATGCGGGCCTGGACGCGCCAGCGGTCGCCGTAGCCAAACGACTCGACCTCGGTCAGCGCGCGCCACAGGTCCGTGTACCGCTCGGCCAGGGCGTTGCCGATCGCGACCGCGTCGACGTCGGCCTCGAGGAACTCGCCGGCCTGCAGGTCCATGAGCTCGCCGATGATGTTCACGCGCGCGACCTCGAGGTCGTAGGCGCGCTGCCCCTCGGACAGCTTGTCGTGCAGGTCGCCCGTCTCGGCGTCGACGAGGTAGGCCTCGAACGTCTCGGCGTCGCGGCGGAACAGCGTGTTCGAGAGCGACACGTCGCCCCAGTAGAAGCCCGCCAGGTGCAGGCGGACGAGCAGCACGGCGAGCGCGTCGATGAGGCGCGTGGCCGTGTCCGGGCGCAGCGACTGGCTGAACAGCGCCCGGTAGGGCAGCGAGAACTGCAGGTGCTTGGTGATGAGCACGGCCTCGAGCGGCTCGCCCTCGGGGCTCCGCCGCCCGGTGATGACGCCGACGGGCTCGACCGACGGGACGTCGAGGCGGTCGAGCTGCCGCAGCAGCTCGTACTCGCGGTACGCGACGGTCTCGCCGATCTCCTTGATGGCGACCACCCGGCCGGACAGGCGCGCGAACCGCACGATGTGGCGGCTGATGCCGCGGGGGAGCGCGGCCAGCGTCTCGGCCGGCCACTCCTCGAGCGGGATGTGCCAGGGCAGGTCCAGCAGTGCAGGGTCCGGCCGCGCTGCCGTGATCTGCAACCGCTGGGGGGTGGGGGTCATGAGGTCATCCTCGCAGGCCCGTCTGACGCGGGCACGGCATCGCTGGGGACAGCACGACGGCGGGCCCGGAAACCGGAGCCCGCCGTCGTGTGCGTAATGCGGTGGATCAGAAGCGCTCGCCCGAACCGGCGTGGAACAGGTGCTGCTCGCCGTTGCGGATCACGACGCCGATCGTCTCGCCCTTGGCCGGGACCTGACGGGGGTCGACGCGCACGATGACCTGCGAGTCGCCGGCGCCCGAGTGCACGGTCGCCGCGGCGCCGAACTCGTTGGTGAGCTGGCCGTAGACGAACGCGTCCGAGCCGAGCTCCTCGACGATGTTCACGATCACCGGGATGGCGTTCGGCGTGCCGGCGGGGACGACGTCCAGCGCCTCGGGGCGGAAGCCGATCGTGATGTGGTTGCGGTCCTCCTCGGTGAACTCACCGATGACCTCACGGGCGACGGGCACGCGGGCCCGGCCGAGCGAGGCGTGGCCGTCGAGCACCGGGAACGTGCCGATGTTCATGGCCGGCGAGCCGATGAAGCCGGCGACGAACACGTTCTGCGGGGTGTCGTACATCTCGCGCGGCGTGCCGACCTGCTGCAGGAGGCCGTCCTTGAGGACCGCGATGCGGTCGCCCATCGTCAGGGCCTCGGTCTGGTCGTGCGTGACGTAGACCGTGGTGACGCCGAGGCGGCGCTGCAGCGACGCGATCTGCGTACGCGTCTGGACGCGGAGCTTGGCGTCGAGGTTCGACAGCGGCTCGTCCATGAGGAACACCTGGGGCTCACGCACGATGGCGCGGCCCATCGCGACGCGCTGGCGCTGGCCACCCGACAGGGCCTTCGGCTTGCGGTCGAGGTACTGGGTGAGGTCGAGGATCTTGGCGGCCTCCTCGACACGCTGGCGGATGTCCGCCTTCGGCGTGCCGGCGATCTTCAGCGCGAAGCCCATGTTGTCGGCGACCGACATGTGCGGGTACAGCGCGTAGTTCTGGAAGACCATCGCGATGTCGCGGTCCTTCGGCTGGACGTCCGTGACGTCGCGGTCGCCGATGAGGATGCGGCCGGCGTTGACGTCCTCGAGGCCCGCGAGCATGCGCAGGGAGGTCGACTTGCCGCAGCCGGAGGGGCCGACGAGGACGAGGAACTCGCCGTCCTCGACGTGCAGGTTGAGCGCGTCCACGGCGGGGCGCTCCGTGCCGGGGTACACCCGGGTGGCGTTGTCGAACGTGACTGTAGCCATGATGAATCCAGTCCCTTCACCGGCAGGTACGTGCCGGACGATCCGTTGTGAAAGGTGTCGAGTGTCTTCACTGACACAGATCGAGGCGGGCCATGACGGCCCCCCTCGGTCTGGTGCCATGATGCCACACCCCGAAGGTGGTCCAGATCACGGTGGGGTATCGATGCTGGTCAGACCGTCTCGATTCAGCCGATGACGGCGTTGCGGCTGCTGTCGCCGGTCGTCGAGTACACGGAGAGCATGCCGAGCCACGTGTTGAGCGACGAGTCCTGGGTCAGGCCCGTCAGGTCACGGTCGGGAAGCTTCGCCCCGTCGTCGAGGGCGAAGGCGCGCAGGCTCGTGGTGGCGTCGACGTAGACCGCCCGGCCGTCGGTCATCGGCCAGCCGCCGACGTTCGTCGGCTGGGCCCAGCGGATCTCGCCCGTGCGCGCGTCGAGCGCGACGACCGACGTGGTGGAAGCGGGCGTGATGCCGAACCCGTCCGACGCCGTGAGGTAGACGACGCCGTCGAGCACGAGGTCGCCGCCCAGCGGCGTCCCGCGCTGCGACCACAGGAGGCTTCCCGAGGCCGCGTCGCGCGCGACGAGCGTGCCGGGGCGCTCCATCGTCAGGACGACGTCGTCCGCCGTTCCGTCGTCGACCGTCGCGTACATCGTCGTGCCCTCCACCCTGCGCGTGCTGCCGTCCGCGAAGTGCAGGCCGGTGTCAGCGGTGTCGGAGCCCAGGTTCCAGGGCGACGTCGTGATCAGGCCGCGGGGGCCGAGCTGGACCGAGGTCTCGGGGCCGACCTCGATCTCGTCGGTGACGGCTCCGTCGAGCACGCGCCACACGGATCCCCGGTGGGTGAACACGGTGTAGCCATCGCGCGCCTGGAGGCCGATGTCGTACGACGGGGAGTCGTCGGCGGGGGGATCGGCAACGCTGCCGAGCTCGAGCCGCGCGGTGGTGTGACCGGTGGTGTCGAACGTCGTGAGCGTCCACGTGACGACGTCGCCGGCGGAGGTCGACAACATCGTCTGCACCCCGCCGTCGCCCGCGGTCCACGTGCGCAGGGGCGTGCGCCAGGTGGCGACGAGGGTGCCGTCGCTCGCGTCGAGGACCACCAGCTGGGTGTCCTCGTTCTCGGGGGGAATCACGCTCGAGCCGATCGGGCCGGCGGCGCACGCGAGCAGGTCATCCGCGCCGACCGGGACGCAGGTCGACTGGCTGCTGCCGTCGGTGCGCGCGTCGTCGTCGACCGGGACCTTCGTCGTCCACACGGGGCCGCCCGTCCTGCGGTCGATCTCGCGGATCGCGAGCTCGCCTGGCCCGTCGGTCACCGCGACCACGTGCGGGCCGACCTGGACGGCGCTGCCGAACCGGGTGTCGTCGCCGCTGGTCGACCACAGCACCGAGGGGCGCTGGGGCACGGGGAGCAGCACGCCGGGGACGTCGTCGAACCGGGTCTCGATCCGGTGCCGGCGTGCGTCGAGCGCGGTCTGGCCGCCCACCAGCAGCCCGACGACGGCGACGCCGCCGACCGCCGCCCACCACCAGCGCCGACGTCGCGGCTGCGGGCCGGAGGGTGCGTCGTCGAGCGAGCCGTCCTCGACCAGCTCGACCTGCTGGAGCCCTGCCATCGCGCGCCCCCTGGCCGTCAGCCGAGGATGGGCGCGGGATCGCCCGAGTAGACCGTGAGCACGCCACCGAGCGCGACGGGGGACTCGCCGCTGTACTCCGGCGGCAGGACCCGGTCGGGCTGCCGGTGGCCGTCGGTCAGCGCGTATGCGCGCAGCCGGCCGGGAACGGGCACGTACACGTTGGTCCCGTCGGTGCTCAGCGCGACCTCCGAGCTCATGATCGAACGGGTCCGCCACACCACGTGGCCGTCGTCGGCGTCGGCCGCGACGAGGTCGTCGCCGCTGCGCAGGATGACCCGACCGCCCAGCACGATCACCTGCGTCCCGGCCTGCGGCACCTCCCACCGGACCTGGCCCGTGCGTGCGTCGCGGGCCTGCAGTGCGAGGTCCTTCCACGCCCGGACCAGGAGGACGTCCGAAGCGGTGCCGTCGTCCACCGGCAGGTTGACCTGCTGGGCGGGCGCGTCGACGACGGTCCCGTCGGTCAGGACCAGCTGTGCGGTGCCGGTGCCGTCGCCGAACGCGAGCACGACCGCGCCGGACCCGTCGAGGGCTACGGTCCAGCCCGCCTCGATCGGCACGGTGGTCGTCAGCGTCCCGTCGTCGACGACCCAGACGTGACCTTGGTCGGCCAGCACGACGCGACCGAGCGCGCCTTCGAGGGACGCGTCGAAGGTCTTGCCGGTGAGGAAGCCGTCGTCCGTGTCCGGCGGCGCGATCGGCACGGTGGGCAGCACGAGCGACCACGTCGGTGCGCCGCTCGTGGCGTCGATCGTCTTCAGCGTCCACGTGACGTTCTCGTCGTCGCGCTCGGGGGAGGCCATGACGATCGTGTCGCCCGCGACGGCCCACGCGGCCAGGCTGGTGTCCGTGGTGGAGACGACCGTGCCGGTCGCCGCGTCCAGCACGACGATCCGCACGTTGCCCGCCTCGGTCGGGAGCTGGTCGGGCGGCGCCAGGGCGCCGATGGCGCACGCCGCGAAGGTCGGACGGCCTCCGGGCGGGGAGACCGGGCGGCACTCGACGCCGCCGACCCATCCGGCAGGGAGCGTCCCGGTCACATCCCACAGGTGCTTGCCCGTGCGCCGGTCGAGCTCGTGGATCTCGTACGTGGATCCGTCGTCGTCGGTGCTCCCGACGACCAGGTGCGGCCCGACCACCGCGAACCCGAGGTAGGTGTCTGCCGCCGGCGACGTCCAGAGCACCTTGACCTCGGTCGGCAGCGGCAGGAGGACGTTCGACGCCTGCGCTGCGCGCTCCTGGGTGGCGTGCTGGCGGCGGTTCTCGACGAGCTGCCACGTCACCAGGACGGCGGCGACGACGACCAGGGCTGCGAGCGCCCACGGCCACAGCCGGCGGCGGTGATTCGCCGGGGCGGGCTCGGCCGTGCCGTCGTCGAGCTCGACCGTCCGCATGTCCCCCATGCGCGGGATCGTAGACCCGCGACTCAGCCCACCGCGGTGACGGAACCGTCGAGCCCCCACGCGGCGACGTGCCGCGTGCCGGGCGCGAAGCCGACCGATGCCAGCCCGCTGAGCTCGTCGGCCAGGTCCGTCGACCAGCTCGGGTGGCCGTCGTGCCGCGAGTAGGCGGCGACGGTCGTCGGGGGAGCGACGACCACCAGGTCGTCGCCGTCGGTGCTCATCTGGTCGACCGCGTGGCCCACGTCGCGGCGCCAGCGCACGTCTCCGCTGCCGGGGTCCAGCGCGATGATGCTGTCCGACGTGCCGATGTAGAGCGTGCCCTCGACCAGCAGGGACGTCAGCGCGTTCTCGCGGAGCGTCCACCGCTGCGCGCCGGTGGCCGCCGAGCGGCCGACGAGCCAGGTGCCGTCGGCGCGGGTGTCGAGCGTGAACAGGGCGTCGGGTGCGGTGCCGTCGTCGGGGAACACGTAGACCGGCTGCTCGCTGATCGTGACCGTGCTGTGGTCGGGCAGCAGGGCGATGCCGTCCGCGCCGCCGCTCGAGAACGACCTGCCGAGCGACGTGCCGGTGCGCAGCGCGACCCACCACGTGCCGTCGGTGGTCGTGCGGTCCACCAGCGGCGTGCCCGCGCTGTCGAGCAGCCAGAGGTGGCCGCCGAGCGAGACGAGCACGTTGCCCGTGCCCTCGTCGAGCAGCTGGGGCTGGGAGAAGTCGGCGTGGGTGCGGGGGATCGGCGGCGTGAAGGTCCAGCGCGGCTCACCCGACGAGGGGTCGAGCGACTGGACGCGCCAGACGCCCGTGTCCGGGCTCCCGGCGACGACGAGCTGGTCGGCCGTGACCAGCACCGTGGAGTCGCCGCGCACCCGGCGGCTCGTGAGGATCTCGCCCGTGCGCGGCGCGACGGTCCACACCGTGCGCGACGAGAGCGCGATCGACGCCGCGGGCGCGTCGGGCCCGGCCGTGCACACGGCCAGCTCGCTGCCGTCGGCGGCCCGGACCGGGTCGCACCAGGACCACAGGGTCTCGTCGACCGGGACGTCGACCGGCGTGCGCCACAGCACGTCGCCCGTGGCGGCGTCGACGCCGTGCAGGTCGAAGCCGTCGCCCGACGAGGTCCCGCCCAGCAGCACCCCGTCCGCGGCACCGCCGTACGTCACGGCCGCCTCGGGCTGCTCGAGCCGCCACAGCGCGCGCAGCGAGCCGTCGGCCGGGGCGATCACGCCGGGGACCAGCGCGAGCCGCGCGGCGCGCTCGTCGGCCGCGGCGTCGCTACGGTGCTGGACGGCCACCGCCCCGCCGACGACCAGCGCCGCGGCGAGGCCGACCGCCCACCACCGGCGATGGCTTCGGGGACGTGGCGGGGTGTCGTCGTCGGTCGAGGGCTGGTCGCCCTCGAGCAGCACGACGTCGTGCATCGGCGAGCGGCTCATCGCAGCGCCACCACCGTTCCGTCGGGCAGCGACGCGAGCAGGAACCGCGTGGCGCCGTAGAAGCCGACGGACCCGAGGGTGTCGGTGTGCAGCACGTCGCGCAGGTCGATCGACCACGCGCGCGTGCCGTCGCGCATGCCGTACACGTCGACCTCGGACGACCCGTCGGTCGCGGCGAGGTAGCGCCCGTCGGTCGAGAGCTGCGCGACCGGGTGGTCGACGGCCGTGCGCCACCACTGGTCGCCCGACGCGGCGTCGAGCGCCACGAGGGCGCCGGACGTGCCGGCGTAGAGCGTGCCGCCGACGAGCACGGCCGAGTTCGGCGCGACGTCCGAGCGCCAGACGACCGACCCGTCGAGCGCGGAGCGGGCGACCAGGCTGCCGCCGTCGGCGCGGTCGGTGGTGAAGAACAGGTCCGGGTCCGAGCCGTCGTCCGGGTACACCGTGAGCTCGGCCTCGGTGCTGGCGAACCGGGTGCCGTCGGCGAGCACCACGGTGCTGCGGTAGCCCGCGTCGCCCTGCTCCGTGAAGCCCATCGCGGCGCCCGCCCGCAGGCCCGTCCACCACGTCTCGTCGCCGTCCGCGACCGAGGCGACCAGGTGGCCGTCGCCGCCGATCGACCACATGTGGCCCGGCACGACGAGCAGCACGCCGTCCTGCACCGGGGTCAGCTGGGGGGAGTCGAGGACGTGCGCGCCGCCCTCGACGCGCTCGGACGTGTACGTCCAGGCCGCCGCACCGGTCACCGCGTCCGTGGCCTGGACGCGCCAGTGGTCGTCGTCGGCCGGCTCGGCGACGAGCAGGTGGCCGTCCAGGGCGGCGATCTGGGCGGTCATCGGCAGCGTCCGCTGGGCGAGCACGCGACCGGTGCGGGGCGCGACGACCCACAGCACGCGGTCGGGCGCGGTCACCTGCCACAGGCCCGAGTTGTTGCCCGCCGTGCACACCGCCACCGCACTCGCGCCCGTGCCGACGGGCAGGCACCAGGCCCACGCGTTCGGCCCGGGGTCGGGCGTGACGGGCTTGGTCCAGAGCTTGGTGCCGTCGCTCACGTCCGTGCCGAGCAGGACGAACCCGCCCTGCTGCGACGCGCCCGAGACGAGGACCCCGTCCGCCGGGCCGCTCCAGATCGCGCTCGAGTGCTCGAAGTCGAGCCGCCAGGCGACGTCGAGGGTGCCGTCGAGAGGCGCGAGGACGCCGGGGACGGTCGCGAGGGCTGCGACGCGGGCCCGGTCGTGCGCGGCCGACGAGGTCTGGACGACGACGAGGACCGCGACGAGCACGGCCGCGGCGGCCGCTCCCCAGCCCGCGTGCCGGCGCAGCCACGACGGGCGGGGAGCCGGCTCGTCGACGAGCGGCGCGTCCGCCTCGACGAGCTCCACCGACCGCATCGTCGACATGCTCCGACGGTAGTCCCGCCAACGCGCGAGCGCCGGGCGCCCAGAGGGCTGCCCGGCGCTCGCAGGGGGTGATTCTGCGGCCGTCAGGCCCTGCG
>NZ_QWKP01000192.1 GCF_003470205.1 Cellulomonas rhizosphaerae
ACGGACTTGCGCCCCGAGGACTCGGTGGCGAAGTTCGTGTGACCGAAGGTGCGCAGCGCGTCGGCCTCGAGGAGCGTGCCGGTGTAGGTGCCCTGCTCCGCCTCGTAGGAGGTCCACGGCACCGCCGCGCCGCGGCCGACGACGATCGACTGCGAGAGCGTGTTGTTGTTCTCGTTGGTCTCCGCGACGGTGTTCGTCGCGTCGGCCGTCGCCGTCAGGGTCGCCCCGCCGCTCACGGCGGTCCAGGTGCCGCTCACGGCGACGGAGGCCGTGGCCCCGGACGCGATCGCGGCCGTGCTGCCGTTGAGCGTGGTGCTCCCGACGACCAGGCGCGTGACGCTCGCGCCCGCTGACTGGCTCCCGCGGTTCTTCACCGAGACCGTGAAGGACACCGACGAACCCACGGCCGGGTTGGCCGGGCTGGAGCTGATGCCGAGCACCTGCAGGTCGGGGCCGGGGGCCTCGGTGACTGTCACCTTCGTCGGGCTGATGTAGGCGTTGTTGGCCTCGTTCTGCTCGACGACGGCGTTGGTCGGGTCGACGACGGCGCCCACGGTGTAGCTGCCCGCGGGCTTGGTGCCGATCGCCTTGCTCACCGTCGTCGTGCCGCCCGCCGCGATGGCCGGGACGGCGACCGAGGTGGCGACCACCCCGTCCACCGTGAGGTCGACGGTCGAGGCGGGCGACGCGAGGTTGCCGGCGTTCTTCACCGTGGCGGTCAGGGTGATCGCCGTGCCCTCGACGGGCGCGGCCGGGCTGGCCGTGACCGCGGTGACCGTGAGGTCGGGGTTCGGTGCCGGGATGCCGACGACCTTGAAGCCGGCGACCTGCGCGTTGCCCGAGCCGGTGTTGCCGGTGAAGACCAGGCGCACGTCGGTGGCCGAGCCGGAGACCGGCACGGTGACCTTGTTTCCCGACGCGTTGTCGAACGCGTACGCCGCCGACGCCTTGATCGGCTGCCACGGGCCGCTGCCGACCTTCGCCTCGATCGAGAAGGTCTGGGTCCGCGGGCCCCACGCGGCGATCGGCGGCACGGAGACGACGACCTGCTGGAGCGTCGACTGCGAGGCGAGGTTCACCGCGAGAGTGCTGGGGTACTGCCCGCCCGCGCCCTCCCAGTACGTGTTCGCGTCGCTGTCGACGGCGTTGCCCGCGACGAACGTGAACTCGGTGGACGACGCCGTGGCCGGGCGGCCCAGCGCCAGGTCGCTGCCCGTGGGCGGGTTGGTCACGTCGGTGACGGTGAACGACGCGGTGGCCGTGTTGTTGGCCTCGTTCGACTCGGCGATCGTGTTGGCCGGGTCGACCGCGCCCGCGATCGAGTAGGACCCGGCGGCACGGGCGCCGAGCGACAACGACACGTTGGCCTGCGCGCCGGCGGCGAGAGCCGGGACCGACGCCGTGCCGACGGACTGCGTGCCGAGCGTGAACGCGACCGTGGTCGCGGCTGCGGTCGCCGTGCCCGTGTTGCGGACGGTCGCGGCGACGGTGATCGCGTCGGTCGTCGTCGGCGCGGACGGGGTGGTGCCCGTGATGCTGACCTGCAGGTCGGGGCTCGCGGGCGGCGTCCCGTTCGTGACGGTGACCGAGCCCGTGGCCGAGTTGTTCGTCTCGTTGGACTCCGTCACGGAGCCCGACGGGTCGACCGTGAGCGCGACGGGGTAGGTGCCGACCGCGCGCGTGCCGACGTTGACCGAGACCGTGGCCTGCGCCCCGGCCGCGAGCGCTCCGACGTTCGCCGTGCCGACGGACTGGCCGCCGAGCGAGAACGCGACCGTGGTGGCGCTCGACGCGGCGGTCCCCGTGTTGCGGACCGTGGCCTGCAGCGTGATCGCGTCGCTCGGGGTGATCGTGCCGGTCGGCGCGACGAACGCGACCTGCAGGTCGGGGCTCGTGGGCACCGGCGTGGTCGAGCCGAGGACCTGGAGCTCGGCGACCTGGGCGTTCGACGAGCCGGAGTTGGCCGTGAACACGACGCGGACGTCGGTCGCGCTGCCGCTCACCGGGACGGTGACCGCGTTGCCCGTGCTCGGGCTGAACGCGTAGGCGGCCGAGGCCTTGAGCTCGGTGAACGCGCCCGTGCCGGTCCGGCCCTGGATCGCGAACGTCTGCGAGCGGTTGCCCCACGCGGAGTCCGGGTTGAGCTTGACGACGACGCCGGTCAGCGTGGACGCCTGGGCGAGGGTCACCGTGAGGTTGGAGGGGTAGGCGCCGGGCGCTCCCTCCCAGTACGACGAGGTGAAGCCGTCGACCGCGTTGGCGGCGACGTAGCCCTGCTGGACCGAGGACGCGGAGATGGGCCGGCCCTGCGCGAGGTTGCTGCCCGCGGGCGGATCGACCGGCGGGGTGCCGCTCTCGCCGTAGACCTCGACCTCCGAGAGCTGGGCGGCCGGCCAGCCCGTGTTGGCGGTGACGTTGACGCGCACGTACCGGGCGGAGGTGTCGGTGACGTCGATCGCGACCGAACCGCTGCCGGAGATCGAGTAGGTCGCCGAGGACTTCAACGTGCTGAACGTCGACCCGTTCGTCGAGCCCTGCACGGACAGCGTCTCGTCGCGCGCGCCCCACCCGCTGGGGAGCTTGAGGGTCACGTCGGTGACCGTCGATGCTGCACCCAGGTCGATCTGCACCCACTGCGGGAAGGCGTTGTTGGCGGACTCCCAGTAGGAGCCCTGGTTGCCGTCGGTCACGTTGCCGGCGACGTAGGTCTGGTTGTAGCTGCTGGCGGTGGCGCTCTTGCCCGACGACAGCAGCACCGGGGCCGCGGACGCGCTCTGCGCCACGGCGACGATGCCGATCGGCGCGACGAGCGCGACCGCAGCACCGGCCACGATGGAGCTTCTCAGTCGAGATCTCATGGGACGTCCTGGTTCTCCCGCCGAGGCGGGGCGAGGCGCCCGGGCACGCACGAGGGACCCGGGACGGGTGACGACGACCTTGGGGGCAGGCCCTGATGACGAAGCAGGCGCGATGCACGACGAGCCCAACGCAGGCCCGGTCGTACCGGTGTTGCGACAGTCACACGGCTTTGTGCGATCCGTCTGTCAACTTCTTGCGGCGTTGGAACCCAGACATTACGTACGAACCGCCGAGCGGTCAAGGGTCGGTGCGCGGTGGCCGTTCCTGCGTCGGCCGACGAGGGCTACGGCAGCAGGTGACCCGCCGTGCGGAACAGCTCGTACCACTCCGGGCGGGTGAGGAGAAGGTCCGACCCCTGGGCCGCGCCGGTCACGCGCTCGGGGCTCGTCGTCCCCAGCACGACCTGCATGTTCGCCGGGTGCCGGGTGATCCAGGCGGTGGCGATCGCGATCGGAGGGACGTCGTACGCCGCGGCGAGCCGGTCGATGACCGCGTTGAGCTCCGGGTAGTCCTCGGATCCGAGGAAGACCCCCGTGAAGAAGCCGGCCTGGAACGGCGACCAGGCCTGGATCGTGATGTCGTGCAGCCGGCAGTAGTCGACGATGCCGTGGTCCCTGTCGACCGACTGCCCCTCGCCCAGCATGTTCGTCGCGACGCCCTGCGCGATCAACGGCGCATGGGTGATCGACAGCTGCAGCTGGTTGGCCACGATCGGCTGGCGGACGAACTTCTTGAGCAGCTCGATCTGGCCGGGGGTCTGGTTCGAGACCCCGAAGGCCCGCACCTTGCCGGCGGCCTCGAGCTCGTCGAAAGCCCGCGCGACCTCCTCCGGCTCGACGAGCGCGTCGGGGCGGTGCAGCAGCAGGATGTCGATGCGGTCGGTGCCGAGCGCCTCCAGGGAACCCTCGACCGACTCGACGATGTGCTCGTAGGAGAAGTCGAACGTGCCCTGCGCCGGGACGATCCCGCACTTGGTCTGGATGGTGATCGCGTCGCGCTCGGACGCGCTCAGCCGCATCGCCTCGGCGAACCGGCGCTCGCAGGCGTGCAGCTCGCCGCCGTACACGTCGGCGTGGTCGACGAAGTCGATGCCGGCGTCCCGGCCCGCGTGCACCAGCTCGCGGACCTCGCCGTCCGTCTTGTCGCCGATCCGCATCAGCCCGAGGACCACGTTCGGCACCGTGATGTCCGTACCGGGCAGGGTGAAGGTCTTCACGGTGGTCCTCCTCGCGCGTCACGTGGTCAGTGACAGCCTGCACCTCGCACGGCCGGGGCACCCGTCGAGCGGCGCACCGATCAGCGACCGGCCAGAGCCGCACGGTGGGCGCGGACGCGGCCGCGGGAGGCGCAGGCCGGCGACGGGCACCACCGGCGACGGCCGGAGACGTCGAGGAAGACCCAGCGGCAGTCGCGCTCGTCGCACTCCTTGAGGAGTCCGGCGTCGGGTCCGCGCAGGGTGACCAGCGCCTGGGCGGCAATCTCCGCGAGCGCGGCGCCGACGCTCGTCGTGGTGGGCACGACGCTGATCGGCCCGCGGGCACGGAGCGCTTCGTCGACCCGGGCGACGTCCTGTGCCGCGGGTTCGCGACCCTCGACCGAGCTCATCGCGAGTCCGCGGAGCGCCTCGCGCACCGCGCGTGCACGCTCGACGTCGGCCGACGTCGAGCCTGTCGTCGCGAAGCCCATGAGATCCAGCCAGGCGGCAAGGTCGCGCGACGCCTGCAGGCGCTCGACCGGCCGCTCGCCGAACGTCCGGCCGCTGGTCGCCAGCAGGTTCAGCCACGTCGCACCGCCGTCGGTCCTGAAGTCCATGACGCAACTGTAACTGTTCAACCGTTACCGTGGTCCCATGACGACCGATCTCGACGCCGGCGCTGCGACGCTGGCCGCCCTGCAGGACCCCACGACGACCGCGGCCTGGAGCGCGACAGCGGACGCCGAAGCTCCCGGCTTCGGCGACTGGATCGTCCGTGCGGTGTTCGGCGGGACGTACCAGCGCGGCGACCTCAGCCTGCGCGACCGCCAGCTGCTCAACCTCGGCGCGCTCGCGGCGCTCGGCGGCGTCGACCCGCAGCTCGACGGGCACGTCCGCACCTGCGTGCGGGTGGGCCTGTCGCTCGAGCAGGTGGCCGACGCGTTCGTGCACCTCGCGCCCTACGTCGGCCTGCCGCGCGCGATGGCAGCGCTCCGTGCCGTGGGCCGCGTCCGGGAGCAAGGATGAGCGCACTCGTCCGCACCGTCCTCGGCGACGTCCCGGCGGGTTCGCTCGGAGTGGTGGACTCGCACGACCACCTCTTCCTGGCGACCCCCGCCCTGCCCGGGCAGGAGCTCGGCGGCTTGGCGGCCGACGACCTCCGAGCGTTCGCCGCAGCGGGCGGCACCACCCTCGTGCAGTGGACGCCGCGCGGGATGCGTCGCGGGCTCGGTCTGCTCCCGGAGCTCGCGATCGGGACCGGGGTCGCCGTCGTCGCCGCGACCGGCCGCCACCGGGCGGTGCACTCCCGCGACGTACCAACGGAGGACCTGGCCGAGCGTTTCGTCGACGACGTCGTGGCGCGACGCTGCGGGCTGATCAAGATCGGCGTCGGGCTCCCGTTCGACACCTTCGAAAGGGCGTCCCTCGCGGCGGCCGCGGTCGCTCACCGCCAGACGGGCGCCCCGGTCGCGATCCACCTCGAGGACGGGCGGGGCGGACGGGCGGTCCTCGACGAGCTCGGCATCGCGCCCGAGGCGGTCGTGCTCGGCCACGTCGGTCGACACCCGGACCCACGCTCCGCCGCACGCCTGGCGGCGACGGGCGCCTTCGTCTGCCTCGACGGCCCTCGGCCGGGCGCGACCTGGGCAGCGCGACCCGTGCTCGACGCGATCGTCGAGGCAGGGCACGTCGCGCAGATCCTCCTCGGCGGCGACACCACGACGCGTGCCGGGGTCGGTTCGGCGGCGCGCATGCTGGACCTCGTCGACCCTCGGACCCCTCTTGGCCGCGCCGTCCTCGTCGACAACCCGGCACGCGCCTGGCGGATCCGGACCTGATCAGCCGACGAGCGCGAGCACCGCGGCGTCGATCCGGGCGAGGGTGTCCGTCCAGCCGCCGCGCACGCCCATCGCGAGCCACTCGGCCACGCGCTGATCGCTGAGCGAGCCGGCGAAGCCGAAGTGGGCGACCATCTCGGTCCCGCCGTCGACCTCGTTCAGCTGGATCGTGGCGACGGGAAGGCCATCGAGGTCCTCGACGTCGAGCTCGGGCCACCCGCCCACGGCCCCCCAGGTGAAGACCAGCTTCTCGGGTGCCGAGATCTCGCGGTAGAGGCCGCCCGTCCAGTAGGCGCGGCCGCGACCCTCGTCCTCGACGAGGTGGACGCGCCACGCGCCGCCGACGCGCAGGTCGACCGTGGTGGGGTGCGCGGGGTCGCGCGGGACGCCGGCGAACCACTGGAGGTGGTCGGGGTCCGTCCACGCCTGGAAGACGAGCTCCCGGGGCGCGTCGAAGCGGCGGGTGACGGTGAATCCGCGGTCGGTGCTCATGTCCTACTCCTTCGGAGGGTCGGTCAGCGTGCGCAGGTGCCGCTCGAGCAGGTCGAAGCGGCCCTCGAAGAACTCGCGGTACGTGGCGAGCCAGTCGTCCACCACGCGCAGCGGCGCGGTCTCGAGTCGGCACGGGCGCCACTGGGCGTCGCGGGTCTTGACGACGAGGCCCGCGTTCTCGAGCACCTTGAGGTGCCGCGAGACGGTCGGCAGGGTCATCGCGAATGGCTCGGCCAGCTCGGTGACGGTCGCCTGCCCACGCGCGAGCCGCGCGAGGATCGCCCGTCGCGTCGGATCGGCGAGGGCGGCGAACGTCGTGCTGAGCGAATCCGGCATCGCATTTGCCTATCTGGGTAATTACGTGATGCTGCAAGTAGACCCGAGCGCGCCCGTGCCGTCAACCCCGGGGTGATTTTTCTGCGGATCTCGGGCGCCGATTCGCGTGGCCCGGCTCACAGATGTCCCTTTTGTCCGGTGATCCGGCCCGATCTTCACATCTCCCACACCTCAGAGCCGTGATCGGATCGTGACCTTCACACGATTTCGGTTAGCGTCGTCGGCGGTTCCTCGGGCTCCACCTGACGAACCTCCGGGCCGGACGCCGAGCGCTGCCGCCGCCCCGGATCCCCCTCACCTCCGGCAGCGACGGGCGAACCACTCTTTCCGTGCGGGCTTCACGCCAGCACTCGGGGTGCATCACGACGGGGCTCTGCCCCGCGCCGGACACACGCGCAGATCGCGTCACCGGAGCATCCGACAGCTCAGTTCGTAGGCGTTCGAGGAAACCCCATGACGACCACCACCCCCGGTCACGTCCTGCACGCCCCCTCCACCCCAGCTCGACCCCGGCGGGCCTCCCGCCGCCTCGCCGCCCTCGCAGGTGGCCTGGCCCTCGTCGTCGCCGTCCCGGTCGCCCTGAGCGCACCCGCCTCGGCCGCGACCCCGACGACGAGCACCACCGTCGCGACCCACGCGCCGGCCGTCGTCACCAAGCACTCCAAGACGAAGGTCCACCTGTCGAAGAAGACCCAGACCCGCGGCAAGGCCGTCGCCAAGGTGCGCGTCACGGTCCACGTCGGTCGGGCCGTCGCCAGCGGCAAGGTCGTCCTCAAGGTCGGCGCCAAGACGTGGAAGACCGTGACCCTGAAGCACGGCACCGCCCGCGTCCAGGTCTCGAAGACGCTCAAGGTCGGCAAGCACCGCATCACCGCGATCTACCAGGGCGCGTCACACGTCACGCGCTCGAAGGGCAGCGCCGTGATCAAGGTCAAGAAGGGCACGCCGAAGGTCGTCAGCGTCGCGAAGAAGTACGTGGGCACGCCGTACCGAAGCGGCGCGAGCGGCCCGCGGGCCTTCGACTGCTCCGGCTTCACGCGCTACGTCTTCAAGAAGGCGGGCATCAAGTCGCTGCCCCGCACGTCGTCGGCCCAGCACCACGTGGGCAAGACCGTCTCGCGCAAGAACGCCAAGCCCGGCGACATCATCTGGTCCCCCGGCCACGTCGCCATCTACCTCGGCGGCAACAAGATGATCGACGCACCCCGTCCGGGCAAGACGATCCAGGTCCGCTCGATCTGGCAGTCGAACCCGACGTTCGTCCGCGTCAGCGCCAAGGCCGTCTCGGCCTGATCTGGCAGCACCGACGACGACCCGCCCGGAGATCCGGGCGGGTCGTCGTGCGTCAGCCCCCCGTCAGCCCCTCGGAGAGCCAGGCCTCGAAGGGCTCGAACGACGTGGGCCGGCCGAGGAAGCGCTCGACGAGGTCCGCCGCGTCGGCCGAGCCCCCGGGCGCCAGGATCGCGTCGCGGTAGCGGCGCCCGACGACGGGGTCCATGAGCCCGTCCGCGAAGGCCGACCGCAGGTCCTTCGCGATGACGAGGCTCCAGAGGTAGGTGTAGTACGCCGACCCGTACCCCTCGAGGTGGCCGAAGCCCGCGTACTGGTGGGTGTCGGGGATCGACGCGTACGGCCCGAAGCGCTCGTCGACCGCGGCCGTGAACGCCGCGAGGTCCGCCGGCGCCTCCGCGTGCAGGCCGTAGGACAGCGCCGTGAAGTTGAGCTGGCGGCGAGTCCACGCTCCGCGGGCGAACGTGTCGGCGCGGCGCATGCGCGCGACGAGGTCCGCGGGGATCGGCTCGCCGGCGTCGTTCGTCGCGAACGACTGCAGGACGCCGGTGTCCCACGCCCACTCCTCGAGGAGCTGGCTGGGCGCCTCGACGAAGTCCCACTCGGTCGCGACACCGGTGAACATGGCCCACGCCTGCGCGCCGCCCAGGATCTCGTGCACCAGGTGCCCGAACTCGTGGAAGAACGTCACCACGTCGTCGTGCTCCATGAGGCCGGTCGGGAAGTTGCAGACCAGCACGCCCTCGGGCAGCGCGCGGCCGGCGATGCCCGGCGTGAGCGAGAACTGCGCGGCGTGGTTGAACTTGCCCTCGCGCGGGTGCATGTCGAGGTAGATCCGGCCGATGCGTACGCCGTCGTCCTCGACGTCGTAGACGGTCACGGCCTCGTGCCACGTCGCGGCGTTGACCGGCGTGAACGTGAGCCCGAACAGGCGCGAGATCGTGTCGAGCACGCCGTTGCGCACCGCCGGGTAGCGGAAGTACTGGCGGACGGCCTGGGAGTCGACGTCATAGTCCTCGCGGCGGATGACCTGGTCGTAGTACAGGTTGTCCGCGCTCGTGATCGCCGCGGCCTCGGGGCTGTCCTGGCGGAAGCGCGCGAGCATCGTCTCGACGTCGCTGCGCGCCGGGCCGGCCGTGAGTCCGTCGAGCCGCTCGATGAACTCGGCGATGGCCCGGCCGGAGCCGATCATCTTGACCTCGGTGTCGTACGTCGGCCAGTCCTCGTAGCCGAGCAGCGCGGCACGCTCGGCCCGCAGCGTGAGCAGCTCGGCGAGCAGGGGCTCGTTGGCGGGGTAGGCCAGCAGCAGGTACTCGCGGGTCAGGGCGAGGCGGGCCTCGGGGTCGTTCGCGTAGGTGCGGAACGGGACCATGTCCGGGTACTCGGTGGTCAGCGCGACGAGGCCGTCGTCGCCCGCCGGGTGCTCGGCGCGGAAGTCGTCGGGCAGGCCGTCGAGCTGCTCGGGCCGCACGTGGATGGTGCGCACGCCGTCGCGGATGTTGCGGGAGAACTCCAGGCCGATCTCGGTGCAGCGCTGGGCGAGCGCACGCAGGTGCTCGCGCTCCTCGGGCGTGCGGTCCACGCCCGAGCGGCGGAAGTCGCGCAGCACGTGCTCGCGCGCGCGGGTCGCGTCGGCGTCGAGGCCCGCGGGGTCCGTCGCGGCGACGACCTCGAACAGGTCGTGGTCGAGGCCGCGCTCCGTGAACAGGTCCTCCGCGGCCTGGGCGCTGGCCTCGGCGGCCTCCCGGACGGCGGAGTCCGGGTGCACCTCCGCAAACAGGTGGGCGCGGGCCGAGGCGGTGCCGATCGCGATGTCGGTGTCGTTCCACAGCTCCAGCACCTCGCTCGTCGTGCGCGGGGTGCCGTCCTTGAGCCGTGCGATCAGCGCGCGGCCCTCGTCGAGCCCGGCGTCGACGCTCGTGGCGAGGAACGCGGGCCAGGAGGCGGAGTCAGCGGGAAAGGTGGTCGGCGCAGGCATGCCCCCGACGATATCGGCGTGGGTCAACCTGTAACTCTGCCGCCGGAACACTCCAGGGTGTGAGCACCTCCGAGGATCCGCCCGACGCGCAGCGGTTCGCCGAGCTGTGGGAGCGGTACGCCGCCCGCATCCAGGCGTACGCGCTGCGGCACGTGGATCGCGACAGCGCGCAGGAGGTCGTCGCCGAGACGTTCCTCGTCGCGTGGCGGCGGCTGGCCTTGGTCCCGGGCGAGCCGCTGCCCTGGCTGCTGGTCGTCACGCGGAACACGATCGCCAACCAGCACCGCTCGCGCCGCCGCGCCCGCGTGCTGGCCGACGAGGTCGCCCGGCTCCAGGTGGTCACGGCGTCCGCGCAGGGGGTGGACTCCGTGGTGGCCGAGCGGGACGCGATGCTCCGCGCGCTGGCCGAGCTCTCGCCGAGCGATCGGGAGGCGCTCCTGCTCGTCGCGTGGGCCCAAGGGCGAGCCGATGAGGCTGGACGTCGAGATGTCCACTGTCGCGCCGTGACACTCACCCGAAGGCTGCGCGCCAGAAGTCGGTGAAGATCGGCGTCGGCTGGGGCGACGACCACGCGTCCGTGGTCAGCAGGATGGCGATCGTGTCGGTGACCGGGTCGGTCCACCACGTCGAGCCCATCCCGCCGTCCCAGCCGTAGGTCCCGGCATGCCGCCCGTCGGGCAGGTCCGCGCGTGCGACCCCCATCCCCAGCCCCCATCCCTCGCGACCCGCCTCGTCGAGCGGTCCGACGCGCGGGGTCGTCATCTGGGCGACGGCGTCCGGGCGGAGCACCGGGAAGCCGCCCGAGCGGAGCATGTTCGCGAACGCGTGCAGGTCGGCGACCGTCGAGACGAGCCCGGCCGCGGCGTCCGGGAACGCCGGAGGCGTGGACCACTGGCCGTCGGCGGGGTCGTACAGCTCCTCGTCGGGCATCCACTGCGGGCCGAACCGCGCGAGGTCCTCGACCACGAAGCCGGTGTCGCGCATGCCCAGCGGTTCGAGCACCCGCTCGGCAAGAAGGCGGTCCAGCGGTGTACCGGACGCGCGCGCGAGCAGGACGCCCAGGATCTGCGCGCTCGTGTTGTAGAGCCAGCGCGACCCGGGCTGGTGGGACAGGGGCACGCTCCCGACGAGCCGCATCCACTCGTCGGGTGCCGGTGCCTGCTGGGGCGCGGGCGGCCCGACCGGGAGCCCGAGCTCGGCGAGTGCACCCAGCACGGTGCCCGGGAACGGCCCGGCGAAGTCCATGCCCAGCCCGGTCCGGAACTCGAGCACGTCGCGGACCGTGATCGGACGGGACGCCGGGACGGTGTCGGCCAGCGCCGCGTCTGGGGAGCGCAGGACCCGGCGGCCGGCGAGCTCGGGCAGCAGGCCGTCGACCGGCTCGTCGAGACGCAGCGTGCCGTCCTCGACGAGGGCCATCGCCAGTGCCGCGACGACCGGCTTTGTCACCGAGGAGATCCGGAAGATGGTGTCCGGGCCGATGGCCTCGTCGTCCGGTCCGTACCTGCCGGCGACCCCGCTCGTGACGGAACCCGCCCGGTCCACGAGCCAGGCCGCCCCGTGCACGCCGCCGCCGATGTGGGCCTCGACGGCCCGCCGCACCTCGTCCATCGCCCCAGCATGCAACGGGCGACCGACACGTCGCGCGGTCAGTGTGCCGTCGGGATCCAGTACCGCCGCTTGAGCTCGCCGCTCCCCGGCGTCGCGACCACGTCCTCGAGCTCCCCGCCCGCGCGCTCGATGGTCCGCGCTGACGCGACGTTCGTGTCGGAGCACGTCACGAGCACCCGCTTCAGGCCGACCTCGCGCGCCACGACCAGTCCGTGGCGCAGCATCGCGCCCGCGTAGCCCTGCCGGCGATGGCCCGGCCGGACCGCGTAGCCGATGTGGCCGCCGACGAGCGCGAGGTGCGCGTTGAGCCGGTGCCGGACGGACAGCCGCCCGACGACGATCGGGCCCACGAACCCACCGACGCACGTCTCCGGCACCCAGCCCGGCGCCAGGTCGCGCCCTGCCTCGAGCTGCGCGACGCGCTCGAGCCACGCCGGCCAGGAGTCGGCCTGCTCCAGACCGAGGCAGAAGTCGAAGCCCTCCGCGGCCAGCTCCAGCTGGGCGGCCCGCGCCTGCTGCTCGTCGGCCGCGGTGAACGGCCGGACCGCGAACGCGGTCACACGGGCGGCGCGGCGACGGCGATCTGCTTGCGCATCCACCCGTTGTAGATCGCGCCGAGCGCCGGCCGGCCGTCGTGGCTGAACCGCTGCCCGATGCTCACGTCGACCGCGACCGGCCAGGCGAACGCGGCGAAGTCACGCACGAGCTGCTTGCGGGCGTACGCCTCGCCGCTCGGGTCGACGTGGTCGCCGGCCAGGACCGAGATGACGGCCACGCCGGACTGGAAACCGCGCGCCTGGCCCTTGGCCTGCTTGGCGTACTCCAGCGAGGCGTGCGTGAAGGCGGTCAGTGCCTGAGCCGTCGCAACCGGGGCGGACGAGACGCAGACGAACAGGTGCAGCTTGGTCGCCATCCAGCGCATCCGGAAGTCAGCCCGGTAGCCCACGGCGGACTGCCAACCGGCGAGGTCGTAGCGCGCGGTCGCGTAGCCCCCCGCGGCGAGGCTCTGCTCGGCTGCGTCCACGTACTGCGGTGCGTTGACCACGTCACTCCTTCGGCGTCGATGTCGGGACCAGCGACACCGTAGCCAGAAGGGAAGGTCTGCGTGGCCCGTTCTTCAGCCCAGCGCCAGGCCCATCCCCAGCGACTCGGGCGCGGTCTGCGTGAATCCGTGCCGCTCGTAGAGCCGCCGGCCGGGTGCGTCGGCCAGGAGGTTGACCCATGCGCCGGGCGGGGCGTCGCGGCGGATCGTGTCGAGCAGCGCGGTCAGCACGGCGTCGCCGATCCCGCGGCGCTGGTGCTCGGGGAGCACCGCCATGTCGATGACGTGGAAGTACCAGCCGCCGTCGCCGAGCACGCGGCCCATGCCCACGACCGTGCCCGACTCGTGCAGGACGTGGCACGCGGCCCATGCGCCGTGCAGCCCGGCCCTGCCCTGCTCCTCGGTCGCCGGCGTCAGGCCGGCCGCCCGACGAAGGTGCAGGTAGTCCGCGAGCGGCGGCGGACCCATGACGAGGCGGTAGTCGGCGTGCACGTCAGCGACCGAGCCCCTCGAGGCCGCCGCCGAGGACGCTCGCGCCCATCAGCAGCAGCACGACGACCATGATCACCGCGCTGTTCGCGACCATGAACTGCCGGACCCCGTCGAGCCCCGTGGCCGCCCGGGCGCCGCCGACCAGGTGCGCGAGCACCGCGCCGAGCACCGAGCACGACCCGACGACGACGAACACCGCGACGGCGGCGACGAGGTCGGCGTCGTGCACGTCGGCCTCGATGATCGCGGCCACGGCCGACGCCGTGAGGACGACGTTCTTGGGGTTCGCGCCCGAGAGCAGGAGCCCGAGCACCACGGACCGGCTCGGGGTCATGCCCTCGATCGACGCCATCCACCCCGGCGGCGCGACCTCCTCGCCCCGGCGCGGCCGACGCAGCCACTTGCGCACGCCGAGCCCGATGAGCGCCAGGCCGGCCACGACGCGCAGCCAGTCCGCGAACGCGGAGGCGGTGCTGTCGGGGTCGTCGGCGTCGCCGAGCAGGAGGACGACGAGCGCCGCGACGACGGACAGCCCGACGACCCAGCCCAGCGCGAACAGCGCGCCGTTCCGCCGTCCGTCACGCCCGGCGAGGATCAGCACGATCGCGACGACCGGGAACGGGCTGAGCGCGACGGCGAGCGCGAGCGCCAGTGTCGAACCGATGGCTTCGCCCAGCATCGCCTGCTCCTCTCATGGCTGACCTGGACGTTAGCGGGTCCAGGTGCCCGAGGGCGCTACCGGTTCGTCAGAGCGCGCAGCCGTCGCACTGGCCGCTCGACGGCAGCACGGTCCAGCAGCCGGGGCACAGCTGAGGCGGTGCCTCGAGGGCGACTGCCTTGGTCGCGGTGGTCTTGCTCGGCGCCGTCGTCGTGTGCGGGAGCGTCTCGGTCTCGTAGCCACCGCCCGCAGCGTGCACGTCGACGAAGCCCTTGTTGAAGAAGGCCGCGACCTGGCCTTCCTCGGGCGCGACCGCGATGTAGGTCCCCGAGTAGGGGATCCAGATCCGCGCGTGCTCGACGCTCGCAAAGATCTCGCGCATGCGGGGCCGGTTGGCCACCGGCGCGTGGAACGCCTCGAGGGCCTCGTCGAACTCGGCGTACGCCGTGCGGCCCTCGCCGCCGAGGTTCGACTGGCACGACGAGCACACCGGGATCCTGTTGATCTCCGGCCTCGTCGCGAGGGTCGCCGCACCCGGCTTGGCGCCCGAGAGGTGTCGGCAGCCCCGGATGTGCAGCTTGGCCCCGCCGGGGATGCGGTAGAGCTGCTCGTCGGGCAGAGCCGAGATCTCGTTGATGGTCACCCGTTCAGTATGGGCGCCCGCACAAGTGCGCCGTCACCGCCCGACGAAGCCCATCCCCTGGCCGCCCGCGGCCTCGATCCGCTGCCCCGTGACCCAGCCCATGCCCTCGGACAGGATCGCGGCGGCGGCGCGGCCGATGTCGTCGGGCTCCCCGACGCGGCCCATCGCGGATGACGCGATGATGCCCGCGCGGTACTGCTCGTTGTCACGGATGCTGCCGCCGCCGAAGTCGGTCGCCGTCGCGCCGGGTGCCAGCACGTTGACCGCGATCCCCCGCGCGCCCAGCGACTTGGCCAGGTAACGGCTGTACACCTCGACCGCGGCCTTCATCGCCGCGTAGACCGAGTACGCCGGGTTGACGAGGTTGAGGGTCAGGCCCGTCGAGACGTTGAGGATGCGGCCCTCGTCGGCCAGCAGTGGCAGCAGCTCCTGGGTGAGCATGACGACGCTGCGGAAGTGCACGTCGAACAGGCGCTGCACCTCGTCGGCGTCGGTCGCGCCGATCGGGGTCTCGCCCGACGAGCCGGCGTTGTTCATCAGCTGGTCGAACGAGTCGCGGCCCCAGATGTCCGCGAGCGCGGTCCGGACCTGCTCCGCGAACGCCGCGTGCGAGGCCAGGTCGGTCGTCTCCAGAGGAAGCGCGACGGCTCGTCGGCCGACCGCGCCGATGGCTGCGACCACCTCGGCGGCCTGCTCGGCGCCCGAGCGGTAGGTGAGGATCACGTCGACGCCGGAGTCGGCGAGGGCGAGGGCGGTGGCGCGGCCGAGGCCGCGGGAGCCGCCGGTGACGAGGGCGATGCGCTGGGACATGAGGAACCTTCCGTCGTGGTGTCCTTCCATGCTGCGGCGGCCAGCCCGCGGCAACCAGGCCGCACCCATCCGGGGATCGGCGATCCCTGGTTGCGGTCACGCGGGCGGGGGACGATGGCCCGATGGACCGCACCCAGCTCGCCGACTTCCTGCGCACGCGCCGCGAGGCGATGCAGCCGGAGGACGTCGGCCTGCCGCGCGGGCAGCGCCGCCGGGCCGTGGGCCTGCGCCGCGAGGAGGTCGCCGCGCTGTGCGGGATGTCGACCGACTACTACGGGCGCCTCGAGCAGGGGCGGGGGCCCACGCCGTCCGAGCCGATGCTCGCCGCGATCGCCCGTGGCCTGCACCTGACGCTCCCCGAGCGCGACCACCTGTTCCAACTCGCGGGCCACCACGCGCCGGCCCGCGCGACGCGCGACGAGCACGTCGCGCCCGGCATCCTGCGGATCCTCGACCGGCTGCAGGACACCCCGGCGCAGGTCATCACCGACCTCGGCGAGACCCTCGTCCAGACCCCGCTCGC
This sequence comes from Cellulomonas rhizosphaerae, assembly GCF_003470205.1. Taxonomy (GTDB): domain Bacteria; phylum Actinomycetota; class Actinomycetes; order Actinomycetales; family Cellulomonadaceae; genus Cellulomonas; species Cellulomonas rhizosphaerae. Next base: position 15,768 of record NZ_QWKP01000192.1, read on the forward strand.
GGTCGCCCTGCTCGGCGAGCAGACGCACTTCACCGGGCCGGCCCGGTCGACGGTCTACCGCTGGTTCACCGACCCGACCTCGCGCGACGTCTACCCCGTCGAGGACCAGCCGGAGCGCGGTCGGACGTTCACCGCCGAGCTGCGGGCGGCCTACGCGCGCGGCGGACGCGGCTCGCGGGCGGCGGCTCTCGTCGCCGCGTTGTCGGACGTCCCGGAGTTCGCCGCCGTGTGGGCGGAGCACGACGTCGACGACAAGCACGCGCGCACCAAGCGGATCCAGCACCCCGAGGTCGGCGTGCTCACGCTGGACTGCCAGACGCTGCTCGACACCGACAGCGGCCAGCGCCTGCTCGTGTTCACCGCGACGCCCGGCTCGCCGGACGCCGACCGGCTGGGGCTGCTCGCCGTCATCGGATCGCAGCGGATGACGACGGCCTGACAGACTCGCGACGTGACCCTCTACCCGCGCCCGCTCGTCGCCGGCGACGTCGTCGGCGTGACCTCGCCGTCCGCCGGGGTGCGACCCGAGTACCGCCCGCGCCTCGAGGTGGCGCTGGAGTCGGTGCGCGGGCGGGGCTGGCGCACGCGGGTCGGCGAGCAGATGGACGGCTCCGGGATCGCCGCCGGTCCGGCGTCCGCGCGGGCCGACGAGCTCGTCGGGATGCTGCGCGACCCGCAGGTGCGCGCGGTCGTCCCGCCGTGGGGCGGCGAGGTCGCGATCGACCTGCTGGACCGGATCGACTGGGCGTCCCTGGCCGACGACCCGACATGGCTCGTCGGCTTCTCCGACACCTCGACGCTGCTCGTCCCGCTGACCCTGCTCACCGGGGTCGCGACGGTGCACGGCGCCAACCTCATGGACACCCCGTACCGGGTGCCCGAGCCGCTGCTCGGCTGGACCGACGTCGTCACGGCCGAGCCCGGCGCGACGCTGCTTCAGGGCGCCGCGGTGCGCTACCGGGCGAGCGGGTACGACGACTGGGAGACGCACCCCACGGCCGACGAGTACGCGGTCGACACCCCGGGCGGCTGGACCCGGCTCGACGCGACGGGCGACGTCGAGGTGCGCGGGCGGTTGATCGGCGGCTGCCTCGAGACGGTGACGCACCTGGTCGGCACCCCGTACGGCGACCTCGCCGCGTGGGACGCGCCCGAGGGGCTCGTCGTCTACCTCGAGTCCGCCGAGGGCAACGCCGCCGACGCCGCGCGCCGCCTCTTCCAGCTCCGCTACGCCGGCTGGTTCGAGCGCGCCACCGCCGTGCTGATCGGACGGACGCCAGGCCCGGACCTGCCCGGGTACACGCACCACGACGCCGCGCGCCACGCGCTCGGCGACCTCGGGATCCCGCTGATCGCCGACGTCGACTTCGGGCACCTCGCGCCGCAGCTCAGCCTGGTCAACGGAGCGCTGGCCACCGTGACCCACACGGGCGACGGGTCGACGATCGCCCAGGCGCTCGTGCCGTAGTCAGCGCGGGGTCATCACCAGGTCGATGGTCACGGTGTCGCCGACCTCGATGCCCTCGCCGTGGCGCACGACATTCTTGATCGGCACGACGTAGAGCTCGTTCTTGCGGAACATCGACGTCTCGAACGTGATCTCGCCGATCGTCGCGACGACCGGGATCATCCCCCAGCCGTAGGTCAGCGCCGGGGCGACGGCCCGGATCTGCGCACTGAGCGGCTCGGGGAGCGTGACGAAGTGGAAGGGCGCGGGCCCGCGCCAGTACCAGACCTCACCCGTGACCTGGAGCTGCATGCGTGGAGCTCAGCGGGCGATGAGCGACAGGACGTTGCCCGCCGGGTCCGTGAACCAGGCGATCTCGGGGCCACCCTTGCGGAACACGAAGTCCTCGTCGGTCTCGACCGGCGTGCCCTCGTAGCGCTCGAACTCCACGCCCTTGGCGCGCAGGTCGGCGACCGTGGCCGCGACGTCGTCGACCGGGAAGTTGAGGACCGTGAAGCTGGCGGGCTCGTGGGCGTCGCCCTTGGGGTAGACGAGCACGTCGCGGTCGCCGGAGAAGTGCAGCACGAGCATCCCGTTGTCCTGGGAGGTCTCGATGCCGAGCACGTCGGCGTAGAACGTCGCTGCGGCGGGCACGTCGTTCGTCGAGTAGCCGCTGAACGCTTCGGTGAGGGGCATCGTCGTCCTCCTTCGTCGGGACTCCCAGCGTGGACCCGACCTCCGACACGCGCTACCCCCGTGCACCATGGATGTCATGCGACTGCGCCCGACGACCTCGTCCGACCTCGACCTGCTGGAGGAGCTGCTGGTCGAGGCCTTCAACTGGACGGGCGAGACCCGCGTGACTCTCGCGCAGGTCCAGACCGATCCCGCACACTCCCGGCACCTGGCCGGCTGGCAGCGGCCGACCGACCTCGGGACGGTCGCGGAGGCCGACGACGGCACGCCCGCCGGGGCCGCGTGGGCCCGCGTGGTCCCCGCGACGGAGGCCGGCTACGGGTTCGTCGCCGACGACGTGCCCGAGCTCGGCATGGGGGTCCTGGCCCAGCACCGCGGTCAGGGCGTGGGCTCGAAGCTGCTCGACGCGTGCCTCGACCAGCTGTGGGCCGCGGGCCACCCGGCGGTGAGCCTGAGCGTCGAGGACGGCAACACCGTGGCCCGGCGGCTGTACGAGTCGCGCGGCTTCGTCGTCGTCGGCCGGTCGGGCGGTTCGGACACGATGCTGCGGCAGCTGCAGGACGGCTGACGCGCGGCACCGCCGTGATGGGTGAGGATCGGGGGATGTTCACCACCCGCCCCGAGCTGTCCGGCACGTTCGGCATGGTCGCCTCGACGCACTGGCTGGCGTCCGCGATCGGCATGCGCATCCTCGAGGCCGGGGGCAACGCGTTCGACGCGGCTGCGGCCACCGGGTTCACGCTCTCGGTGGTCGAGCCGCACCTCAACGGGCCGGGCGGCGACGCGCCGATCATCGGGCACCGCGCGGCCGATGGGCACACGTTCGTCGTCTGCGGCCAGGGCACGGCGCCCGCCGCCGCGACCATCGACGCGTACGCCGACCTGGGCCTCGACCTCGTGCCCGGCACGGGCCACCTCGCCGCGGTGGTGCCCGGCGCGTTCGGGGCGTGGCTCGACCTGCTCGCGCGCTACGGCACGCTCCCGCTGGCTGCGGTGCTCGCGCCGGCCATCGGGTACGCCCGCAACGGCTACCCGATCGTGCCCGCGGCGACCCGGACGATCGGCGCGGTCGCGGACCACTTCGCCGAGCACTGGCCCACCTCGGCCGAGGTCTACCTCCCGCACGGCGCGGCGCCCGAGGCCGGCACGCTGTTCACGAACACGGCGCTCGCGGACACGTTCGACCGCCTCCTGGGCGAGGCCCGGGCCGCCAGTCCCGACCGCGAGGCGCAGATCGACGCCGCCCGGCGCGCGTTCTACGAGGGGTTCGTCGCCGAGGCGATCGACGGGTTCGTGGCGACGCCCGTCCGCGACTCGTCGGGCCGGGACCACGCGGGCCTCCTGCGGGCCGACGACCTGGCCGGGTGGCGCGCGACCGAGGAGGCGACCGCGTCGATCCGGTTCGCCGGGCGCACCGTCCACAAGACCCGCGCGTGGGGCCAGGGTCCGGTGCTGCTGCAGCAGCTCGCGATGCTCGAGGCCCTCGGGATCGACTCGGTGGAGGACGTCGACGGGGTCCACGCCGTGCTCGAGGTCGCGAAACTCGCGTTCGCGGATCGGGAGGCCTGGTACGGCGACGACGCCGACGTCCCGCTCGAGACGCTGCTCTCGTCGGGCTACGCGGCCGAGCGCGCGCGCCTCGTCGGGCCGACCGCGGCCGACGGGCTCGTCCCCGGCACACCCGACGGCCGCATCCCGCGGCTGGCGCTCGTCGAGCGGCTCGGCGACGCGGTCGCCGGCACGGGCGAGCCGACCGTGTCCTCGATCGGGCTGAGCCCCGGCGACACCTGCCACGTCGACGTCGTCGACCGCTGGGGCAACCGCGTCTCGGCGACCCCGTCCGGCGGATGGCTGCAGTCGAGCCCCGTGGTGCCCGGCCTGGGGTTCGCGCTGCCGACGAGGGCCCAGATGTTCTGGCTCGAGCCCGGCCTGCCCAACAGCCTCGCTCCGGGCAAGCGGCCGCGCACGACCCTCAGCCCGGGCATGGTGCTCGACGACGACGGGTCGGGCTTCGCCTTCGGCACGCCGGGCGGCGACCAGCAGGACCAGTGGACCGTGCCGTTCCTGCTGCGCCACCTCGTCGGCAGGCTCGACCTGCAGGCGGCGATCGACGCCCCGATGTGGCACTCCGAGCACGTACCGAGCTCGTTCTACCCGCGCGGCCACGTGCCGCTCGGGGTGGTCGCGGAGTCGCGGCTCGGTGACGAGGTGCTCGACGGGCTCGCGGCACGCGGGCACGCGGTCGAGGTCGCCGGACCGTGGACGCTCGGCCGGCTCAGCGCCGCGGGGATCCGGGCCGACGGGATGCTGGTCGCGGCCGCGAACCCGCGCGGCATGCAGGGCTACGCCGTGGGGCGCTGAGGCTCCTCCGCGATCCGCTTGATCGCCGCGAGACGGCGGTCCCACTCGACGCCGATGGCCTCGAGCGCCTGCGCGGTCTGGCTCAGGCGGGCGCCGAGCGCGCGGTAGCGGACCTCGCGGCCCACGCGCACCGGCTCGACCAGCCCGGCGTCCGCGAGCACGGCCAGGTGCTTGGCGATGGCCTGCCGGGTCACCGGGAAGCGCGTGGCCAGGGCAGACGCCGACTGCTCCCTGCGGCCGAGCTCCTGCAGGACGGCCCAGCGGGTGTCGTCCGCGAGCGCGGCGAACACGGGGACCAGGGTGTCGCTCATGCGGAGCCCTCCAGGTAGGCGACCAGCTCGTCGAGCTCGTCGGTCCAGCCCTGCCGGTTGGACTGCATGGCCTCGAGCGGGTCGCGGCTCAGCAGGCCGAAACCGCTCTCGACGACGCTGAGCACCGTCGCGGCGCCGTCGGCGACGAGCGAGAACCGGACCAGCGTGGAGTTGTCGGCGCGGATGGGCTCGTCGCGCGTCCCCCACGTGAACGCGAAGGCGACGGGCTCGTCGACCTCCTCGACCCGGACCGGGAACTCGCCGTAGCCCTCGAACCCGAACGTGCCCAGGCCGCCCGGGGTCAGGTCCGGCAGCGAGGCGCTCGTGCCGAACCACTGGGAGATGAGGTCGTCGCGGGTCAGCGCCGCCCAGACGCGCTCGCAGCTCGCCTCGATGCGCAGGGTGCGGCTGACGGTGTAGCTCTCGGTGTCGACGACTGCGGGCTGCATGGATCTCCTCATGGGGGCACTGTTGCAACCTCAGAGTTGCATCAGCGGGCGCCCCGGCGCAAGCGGTCGACGACGGTCGCGACGATCGGTGCCAGCAGCGCGACACCCGCGGCGACGGCGGCGGCCACGGCCACCGTGTCGTCGACGAGCGGGCCGTCGTGCCGGCCGATCGCGATCCATGCGAGTCCCCACGCCATCGCCAGGCCGACCGGGACGACGACTGTCGGCCGACGCCGTCCGAACACCGCGTACGCGACGGACAGCACCGCGGCCAGGGCGAGGACGACCACCGACCACCCCGTCGCCCCGAGCCCGAGATCGCCGACCTCGGCGTCCGCGAGGAACGCCGCGATGTTCGCGAGCGCCGCGACGCTGACCCACCCGAGGTACAGCCCGACGGTCGTGTCGGTCACGACCGAGGCGACCGGCCGGGTGTGGTCGATCCGCGTCAGGCGGACCAGGAGCAGGGACAGGACGGCGAGCAGCACGAGGATGACCAGCACGCTCGCGGAGAGCGCGCCCGCCTGGACCACCCCGATCCACACCGCGTTCAGCAGCATCGAGGCGAGCACCCACCACGACACGGCCCGCAGTCGCGGGTCGGCGCCGTGGCGCGGCAGCGCCTGCACCACGGCGAACACGGCCAGGCCCAGGTAGATGAGCGACCAGATCGAGAACGCCGGGCTGTCGGGCGCGAGCGGGGTGGCCGTCGCCGACAGCGCGCCGTCCGCAGCATCCGCGATCGCCTGCCCGCCGAACGCTCCCGAGCCCACCGCGGCGCCGCCGATCGCGACCACTGCGCCGAGCAGGACGGTGACCTGCCGGACGCGGTCCCTCGAGGTCGTGGGCTGCACTGCCGTCGTCGTCGTCATGCTTCAGGGTGCCAAGCCCTGCCCTCGGCGGCATCCCGGGAAGGCAAAGCAGTTGGACCTGGCGACGCTCGCGGCGCATCATGGATGGCGCCGCGCGACGAGCTCGCGGCACTCTCGACGACAGCTTCTTCGACGACAGCTTCTTCAACGACAGGGCGCATCACGATGCAGCAGGAAAGCGGGGCGGCCGTCCTGGCCTGCTCAGCCGGGACCCGGACGCCCGCTCAGCACGCCTGACGCCTCCACGGCGGCACACCGACCCATCGGTCGGTGCACTCGGCGCACCCAGCGGACGTCTCCCGTCCACCGCCGTCGTACGCGACGGCACCCTGCCGCACGAGAGCCGAGAACACCATGAACCCCCTGACCGAGAAGCAGATCCGCGCGTCCTTCGTGAACTGCTCCCGCCGCGAGGCCGCCGAGGTCACGCTCCCCACCGACCTGGCCACGTTGCGCTGGGACCGCCTCGACTACCTCGGGTGGATCGACCGCAAGGCGCCGCTGCGCGCGTACGTCGTCCTCGAGGTCGACGGCGAGCTCGTCGGCGTGACCCTGCGCTCGCCCGAGGGCGCCGCGACCCGCAAGCGCGCCGTGTGCGCGTGGTGCGAGGACGTCTACGCCACCGAGGACGTGTCGATGTACGTCGCGCGCCGAGCCGGCGCCGCGGGTCGCAAGGGCGACACGATCGGCACGCTGATCTGCACGAACTTCGACTGCTCGGCCAACGTCCGCCGCAAGCCGACGATCATCGAGGCCGGCCAGGACCCCGCCGGCGTCATCGCGCGCCGCACGGCCGGCCTGCAGGACCGCTCGCTCAAGTTCGCCCGCGAGGTCCTCCGCGAGCTCTGACGGTCCCCCGTCCGCCGGCGGCGGTCAGCCCGAGCAGGTGGTTGCGCACGGTTCCCGGACCGGAAGCGTGCGTCACCACCTGCTCGGCGGGACCAGCCGGCCTAGCGGGGGTCGAGGCGGAGGGTGACCTCGTCAGACCTCGCGGGAGCGGGTCGCGAACTCGTCGGACGACGGCGGGAGCACGCAGAACAGCAGACCGACCGGATCGCTCATCACGACGAAGGTCGGGCGTCTGGCGCGCACCGTCGCTCCGAGGCCGGTGAGCCGGGCGACCTCGGCCTCGATGTCGTCGGTCTCGATGTCCAGGTGGAACCGGGGCGTCGCGTCGGGTCCGATGTCCTGGACCGCCACGTGCGGGAGCGACGCCGGGTCGTGCAGCGAGACGAACTCGGGCTCGCCCGCCACGGGGTGCGGCGAGGCCGCGAGCGCGCCCGCCCAGAACGTGGCCACGGCCTGAAAAGCCGACGAGGGCGCGTCGACGATGACCTCACGGAGCATGATCCTGTGCACCCGGCGACCCTCCCTCGCCCGCGGGCCCCGCGCCACCCGGCTCGCCTGGCCCGCCGAACAGGTTGCTGTGCACGGTTCCGGGCGCGGAAGCGTGCGTAGGGACCTGGTCGGCGGCCCTGGGCCGACCTAGCGGGGGTCGAGGCGGAGGGTGACGGCCGGGACCGTCGGGCCCGTGACCGCGCCGACCGGGCCGGGGCCGTAGCGGTCGTACTTCGCGTGGTAGGCCGCGTCGAGGTCGGCGTGGACGGCGTCGTCGGGCGTCGCGAAGTCGACGTCGGTCTCGACACCGCCCACGCTGACGTGCCCGCGGCCGGCGGCGACGGCGCGGCGGAACCACCCGTTGCCCGGGCCCTGCGCGGAGCGGACGTAGACGTCGTCCCCCACGCGCGCGGCCCAGATGGTCACCCCGGGCCGCAGGGTCCCGTCCGGTCGGTAGGAGGAGATCCGCAGCTCGTCGGCCTCGTCGACGCGGGCGAGGTCGGCCGCGGTCCAGGCGCTCATGCCCGCTCCTCGGCGAACACGGTGCGCGCGACGGCGATCGCCGACATCGCGCGCGGCCAGCCCGCGTAGAACGCGAGATGCGTGATCGCCTCGACGAGCTCGTCCTGGGTGAGCCCGTTGCCCTGCGCGATGCGCAGGTGCGCGACGAGCTGCTCGGTGCTGCCGTTCGTCACGAGGGCCGCGACAGTGAGGAGCGACCGGTCGCGGCGCGCGAGCTCGGGGCGGGCCCACACGTCGCCGAACACGACGTCGTCGGTGAGCTGGGCCAGCTTGGGCGCGATGTCGCCGACGAGGCGCTGCGCGACTGAAGGCTCGGTCATGGTCAGGCTCCGTACTCGTCGTCAGTGATTGCTTCGGCCCACTCAGTGTCCGGACCCTCGTCCGGGTCCGCGACCTCCCACATCGCGAGGTGGGTCATGAACGTCTCCGGCGCGGCGCCGTGCCAGTGCCACTCGCCGGGCGGCGTCCAGATCGTCTCGCCGCGCCTCACCTCGAGCACCCGGCCGTCGCGGGTGCCGACGCGCGCGGTCCCCTCGGTGACGTGCAGCGTCTGGCCGCGCGCGTGGCGGTGCCAGAAGGTGTGGGCGCCGGGCGCGAAGCGGACCGTGTTGACGCGGATGCGGGCAGGCACGGGCGGAGCGGCGAGCACGTCGAACCAGACGTCGCCGGTGAACATCGCGTCCGGGCCCTTGGCGGTGGGCGGCAGCGGGGTGATCTCCACGGTCAGATCACCACCATGACCTTGAGCGCCTCGCGGGCGTCCATGGCCTGGTAGCCGGCGGCGATGTCGTCGAGGGCGACGGTCCGGTCGAACACGCGGCCCGGGTTGATCCGGCCGGACAGCACGTCGGGCAGGACGTCCTCGATGTAGGCGCGCACCGGTGCGGGCCCGCCGGACAGGACCACGTTCTTGCCGAACAGCGAGCCGAAGCCGACGGGTGCGTCCTCGTACTGCGGCACGCCGACGCGGCTGATCGACCCGCCCGGGCGAACCACGCCGTAGGCCTGCTCGTACGCCGGCATGTGGCCGACCGCCTCGAGCACCACGTGGCTGCCCTCGCCGCCGGTGAGGTCGAGCACGCGCTCCACGCCCTCCGCGCCCCGCTCGGGGACGACGTCGGTCGCGCCGAGCTCGACGCCCAGGTCGGTGCGCGACGTGTGGCGGCCCATGAGGATGATCCGCTCCGCGCCGAGCCGCTTGGAGGCGAGCACGGCCGAGAGGCCGACCGCCCCGTCGCCGATGACGGTCACCGTGCGACCCGGCGCGACGCCGCCCATGTGGGCCGCGTGGTGTCCCGTGAGGAAGACGTCGGACAGCGTGAGCAGGGAGGCGAGCATCGCCTCGTCGGCGTCCGCGAGCGCGATGCCCGGCTGGACGAGGGTGCCGTCGGCCTGCGGCACGCGCACGAGCTCGGCCTGGCCACCGCCGACGTCGCCGTGGCCGTAGAAGCCGCCGTGCACGCAGGACGTCTGGAAACCGTCGCGGCAGAACGCGCAGGTGTTGTCCTGGTAGGCGAACGGCGAGATGACGAAGTCGCCGGGCATCACCGTGACGACCGAGGCACCGACCGCCTCGACCACGCCGAGGAACTCGTGGCCCATCGCGGAGCCGTGGGCCGCGGCCGCCATCGAGCGGTACGGGTGCAGGTCGGAACCGCACACGCACGCCCGGACCACGCGGACGACCGCGTCGGTGGGCTGGAGGATCGTGGGATCGGGGACGTCCTCGACGCGGACGTCGCCGGCGCCGTGCAGGAAGGTTGCTCTCATGGGTTCGATGCAACCCCGTCCCGCCGGGGTGTGGGAGTCCCTGTCGTGCCAGGTACCAGCAGGGCCTGTCTCGTCGTGCCGCACCGCCGTACGGTCGAGCCATGGACAACCGCGACGAGATCCGTGACTTCCTCGCCACCCGGCGAGCGAGGATCACGCCCGCACAGGCGGGGCTGCCGGCCTACGGCACGAACCGGCGCGTGCCGGGGCTGCGCCGCGAGGAGGTCGCCATGCTGGCCGGCGTCTCGTCCGACTACTACGTGCGCCTCGAGCGCGGGAACCTCGCGGGCGTCTCCGAGCAGGTCCTCGAGTCGCTCGCCGACGCGTTGCAGCTCGACGAGGCCGAGCGGATCCACCTGCAGGACCTCGCCCGCGCGGCGTCGCCACGGCCGGCCCGCGCGCGTCGTCGGGGCCCCACGCCCGCGGTCCCGGACAGCGTGCAGGCGATGCTCGCGGCCATGACCGGGGCCCCGGCAGTGGTTCGCAACGACCGCCTCGACATCCTCGCGACGAACCCGTTGGGCCACGCCCTGTACGACGACCTCTTCCGCGACCCCGGCCAGCCGGCGAACCACGCGCGCTTCGCGTTCCTCGACGAGCGCTCGCGCGACTTCTGGGTCGACTGGCAGCGGGCGGCCGACGACACCGTCGGCATCCTGCGGGTCGCCGCGGGCAGCAACCCCTACGACAAGCAGCTCACCGCGCTGATCGGCGAGCTGTCCACCCGCAGCGACGAGTTCCGCGTGCGGTGGGCCCGCCACGACGTCCACCTGCACCGCGGCGGCGCGAAGAAGATCAACCACCCCGTCGTCGGGCGCCTCGACCTCATGTACGACACCCTGCCCATCGCCCAGGCGCCGGGCCTGACGATGCTCGTCTACACCGCCCCGCCGGGCAGCCCCACCGCCGACGCCCTCGCGATGCTCGCCAGCTGGGCGGCGACGCAGGCCGTCGACGCCCACTGATCTCACCCTGACAACCGGAGGCTTTGCCATGCACGCACGCACACTCGGACAGGGCCTGCAGGTCTCGGCCATCGGCCTCGGCGCGATGGGCATGAGCCAGGGCTACGGCCCCAACCCGGGCGACCGCGACGAGATGATCGGCGTCCTGCGGGGCGCGGTCGAGCGCGGCATCACGCTCGTCGACACGGCCGAGGTCTACGGCCCCTACGTCAACGAGGAGCTCGTCGGCGAGGCGCTCGCGCCCGTGCGCGACCAGGTCGTCATCGCCACGAAGTTCGGCTGGCGCATCGAGGGCGGCCGGTCGGTCGGGCTGAACAGCCGGCCCGAGCACATCCGCAAGGTCGCCGACGAGTCGCTCGCGCGGCTCGGGATCGACGTCATCGACCTGTACTACCAGCACCGCGTCGACCCCGACGTGCCGATCGAGGACGTCGCCGGCGCGGTCGGCGAGCTCGTCGCGGCGGGCAAGGTCCGGCACTTCGGCCTCTCGGAGGCGGGCGCCTCGACCATCCGCCGGGCGCACGCCGTGCACCCCGTGACCGCCGTGCAGAGCGAGTACTCGCTGTGGACGCGCGACCCCGAGCCGGCCGTGCTGCCGACCTGCGCCGAGCTCGGCATCGGCTTCGTGCCGTTCAGCCCGCTCGGCAAGGGATTCCTGACCGGCACGGTCGACGCGAGCACCGAGTTCGCGGCGGGCGACATCCGCTCCACGATCCCCCGGTTCGCGGCCGAGAGCCGCGACGCCAACCAGGCGCTCGTCGCGCACGTGCGCGACCTCGCGACCGCCAAGGGCGCGACGCCCGGGCAGGTCGCGCTCGCGTGGCTGCTCGCGCAGCAGCCGTGGATCGTGCCGATCCCCGGGACGCGGCGGCTCTCGCGCATCGAGGAGAACGCGGGTGCCGCGGCGCTCGCGCTCTCGGCCGACGAGGTCGCCGACCTCGACGCCGTCGCGGCGCGCATCGGCGTCGTGGGCAACCGCTACAACGACGCGGGCATGGCGATGGTGGGACTCTGACCGCCGTCACCACGCAGCTCATCCGCTTCCAGAGCGCGACCCCGAACGCCCGCGGCACGTACCCGGGCGTCTTCGCCCTGGCCAACGGCCTGGCCCGCGAGGGCCGGTTGTCGGACGCGGACGCGCGATGGTTGCGGGACTCGAACGCGCGGTGCGACGCGGCGTACGTCGACCCGACGACCGTCGTCCCCGACTGCTACGACCGGGCCGCCAACCCCGGCGCCAGGGCGTGGTTCAAGGAGACGGCGGACGAGCTCCTGGAGCTGACCGCGGGATACCTCGACCTGCTCGACCGGTACGGCGTCGCCTGGGTGCGGCTGACGACGGATGCGCCCGGCCGGGTCACGTACGAGGACGACGTGCAGGTGGTCGCGGTCTGACTCCTCACGCCGGCTCGAGCTTGCGGCGGAGCAGGGCGCGCTCGCGGTCGTTGTCGCACAGCGCGACGGCGGCCTCGATCTCGGCCCGTGCCTCGTCGTCCCGGCCCAGCCGGAGCAGCAGCTCGCCGCGGACGCTCGGCAGCAGGTGCGAGCCCGGCAGCGCACCGTCCGCGACGAGCGCGTCGACGAGCGGGAGGGCGGCCCGGGGACCGCTCGCCATCGACACCGCGACCGCCCGATTGAGCTCGACGACCGGCGACGGTGCGAGCCGGCCGAGCGCCTCGTAGAGCACGACGATCCGCTCCCAGTCGGTCTCCGCGACCGACGGCGCGACCGCGTGGCACTCGGCGATGGCGGCCTGCACGCCGTAGGCACCGAGGCCGCGGCCGACGCGCCCCGCGGTGGCCAGCGCCCCGCGTCCGCGCCGGACGGCCGACCGGTCCCACCGGCGCCGGTCCTGGGCCTCGAGCAGGACCGGCTCGCCGTCCTCGTCGAGGCGGGCCGGGAAGCGCGCGGCGGTGAGCTCGAGCAGCGCGAGCAGGCCGAGCACCTCGGGCTCGTCGGGCACCAGCCGGGCCAGCACGCGCGCGAGCCGGATCGCCTCGTGCGCCAGGTCCCTGCGGATCCAGTCCGATCCCGAGCTGGCCGACGAGCCCTCCGTGAACACGAGGTAGACGACACTCAGGACCGCGGCGAGCCGCGCGCGGCGCTCTTCCGGCGCGGGCACTGCGAACGGGACCTGGGCCGCGGCGAGCGTCTTCTTGGCCCGGGTGATCCGCGCCTGGACCGTGGCGGCGGGGACCAGGAGCGAGCGCGCGATCTCGGCGCTGGTCAGGCCGCCGACGACGCGCAGGGTCAGCGTCACCTGGGCCTCGCGCGAGAGGACCGGGTGGCACGCGACGAACATCAGCGCGAGCACGTCGTCGTCGATCTCGTCGGGATCCCACAGCAGGTCGGCCCCCGCCGGCGCGGGCTCGTGCGCGAGTGTCGCGTACCGCTCGTCGAGCGCTGCACGGCGCCGGAACGTGTCCACCGCCCGGCGTCGCCCGACCGTCAGCAGCCAGCCCGCCGGGTTCGCGGGCACACCGTCGCGCGGCCAGGAGACGAGCGCCGAGGCGAACGCCTCCTGCGCGAGATCCTCGGCGAGCGAGAAGTCGCCGGTGTAGCGGGCGAGGGTGGCGACGATGCGTGCGGACTCGATCCGCCACACCGCCGCCACCTCGTCACGGCCTGCCACGGGTCACAGCTGCCCCGTCGACTCGCGCCACGCGCGCTCCTTGGCGACCCACTCGTTGTCCTGCGGGAACTCGTCGATGCTGGCCACGCGGCGGATCTCGGTCTTGAGCCCGGGTCCGTTCATGGGGGCGCGCTTGGCCCACTCGACGGCCTCCTCCTGCGAGGCGACGTCGAGGATCCAGAAGCCGCCGAACAGCTCCTTGGTCTCGCCGTAGGGGCCGTCGCTGACCACGGGCGGCTCGGAGGAGAAGTCGATGACGACGCCCTTGGCCGCGTCGTCAAGGCCCTCGGCCGCGACGAGCACGCCCGCAGAGATGAGCGAGTCGTTGTAGCGGCCCATCGCCTCGAGGACGTCGTTGAAGTCGATGTCCTGGAACGAGGCGAGCGCCTCGTCGTTCGCGCGCATGATGAGCATGTACTTCATGGTCGTCTCCTGACGTGTGCGGGTTCCCTCTCGGACCCTCTCACCCCTAGGTCGAACGGGGGTACCGCCGGATCGACACGACGCGCGGACCAGTTATGCCGACGTCTTCTCCCGGTGCCCCTTGACGAGGAACAGCGCGACGATCGCCAGCACGATGAACAGGAAGTTGGCCGGTGCGGCCGCGGTGAGGAACCCGTTCGAGCTCCCGCCGTCCGTGGTGTCGATGCCGCCCGAGGCGAGGAACAGGGTCGGGTCGTACAGGCCGTGGATGAGCATCGGCCAGATCAGGTTCCCGGTCGCGCGCAGCGTCAGGTACATGAGGATGCCGAACGCGAACGCGAAGACGACGGTCACGGCCACCACGCCGATGTCCTGGCCGGAGAGCACGTTGGTCGAGTGCAGCAACGCGAAGATGAGTGACGAGAGCAGCATGACAGCGCGCTCGGAGCGTCCCGCGTCGCGCAGCATCTTCACCGCGAAGCCGCGCGTGAGGAGCTCTTCGGCGAAGCCGATGAAGAGGCCGGCGACGAACGTCGTGGCGACGACCCCGGAGGCGTACGAGCCGTAGTCGATGCCCAGCAGGCGCAGGACGACCGCGGCGACGACGAGGATCGGGGCGAGCCACATCCAGCCGCGCCCGCGGATCTGCTGCCGGGCGAAGAGCTGGGGGAACCACCCGAGCGAGGCGGCGAACGCAGCGAGCAGGATCGAGCCGAAGACGAGCGGGAGCAGGAGGCCGAAGGCCACGCTCTGCGCCGACGAGAAGAGGTCGTCCTTGTCGACGTTGTCGCCGAACAGGGCGGCGTCGAGCACGCCGAAGCCGAGGTACAGGGCGATGTAGACGACCGCGAGCAGCACCGCCCGCCAGAACCCGCCGCGCTCCCAGAAGGCCTTCCAGCCGGAGGTGGTCTCGATCTCGGTCACGGGCGACTCCTGCCGTCGAGGGGCTCGGGACTCCACCCTGACCGACGCCGAGGCGATGCGCTACCCCTGGTCAGAGGCTCGCGTCGCGCATCTGCGTCCGGCTGTGCCGCCCCACGTGACACCCGGGGGCACCTACTTCGCGCGATGATGTCGTCGACCACGAAGGAGCATGTGATGACCGACGAGTACGACGACGTCCGCGGGCGGATGAACGACGGGCGCCTGTACGTCGACTTCGGCCCCGGCCTGGAGGCGCTCGAGGCCGAGCGCGTCGCGGGCAAGGAGCTGACCTACGACTTCAACCACACGCGCCCGAGCGAGACCGCCAGGCGGGCGGAGATCCTGAAGGAACTGCTCGGCTCGGTGGGTGAGGGCCCGTGGATCGAGCCGCCGTTCCACGTCTCGTACGGCTCGCACGTGCACGTCGGCGACCACCTGTACGCGAACTTCAACCTCGTGCTGGTCGACGACGCCGACATCTACATCGGCAACCACGTGATGTTCGCGCCCAACGTGACGGTCTCGACCGCGGGCCACCCGGTCGTGCCCGAGGAGCGGGCGGGCGGCAAGCAGTTCTCGCTCCCGGTGCGCATCGAGGACCGCGTCTGGATCGGCTCGAACGTCGTGATCCTGCCCGGCGTCACGATCGGCGCTGGGAGCGTCATCGGGGCCGGCAGCGTCGTGACGTCGGACATCCCGCCGCGCGTCGTCGCCGTGGGCGTGCCGTGCCGCGTGCTGCGCCCGGTCGACGAGGAGCCCGCGTGACCGACGCCGACCGGACCAGGGTCGAGATGTGGACCGACGGGGCCTGCAAGGGCAACCCGGGCGTCGGCGGCTGGGGCGCGTGGATGCGGTCCGGCGACCGCGAGCGCGAGCTGTTCGGCGGCGAGGAGGTCACGACGAACAACCGCATGGAGCTGACCGCCGTCATCGAGGGGCTGCGCGCGCTCAACCGCTCGTGCGACGTGGTCCTGCACGTCGACTCGAAGTACGTGATGAACGGCGTGACCTCCTGGATGGCGGGCTGGAAGCGCAACGGGTGGCGCACCGCGGACAAGAAGCCGGTCAAGAACCAGGAGCTCTGGCAGGCGCTCGACACCGAGCTCGCCCGGCACACCGTGAGCTGGGTGTGGGTCAAGGGTCACGCCGGCGACCCCGGCAACGAGCGCGCCGACCAGCTGGCCAACCGCGGTGTCGACGAGGTCCGCGCGCGGGGCTGACCGCTAGGGTGCGTCTGCCCGGACACCCCGACGGAATGAGCGCCCGATGGCTTCGCCCCAGGCTCCATCGCCCCAAGCGTTGACGCCCGCGACCCGCACGCTGCTGTTCGTGTCGGTGGCCGTCGTGTCGCTCGCCGGGATCCACGCCGCGCGCGAGGTGCTCGCCCCGCTGTTCCTCGCGGCGGTGCTCGTCATCATCGTCCACCCCATCCGGCACCCGCTCGAGCGCCGCGGCTGGCCGCGCGCGGCGGCGACCACGGCGGTCATCGTGGTGGTCTACCTCATCCTGCTGGCACTGATCGCGATGCTCGTCTTCGCCGGCATCCGTTTCACCGGTCTGGTCACCGACTTCATGCCCGAGCTTCGCGCGCAGGTCAGCGACATCGGCACGTGGCTCGGCACGATCGGCGTCGACCAGAGCTCGATCGACCAGGCGACCTCCGCGCTGCAGCCCTCGCAGCTGCTGGGCGTGGCGACCTCGCTCAGCGGCGCCGTGGTCGGCGTGTTCACGACACTCTTCGTCGTCGTGACCTACGTGATCTTCATGGCGGTCGACGCCGCCCGCTACGACGGCGCGCACGCGCTGTTCGGCGACACGCAGGGCAACGTCCTGAGCCG
>NZ_QWKP01000193.1 GCF_003470205.1 Cellulomonas rhizosphaerae
CGCGAGCGCGTGGTCGAGCCGTGGAAGCTGCTCGCCCGACGAGGCGGCTGGGTGCTGGTCGCACGCGACCGCGACCGTGGAGCGAGCCGCTCCTTCCGGCTCAGCCGCATCGAGGGCGCCGTCCGGACGGTCGGACCGGTCGAGGCGTTCGAGACCCCGGCCGACGACGAGCTCGCCGAGGCGCTGTCCACCTGGGACAGCGGGACCCGCGGCGTGGCGACCCTCGCGGTCCTGCCCGAGCGCGCCAGCGCGCTGCGCACGCGCCACGTCCCCGACGACGCACCGCACGCCGCGATCGAGGGTCGCGACGTGCTGCGCGTGCCCTACCGCGCCCAGTGGGAGCTCGCCGAGGAGGTCGTCGGCTACGGCGACGCGGTCCTCGTCCTCGAGCCCTCCTCGCTGCGCGACGCTGTCCTCTCGCTGCTGCGCACGGCCGCGGCCCTCGATGCCAAGGAGCCCGCCCGTGGCTGACCGCGCGAGCGACCGCCTGCTGCGGATGCTGGGCATGATCGCGTACCTGGACCGCCACGAGGGCGTGCCGGTCGGGGCGATCGCCGAGCACTTCGGCGTGAGCGCCGCCCAGGTGATGCAGGACGTCGAGCTGCTGTGGGTCACGGGCACGCCGGGGTACCTGCCGTACGACCTCATCGACTTCGACGCCTCCGCGTACGACCAGGGCGTCGTGCGGCTCACCGAGGGCCGGGGGATGACGCGGCCGCTGCGCCTCGGCGCGCGCGAGGCCGTCTCGCTCGTCGCAGCCCTGCGCGCCCTGGACGGCGCGCTCGGTCCGGCCCTGGACGCCGAGCGTGCCGCGGTGCTGCGCTCCGCGCTGGCCAAGCTCACGGCGGCGACGGGCGACGCCGCGACCGCGGTCGACGTGGCGCTGGCGGCCTCGGGGACGCCCGGCGTGACGTCGGCGATCGCCACGGCGCTGCGCGAGCGCCGCCGGCTGCACATCCGCTACGTCAACGCGTCCGACGTCGCGACCGAGCGGGACGTCGACCCGATCCGCCTGGTCACCGACGACGAGCGCTCCTACCTGCTGGGCTGGTGCCGTGCGGTCGACGGCGAGCGGCTGTTCCGCGTCGACCGCGTGCTGGACGCCGTGGTCCTCGACGAGGCCGCCGAGCAGCACGACGTCGCACCGGGCGCCGACACCTTCGCGCCGTCCGCCTCCGCCGACCTGGTCACGCTGCACCTGGCCAGCCGTGCGCGCTGGGTCGCCGAGGTCACGCCGGTCGAGGCCGTGCGCAACCGCGAGGACGGCTCGTTCGAGGTCGACGTGCGCGTGGTCAACCGCGACTGGCTGCAGCACCTGCTGCTCCAGGTCGCCGACTCGGTGGTCAGCATCAGCCCGCCGTCGGTGGGTGCCGACGCCGCAGCAGCAGCCCGGTCCGCGCTGGACGCCTACGAGCGGCTGGCGCTTCGATGATCTGGTTCGTCATCTGGACCGTCCTCGTGCTGGGCGCGCTCGTCGTCATCGCGCTCCTGCTGCGCCGGCTGTGGCGCCAGGCGGTCGCCCTGGGGCGCCAGCTCGCGGAGGCGTCCGAGGTGCTCGCGCGCCTCGCGGACCAGGTCGAGGCGCTGCAGGCCGCGAGCGAGCGCGACCGCGACCTGACCGCGCCGACGCTGTTCGACGACCCCGAGGTGCTCCGCGCGCGCCTCGCCGCGCTGCGCGACTCGGCCGCAGGGCGGCGCGCGGAGCGGGCCCAGCGCGCGACGCGCACGGCCGCCGGCTGGCGCGCGTACTGGAGCTGACGCGCCGCTGCCCGTCCCGCGGCGGGATACGATCGACGGTGGTCGTGTCGTCACGCGACCACCAGACCTGAGGGAGTACGACCGTGCGAATCCTGAGCCACCCGGCGACACTCGTGTTCCTGCTGCTCCTGGTGGTCGTGCTGTTCGGCTACAAGCGCCTCCCGGACGTCGCCAAGAGCGTCGGCCAGTCGATGAAGATCTTCAAGAGCGAGATCAAGACGATGAACGACGACGCGCCGGCCCCGCAGAACCCGGCCGCTCCGGACGTCACGGCGACGAACACCACCGCGCACACCGCCACGGCCCCCGCGAACCCCGGCCCGGCCGCACCGGCCGTGCCCGAGGCGTCGGCCGTGAGCGTCGAGAAGCCCGCGGGCCCCGCCGCGCCGTCGGCCTGAGCGCCGCGCGTCACCCCGAGCACACCACCAGCCACCCCGCGTGACCACTGAGCGCCGCCCGCGCGACGGCCGGATGCCGTTGCGCGCGCACCTCGTCGAGCTGCGTCGGCGCGTCGTGCTGGCCTCGATCGGGCTGCTCGTCGGTGCCGTCGTCGGCTGGTTCTTCTACGACCCGGTGTTCGGGGCGCTGCAGCGCCCGATCAACCAGGCGGCCGCGGCGCGTGACGCGATCGTCTCGATCAACTTCGCGGGCCTGGCGACCGCGATCGACATGCAGGTCAAGGTCTCGTTCTTCCTGGGCGTGCTGATCTCCAGCCCGTGGTGGCTCTACCAGCTGTGGGCGTTCATCAACCCCGGGCTGAATCGCACCGAGCGTGTCCGGACGTACGGCTTCCTCGCCGCAGCCATCCCGATGTTCCTCGCCGGCGCCGCGTTCGCTGCGCTCACGCTGCCCAACGCGGTGCGCGTGCTCACCGAGTTCACGCCCGAGGGCGCGACCAACCTCATCGACGCGCAGACCTACCTCAGCTTCGTCATGCGGTTCGTCCTCGCGTTCGGCGTCGCGTTCCTGCTTCCCGTGATCATGGTGGCGCTCACGCTGGGTGGCGTGGTGCGTGCGCGTACCTGGGCGCGTGGCTGGCGCTGGGCCATCCTCCTGGCGTTCACGTTCGCCGCCATCATGACGCCCACGCCCGACATCCTGTCGATGGTGCTGCTCGCCCTGCCGATCTGCGCCCTCTACTTCCTCGCGCTCGGCATCGGGGTGGTCCACGACCGCCGGCTCGACCGCCGCCGTGTCGCCGAAGGGCTGCCGAAGCTGGACGGCACCGTGCCGGGGGAGCAGCCGTGAGCCACCTCGGCGTCGTCGTGAACCCCACCGCGGGCAAGGGCCGTGGCTCACGGACGGGCGCTCGCGTGCACGAGCTGCTGCAGGCGCGCGGCCACGAGGTCGAGGACCTGTCCGGGCGCACGCTCGAGCAGGCCACCGACCGTGCCAGGGCCGCCGCGCTGGCGGGGCTCGACGGGCTCGTCGTCGTCGGCGGGGACGGGATAGTGCACCTCGGTGTGAACGTCGTGGCGGGCACCGAGCTGCCGCTCGGCATCGTGGCGGCCGGCACCGGCAACGACATCGTCAGATCGCTCGGCCTGCCGCGCGACGACGTGGCCGCGGCCGTGTCCGCGATCGAGCACGGGCTGGCGCACGGCCCGCGCCGCGTCGACGCGGTGCGCGTGAGCACGCCGGGCAGGGCCGCGCACGAGTGGTTCGTCGGCGTCCTGTCCTGCGGGTTCGACGCCGCCATCAACGCGCGCGCCAACGAGATGACCTGGCCGCGCGGCTCGGCGCGCTACGTCCGCGCGCTCGTCGCCGAGCTCTCGACCTTCCAGCCGTACGGGTACAGGGTCACGCTCGACGACGGCGTCTGGGAGGAGTCCGGCACCCTCGTCGCTGCCGCGAACGTGCCGTGGATCGGCGGCGGGCTGAAGATCGCGCCCCACGCGGTCATGGACGACGGGCTGCTCGACGTCGTCCTGGCCGGGCCGTTCACCAAGCCGGGCGTCGTCAAGATCTTCCCCGGCATCTACCAGGGCAAGCACCTCGGCCACCCCGCGGTCGCGGTTCAGCGCACGCGCTCGATCCTCATCGAGCCGCTCGAGTCCGCCGGCCCGCACCCACCCGTCGCGTTCGCCGATGGCGAGCGCATCGGCCCGCTCCCGCTGCTCGCCCAGGTCGATCCCGGCGCGCTGCGGGTCCTCTGCTGAGTTTCGCGCCCCCGCGTGCCTAGGGTGGGCGCGTGCCGTCCCGCTCCCGCCGGTCCCGTTCGTCGTCGCAGCCCGAAGCCGCGCCCCCCGCGCGGTCGTCGTCCGCCGAGCCCTCGCCGGCCGAGCGCTTCGCCGCCGCCAAGCGCCGCGCGGCCATCGAGCGCAGCGAGCTCGGCCGGTTCCGCGAGCTGATCCCGTTCCCGCTCGACGAGTTCCAGCTCGACGCGTGCGAGGCGCTCGAGCGGGGCAGCGGCGTCCTGGTCGCGGCGCCGACCGGTGCGGGCAAGACCGTCGTCGGCGAGTTCGCCGTCCACCTGGCCCTCGTCGGCGGTCGCAAGGCGTTCTACACCACGCCCATCAAGGCGCTCTCGAACCAGAAGTACGGCGACCTGGTGCGCCGCCACGGGGCCGAGAACGTCGGCCTGCTGACCGGCGACACGACGATCAACGGCGACGCGCCCGTCGTCGTGATGACCACCGAGGTCCTGCGCAACATGCTCTACGCGAGCTCACCGGCGCTCGGCGGGCTCGGCTTCGTCGTCATGGACGAGGTGCACTACCTCGCGGACCGGTTCCGCGGACCGGTGTGGGAGGAGGTGATCATCCACCTGCCCGACGACGTGCAGCTGGTGTCCCTGTCCGCGACGGTCTCCAACGCCGAGGAGTTCGGCGACTGGCTCGCGACCGTGCGCGGCGACACGACCGTCGTGGTCAGCGAGCACCGCCCCGTCCCGCTCGGCCAGCACGTGCTGGTCCGCGACGAGCTCCTCGAGCTCTACGCGGGTCACGTCGACCCGACCGACCCGGGCGTCGACCCGCCGATCAACCCGGACCTCCAGGCGCTGCTGCGCCGGCGCATGCCGGACGACCAGCGCGGCCCGGGGGACCGGGGCTTCCGCGGACGGGGAGGAGCACGCCCCGGGGGTCGCCCCCAGCGGCCCACCGGACGGCCCACGCCGCGCTTCGCGGTGGTTGACGTACTGGACCGCGAGGGCCTCCTGCCCGCGATCGTGTTCATCTTCTCGAGGGCTGGCTGCGAGGGCGCGGTGCAGCAGTGCCTGGCCGCCGGCGTCCGGCTGACCACCCCCGCCGAGCAGGCGCAGATCCGGATGATCGTCGAGGAGCGCTCGGCGGCGATCCCGCCCGAGGACCTCGACGTGCTGGGCTACTGGGACATCCTCGAGGCCCTGAGCAGGGGAGTGGCCGCCCACCACGCCGGGATGCTGCCGCTGTTCAAGGAGACCGTCGAGGACCTGTTCTCGCGCGGGCTGGTCAAGGTCGTGTTCGCGACCGAGACGCTCGCGCTCGGCATCAACATGCCCGCGCGGTCGGTCGTGCTCGAGAAGCTCGTCAAGTGGGACGGCTCGAGCCACGTCGACGTGACGCCGGGGGAGTACACACAGCTCACGGGCCGCGCGGGCCGCCGCGGGATCGACACCGAGGGCCACGCGGTCGTGGTCTCCCACCCGGGCCTCGACCCGGTGCAGCTCGCGGGCCTGGCCTCCAAGCGCCTGTACCCGCTGCGCTCGAGCTTCCGGCCCACGTACAACATGGCGGCGAACCTCGTCGCGCAGGTCGGCAGAGAGCGCTCGCGCGAGGTGCTCGAGACGTCGTTCGCGCAGTTCCAGGCCGACCGCGGGGTCGTCGGGCTCGCGCGGCAGGCGCAGTCGCACGCCGAGGCGCTCGAGGGCTACGAGCGCGCCATGCAGTGCCACCTGGGCGACTTCGTCGAGTACATGGAGATCCGCCGTGAGATCGCCACACGCGAGCGGGACGTGTCCAAGGCCGGAGCCGCGGCACGCCGCGCGGAGGTCGCCAAGACGCTCGAGGGCCTGCGTCCCGGTGACGTGCTCGAGGTCCCGTTCGGTCGTCGGCCCAGCCACGTCGTCGTCATCGACCCGGGCGGCAAGCCGGGGTTCGACGGCCCCAAGCCGATGGTCCTCACGCTCGACCGCGAGGTGCGGCGCCTGACGGTCCCCGACATCGGCACGGGCGCGCGCACGGTCGGGGCGGTGCGGATGCCCAAGGGGTTCAACGCACGCGTGCCCTCCTCGCGCCGCGACCTCGCCGCGATCCTGCGCGTGGCCGTCGCGGACCTCGAGCCGCCGCAGCGAGGCCCGTCTCGCCGCAGCCGCCCGACCGCGGCCCAGGACGACGAGCAGATCGCCACGCTGCGTCGTCGGCTGCGGCAGCACCCCTGCCACTCGTGCCCGGACCGCGACGAGCACGCCCGCTGGGCCGAGCGCTGGTCGCGCCTGAAGTCGGAGCACGAGGCGCTGCTGGGCCGCATCACGGGTCGGACGGGATCGATCGCGGCGGTCTTCGACCGGATCTGCGACGTCCTGGTGAGGCTGGGGTACCTCGCGTTCGACGACGGCACGCTGCAGGTGACCGACGACGGTCGGTGGCTGCGCCGCCTGTACGCCGAGAACGACCTCCTGCTCGCGCAGTGCGTGCGCAGCGGTGCGTGGGACGAGCTCGACCCGGCCGGCCTCGCGGCGGCGGTCTCGACGCTCGTGTTCCGGTCGCGGCGCGACGAGAACGCCGAGCCGCGTGTGCCCGGCGGCCCGGACGGCCGGCTCGGGCGGGCCCTCGACGCCACCGTCCGCACCTGGTCCGAGCTCGACGACCTGGAGTCGGCCCACCGGATCGACGCCACGAGCGCGCTCGACATGGGGCTCGTCGAGTCCGTCCACCGGTGGGCGTCGGGCCGGAGCCTGGACGCCGTCCTGCGCGGCAGCGAGCTCAGCGCGGGCGACTTCGTGCGGTGGTGCAAGCAGGTCATCGACGTGCTCGGCCAGCTCGCCCAGTCGGCGCCGACCTCGCGCATGCGGGGCACCGCGGACCGGGCCGTCGAGGCGCTGCGGCGCGGGGTCGTGGCCTACTCCTCGGTGTGACGTCGGCCGCACGCCCTCCGTGGGAGTGAGCGCGCACGTCGCGAACCCCTATCGTGTGCCGGTGAGCTCCACCCTGTACCGGCACGGAGTCGTGCACACCTCCGCCGACCCGTTCGCCGAGGCGATCCTCGTCGAGGACGGCGTGGTCGCCTGGCTCGGCTCGGACGACACCGCCGACGGCTTCGCCGCGCGCGCCGACCAGGTCGTCGACCTCGACGGCGCCCTCGTGACGCCCGGCTTCGTCGACGCGCACGTCCACGTGCTGGAGACCGGGCTCGCGCTCGAGAGCATCGACCTGTCCGCGGCGGGCGGCGTGCGGTCGCTCGCCGACGCCCTCGCGGCCGTCTCGCGCGCCGCAGCGGCCCGCACCGACGACCTGCCGGTCCTCGGCTTCGGCTGGGACGAGCTCGACTGGCCCGAGGGCCGCGCCCCGACCCGCAGCGAGCTGGACGCCGCCGCGGGAGGCGCGCCCGTCTACCTCGCGCGCGTCGACGTCCACTCCGCGATCGTCTCGACGTCGCTCGCCACCGCCGCGGGCGCCGACCGCGCGGACGGCTGGTCCGACGACGGCCGGGTCGAGCGCGACGCCCACCACGTCGCCCGCGAGGCCGCGCGCGCCGTCTCGCCGACCCGCCGCACCCAGCTCTACGAGCGCGCGCTCGCGCACGCCGCGAGCCGCGGCATCGTCTCGGTCCACGAGCACAGTGCCCCGTCGATCGACACGCGTGCGGGCCTCGTCGAGCTGCTCGAGCTGACGCGCGACGCCGCGGACGACCGTCCGCACCTGGCCGCCTACCGCGGCGAGCTCTGCGTCACGGTCGACGACGCGCGCGAGGTCCTCGCCGCCATCCCGGGCCTGACCGGCATCGGGGGAGACCTCAACGTCGACGGCTCGATCGGGTCGCGCACGGCAGCCCTGCGCTCGGCCTACACCGACGCCCCGGGCGAACGCGGCAACCTGTACCTCGCGGGCGAGCAGATCGCCAACCACATCACGGCCGTCTCCCGGGCAGGCCTGCAGTCGGGCTTCCACGTGATCGGCGACGCAGCGATGGACGAGGTCCTCCTCGGCCTGCGCGCCGCAGCCGACGTCGATGGCGCCGCGGCACTGGCCCGGACCGGCCTGCGGCTGGAGCACGCGGAGATGATCGATGCGAGCACGCTGGCGGCCTTGGTGCTCATGGGCGTACGCCTGAGCGTCCAGCCCGCTTTCGACGCGGCCTGGGGCGGCGTGGGCGGCATGTACGCCACGCGGCTGGGCGCCGGTCGCGCCTCCGCGCTCAACCCGTTCGCCGATCTCGCGGGCGCAGGCGTCCCGATCGCCTTCGGCTCGGACTCGCCCGTCACGGCGCTCGACCCGTGGGCCGGCGTGCGCGCCGCAGCCTTCCACCACGAGCCCGAGCAGCGGATCAGCGCGCGGGCGGCGTTCCGTGCCTCGTCGCGCGGGGGCTGGCGGCTTGCCGGGCACGACCAGGTCGGGGAGCTGCGGGTCGGATCGCCCGCCCACCTCGCGGTCTGGGACGCCGAGGAGCTCGTGGTCCAGGCGCCCGACGGCCGCCTGTCCGCGTGGAGCCCCGACGCCCGCGCCGGGATCCCGCTCCTGCCCGACCTGTCGGCCGACGCGACGCCCCCGCGGTGCCTGCGCACGGTGCGCGACGGGGTCGTGCTGTTCGACGCGCTGTCCTGACGGGACCTGAGCCGGCACGAGCAGGGCTGAACGGGTGATCGTTCGGCGCGACGCAGCGGCCCGTCGGGGTGGTTTTCGCGACACGCGCAACGACACGCCGACGAGGCACGAGCCGACTCGGACGAACCGGACGCCATGACCTGCACGGAGGCCCACGACCTGCAGCGATGCACCCTTGACACGCTCGCGGATCCCGGTAGGTTTCCCCATGACCCACCACCGCGGACCCGTCGACGACGACGTCCACGGGCCTCCCGCAAGGGACCTGGCGGTGGATCTCGGGGCTCCGACCGGGCCCGCGCGTTCAGTAGACAACGGTCCGCCCAGGCGGCACCGGTACGAAGGACGCGCGGGCCGGTCGGTCGAGAGCCGAGCTGCGCCGGACGCCCAGTCGCCTGCCGTACGCTGACGCGGTGCCCGCCGCTGAACCCGCCCGTTGGCGGACGCTCGTCCTCGCGGCCGTGGGCGGCTACGTCACGCGTCTCGCGTTCCCCTCGCCCGGCTGGTGGGGGCTGGCCTTCGTCGGCATCGCGCTGCTGTACCTGGCGATGCGCCGTGACAGCGCCCGCTGGAACGCGCTGATCGGGATCGTGTTCGGGCTGACGTTCTTCACGCCGCTGATCGTGTGGACCGGCGACGCCGTCGGCATGGTGCCCTGGTTCGCGCTGAGCATCACCGAGTCGCTCTACCTCGCGCTGTTCGGCGCGGGCTGGGCCTGGGCGCGGCGTGGAGCGGCCGTGTGGCGCTCCGGCCCGTGGCAGGTGCTCGTGTTCACGCTCCTGTGGGTCGCGACCGAGGAGCTGCGGACGTTCTGGCCGTTCGGTGGCTTCCCCTGGGGCCGCCTCGCGTTCTCGCAGGCGGACTCGCCGATCGTCGCGTTCGCGTCCTGGGGCGGCGTGCCCCTGGTCAGCGGGCTCGTCGTCGTCGTCGGCGTGCTGCTGGCGCGCGCCGTGCTCGCCGCGCGCGCTCTGCACGGTCTGCAGGCAGCCGCCGCGCTCGGGGTGGCGATCCTCGTCGCGCTCGTCGGGCTCGGCGTCCCGCTCGAGACGCAGGCCGAGACGGGCACCCTGCGCGTGGGCGCGGTGCAGGGCAACGTGCCCGGTCAGGGGCTCGACGCGTTCGGCGAGCGCGAGGCCGTGCTCGACAACCACGTGGCCGGCACCTACAAGCTGCTCGACCAGGTCGAGCCCGGTGACCTCGACATCGTGCTCTGGCCCGAGAACGGTACGGACATCGACCCGCAGGTCGACGCGGGGGCCGCGAAGCTGATCGACGACGCCGCGAAGGCCGTCGACGCCCCGATGCTCGTCGGGACCGTCCAGTACGCCGAGAGCGGCGGCCGGTACAACACCGCGGTGCTGTGGGAGCCCGGGCGGGGCGTCGTCGCGACGTACTCCAAGCAGCACCCCGCACCGTTCGCCGAGTACATCCCGATGCGCTCGGTCGCCCGCATCTTCTCCTCGGCCGTGGACCTCGTGACCCGTGACATGATCCCGGGTGACCGACCCGGCTACATCCCGCTCGAGTCGGCGCGACTCGGACGCACGGTCGGCATCGGCGACGTCATCTGCTTCGAGGTCGCCTACGACGCACTGGTGCGCGACACGGTCCGCGCCGGGGGAGAGGTGCTGGTGGTCCAGACGAACAACGCGACGTTCGGCAGGTCCGACGAGTCGACGCAGCAGCTGGCCATGTCCCGCGTGCGCGCGGTCGAGCACGGCCGCGCGACGATCCAGATCTCGACCGTCGGCGTCAGCGCGGTGATCACCCCGAACGGCACGGTCTCGCAGCAGACCGGCCTGTTCACTGCCGAGCAGATGGTCGCGAACGTCCCGCTGCGCGACACCCTGACGCCCGCCACGCGGCTGGGCAGCTGGCCCGCCTGGATCATCGACGGCCTGGCGATCGCGACCGTCGTCGCGGGCGCCGTGGGGGCCTCGCGAATCCGCCGCGCCGACCGGCCGGTCGCCGCATGACCACCCTGGTCGTCGTCCCGACGTACAACGAGTACGAGTCGATCCCGGGCGCGCTGGCCCGCCTCGCCGAGCACGTCCCCGAAGCCCACGTCCTCGTGGTCGACGACGGCTCCCCGGACGGGACGGGCGCGCTCGTCGAGCAGATCGCCGCGGCCGACACCGCTCCGCGCGAGATCCACGTGCTGCACCGCTCCGGCAAGCTCGGCCTGGGCACGGCCTACGTGGCCGGCTTCCGCTGGGCGCTGGAGCGCGGCTACGACGTCGTCTGCGAGATGGACGCCGACGGCTCGCACCGCGCGCAGGACCTTCCGCTGCTGCTCGCCGCGCTGGCCGACGCCGACCTCGTGCTCGGCTCGCGCTGGGTACCGGGCGGGTCGGTCGTGAACTGGCCCAAGAACCGCGAGGTCCTCTCGCGCGGCGCCAACACCTACACGCGCCTCATGCTCGGCATCCCGCTGCGTGACGCGACCGGCGGATTCCGCGCCTACCGTGCGCCGCTCCTCGCGTCGCTGCCGCTGGGGGAGGTCCAGTCGCAGGGGTACTGCTTCCAGGTCGACATGTCCTGGCGCTCGGTCCGGGCGGGTGCCCGCGTGCTCGAGGTGCCCATCACGTTCGTCGAGCGCGAGGTCGGTGCGTCGAAGATGACGCGCGCGATCATCGTCGAGGCGCTGGTCTCGGTCACCCGGTGGGGGATAGCAGAACGCTCCCGCCAGGCGGCGGGAGCGTTCCGAAGGGTCGTGCGCCGGCCCTGAGGGCCGGGGGTGCATCAGGCGGAGCGGCGCAGCTTGCCCGACCGCAGCAGGTCGAGGCGCTCGTCCAGCAGCTCCTGGAGCTCGCCGATCGTGCGGCGCTCGAGCAGCATGTCCCAGTGCGTGCGCGGCGGCTTGCCGGCCTTCGCCTCGGGACGGGACGCGTCGCGGAGCAGCGCCTCGGTGCCGCAACGGCACTCCCACACCACCGGGACATCGGCCTCGACCGAGAACGGCAGGATGATCGTGTGCCCGTTGGGGCAGTCGTAGTGGGCCTGGAGACGGGGGGCGAAGTCGACGCCCTCCTCCGACTCCATGCTCTGGGACCCGATGCGCATGCCGCGCAGGGACCTGTTCGCCATCTGGGGACCTCCGTGCCGGGTTACGGCCGTCGAGAGTGAGTACTGCCACCGATGTCAACGGTGCGCGACGTCCTAGTGTTCCAGCCTGACGTGAAGGCTTCGTGAACGCACGTCGGGAGGGCGGCGCAGGCTTAGGGTTCGAGGGTGATTCTTCCCACGATGACCTTCCGCCGCCTCGGTGACAGCGGCCTGACCGTATCGACCGCCGGGCTCGGGTGCAACACGTTCGGGCACACCCTGGCCCCCGATCTCGTCACACCTCTGGTCGAGGCTGCGCTCGACGCGGGCGTGACCTTCTTCGACACGGCCGACGTGTACGGCGGGACGCCTGGCCAGAGCGAGGAGCTGCTCGGCGCCGCGCTCGGTTCGCGCCGCGACGACGTGCTCGTCGCCACGAAGTTCGGTGCCGACGTGCGCGGGCTCAACGGCCCGGACTGGGGCGCGCGCGGATCGCGCCGGTACGTGCGCCGGGCGGTCGAGAGCTCGTTGCAGCGCCTCGGCACGGACTACATCGACCTCTACCAGCTCCACGTTCCCGACCCGCTGACGCCGATCGAGGAGACGCTCGCGGCGCTCCACGAGCTCGTGCTGGAGGGCAAGGTCCGCTACCTCGGGTCATCGAACTTTGCCGCGTGGCAGCTCACCGAGGCGGACTGGACCGCCCGCACCGGGGCCCTGACGCCGTTCGTCTCCGCGCAGAACCGCTACAACCTGCTCAACCGCGCCGCGGAAGCAGAACTCGTACCCGCGGCAGAGAGCGCCGGCGTCGGCATCCTGCCCTACGTACCCCTCGCGTCCGGCCTGCTCACGGGCAAGTACCGCCGCGGCGAGGCCGCCCCCGAGGGCTCGCGGCTCACCCTGCTGCCCGACCGGCTCGCGACGGCCGAGTTCGACCGCATCGAGGCGCTCGCCGACCTGGCCGCGCAGTGGGAGGTCGACCTGGCCACGCTGGCCCTCGGTGGCCTGGCGGCCCAGCCGGCCGTCGGCTCGGTCATCGCCGGCGCCCGCACGCCCGACCAGCTGCGCGCGAACGTCGCCTCGATCCTGTGGGAGCCGTCGCTCAAGCAGCTCGCGGAGATCGACGAGGTCGCCCCGGCCTGACCTCGCGGGCGGGCCTACCACTGCAGCACCCGCGCCCGGTCGCGTCCCACCGCGGCCACGGCACGCACGCGCACGCCCGCGTGCTCGGCGGCCGCCATCAACGCCGCGCACCACGCGACCTCGACCCCACCGCGGTCGCCGCCCGTGCGCCGCACGACGGCGAACACGAGCCCGCCGTCCGGCACCCGGTCCTGGAGCACCTCGCGGAGCTGGCCCACCAGCGACGTGACGAGCTCGGGGTCCGGGCGCATCGGGACGTCACTGATCGGCATCACGAGGGGGAGCGTGCGGTCCTCGTGGTCGACGAGCGCACACCACAGGGCCATCGGCCCGGCCCGCTCGGGCCCGATCAGGGGGAGCATGAACTCGAGCACGTCCGCCGGGCAGACCAGCACCTCGCCGGGTGGCAGGGGCAGGTCGTCGTCCGGTCCGTCGTCGTCGAGGTAGCTGGGGTACCGGCCAGGCTCGTCTTCCCAGTCGTCCCACTCGTGCAGGGGTGCGCTCGTCATGCGACGAGCGTGCCCCGCCCACCGCGCCCTGATCCGGCCGGTGGCGCCGATCTGTGGACGACGCCGGCCAGGGCGGGGGCTGTGGTCGGCTGACCTCAGGCGAGGAACGCGCGCACGGCCTCGACCACCAGGGCGTGGTCGTCGGCCTGCGGCAGGCCGGAGACCGTGACGACGCCGACGATCCCGACGCCCTGCACGCGCACGGGGAACGCCCCGCCGTGCGCCGCGAACTGCTGCAGCGGCAGGTCGTGCTGCTGCGCGAACGTCGTGCCGCGAGCCCGGGCGCGCAGGCCCACGAGGTACGACGACGCACCGAACCGCTCGACGACCCGGACCTTGCGCTCGATCCACGAGTCGTTGTCCGCGACCGTGCCCGGGCGCGCGGCGTGGAACAGCTGCTGCGTGCCGCGGCGGATGTCGACCGTGACGGGTAGGTCGCGCGCGATGGCCAGCTCGACCAGGATGCACCCGAGCTGCCAGGCGTCGTCGTGCGTAAAGGTCGTGAACGCGAGCTCACGCTCCTCGGCCTCGACGCGGGCAATTGTCACGGCGACGTCCTCGCGGCTGTCAGGGCTGCTCATGACGTTCATCGTGGCACGTGGACGGGGAGGTCGTGCCCGAAGATCCCGTCCGGGTCGTAGGTCGCCGCCACCGTGCGCAGACGCGCCAGGGTCGCCGGCGGGTACGCACGCTCGAGGCGGTCGTCGCCCAGGTCGAAGCTCCGGTAGACCCCCGTGACGTCGTCGGACAGCTGGTCCCAGCGCCGGTCGAGCGCCGCACGACCCGAGGCGGTCGTGATCGCGGACAGGGAGAAGTTCTGCGTGCGGTGCGCGTAGGCCGTCGCGTCGGCGGGCGTCGCGTTGACGGCGCCGCCGACGGCCCGCAGCTGCAGCATCGGCGACTCGTGCGCCGCGAGCAGGTCAGCGAGGACCCCGGCAACCCGCGGTGTGACGTGCTCGACGAGCCCTCCCCGGATGTTCGCGGGTGCCCCGCCCTCGTGCCGCGCGTGGTGGGCCTGCATCACGCCGGAGTACGGGAGCAGGTTGGCCTGCTGCTGGAGCACCGGACCCACAGCCATGAACGGGTCGAGGGCGGCAACGGCCGCCTCGGTGTCGTCGCCCGCCCACACCGTCATCGCCTGCGCGATCGCCGGCTGGTCGCGGCGCGCGGGGACGAGCGTGAGGAAGCTGGTCAGCTCCCACGGCGAGCGCTCGACCTGGTCCGCCCACGCGACGAGCAGGGCCGCCGTGTCCGTCGCGTCGTAGACGAAGGTGGCGAGCACGACGTCGCCCACGGGGGCTGCCTCGACGTCGACGGAGACGACGATCCCGACGGCCGCGCCCGCTCCACGCACGGCCCACAGCAGGTCGGGGTGCTCGTCGGCCGACGCCCGCACGAGCGAGCCGTCCGCAAGCACGACCTCGGCCGCGACGACGTGGTCGAGGGTCAGCCCGTACGAACGACCGAGCAGCCCCTGACCGCCCGCGACGACGAGGCCACCGACCCCGACGTCGCCGTAGTCGCCCGAGCTGATCGCCATGCCGAGCGGGGACAGCGTCGCGGCGACGTCGCCCCAGTGCGCGCCGGCGCCCAGCCGCACCACGCGCCGGTCGGGGTCGAGCACCTCGATGGAGTCGAGGGCACCGAGGTCGATGACGATGCCACCGTCGTTCGTCGAGCGACCCGCGATGCCGTGCCCGCCCGACCGCACGGCGAACGGCACGTCCTGGGTGCGCGCGAACCGCACGGCCTCGGCCACCCCGGCGGCGTCGCGCGGCTGGACCACGAGGCCGGGAGAGCCGGCCCAGATGTAGGTCGAGCGCACCGCGCCGTAGCCGCGGTCGCCGGGTTCGACGACGAGGTCCGCGAGCGCGGGCGGGATCGCGTCGTAGTCGATTCCCGGGGCGCGCTTGGCGAGCGACGCGGCCGAGCGCACCGCGCCGGTCGTGGTCCCCGCGGCTCGGCGCTCGGACGCGACCGCCTCGCGCAGCGCGGGTGCCAGCTCCTCGCCGAACAGCGCGAGCGCACGCTCGTCGTCGCTGCCCAGGACGAGCGTGGAGACGCCGTCCTCGAGGACCATCGGGAGCAGCTCGTCGACCCAGTCGTCGATGCTCGCGGCCGTGATGCCGCCGAGGTTGAGCAGCCGACGGATCTCGCGCGGGTCACGGCCGGCCTCGGCCGCGGCCTCGTCGATGCGCGCGTTGCCCGCGGCGAGGTCACCGGGCTGGAGGTAGCCGAGGCTCGGCAGCCAGCCGTCGGCCTTGCGCCCGACGAGCCCGAGCATGCGCGGCTTGTACGCGCCGAGCCAGATCGGGATGTCGTGCGCCGGCGCGGGTCCGCGCTTGGCCCCGTCGACCCCGTGGTACCCGCCGCCGGCTCGCAGCACGCCGCGGGTGTCGGTGTCCCACAGGCCGCGGATCACGTCGATGCCCTCGTCGAGCGCGGTGACCGCCTGGCCCGGCGTCATCCGGGGCGCCCCCATCGCCACGATCGCGTCCCAGAACGCCCCGGACCCGAGCCCGAGCGCGACCCGTCCGCCCGAGAGCAGGTCGAGGCTCGCCGCGGCCTTCGCGAGCACGGCCGGGGGCCGCAGCGGGAGGTTGAGCACGTTGCCCGCGAGCTGCACGCGCTGCGTCGAGGCGGCGACCCAGGACAGCAGCGTCCACGTGTCGAGGAACGACGGCTGGTAGGGGTGGTCCTGGAACGTCACGAGGTCCAGTCCGTGGCGCTCGCTCGCCTGTGCGAGCGCGACGACCCGCTGCGGGTCGTCGGCCTGCGGAGTCAGGAAGGCGCCGAAGCTGAGGGTGTGGCCGTAGTCGGGCATGCGCGTGGTCCTCCGTCGGGTCGATCCATCCTGGACAACGTGCGCAATGGCCTGCACCTTCCTCGATCCTGGTCGATGCGCCACGATGTGACGCGACCGACAGGGGGAGATGGCATGGCGCGCGGCATCGTCTTCGTCGACGTGGACGGCACGCTCGTGCCCGGTGCCGCGTCGAGCGCCGTCCACATCGCGCACCGGCTCGGGCACGCGGCGGAGCTGCTCGAGGCCGAGGACCTCTGGGACCGCGGTCTGATCCCCGGGCCGGACGTGGAGCGGCTGGACGCGATCCGCTGGGCGGGAACGTCCGTCGCGCAGGTGCGCACGTGGCTGGCGGACCTGCCTCTCGTCGACGGCATCGCCGAGACCGTGGCGTGGTGCATCGAGCGGGACCTGCGGCCGGTGCTGGCGACGCTCGCGTGGCACGCCGTCGGCGACGAGCTGTGCGAGCGGTTCGGCTTCCTGCACGCCAGCGGGGCACGCGTCGGCCGCGTCGACGGCGTCTACACCGGCGAGGTGGAACTCTCGATCGACGAGCTCGGCAAGCTCGAGTACGCCGTGCGGACGGCGAAGGCGGCGGGGGTCTCGATGGCGGACTGCGTCGCGATCGGCGACGGACGCTCGGACGTGCCGCTGTTCGGGGCCGTGGGTCTGGCGGTCGGCTTCAACGCGAACGCGGCCGCGAGTGCGGCGGCCCACCGCACGGTCGTCGGCAGTGACCTGCGGGCGGTGGTCCCCGTCATCGAGGAGTGGCTCGACCGCTGACGAGCGACGCCGCGAGCGAGGTCAGGAGCGCCCGCTGGTCGGCATCCAGGCGTGCGGTGAGCTCGCCGATGGCGGCGCCGACCTCCGCCGCGCCCTGCTCGGTCCAGTCGCGGCCCAGGGGAGTGAGGGTGACGTGCACGGCGCGCCCGTCGTCGGGGGAGGGGGAGCGCTGCACGAGCCCGCGGCGCTCGGCGCGCGTGACCAGGCCCGTGACCGAGGACTTGTCGAGCCCGAGGTGCAGGCCGAGCTCGGCCATCCCGATCCTGCGGTCGCGGACGATGCCGAGCAGGCGCATCTGCACGACGGACAGCTCGCGCTCGGCGCCCACGGTCGCGAGGATCCGCTGGACGGCGAACGACAGCTGGACGAGTGCGTCGACGGTGGCATCGGGAGCTGTGCTCATGCAGGCACCCTACTTGACGTAGTACGTGTCGCGAACTACTTTGACAATTAGTTCGTCCCACGTACTACCGATGACCCGCGCTCGACGAGCGCGGGGGAGGAGAGCCGCATGCACGCCGCAGTCGTCCACTCGTTCGACGAGCTCCCGCGCTACGACACGATCGACGTGCCCGTGGCCCGGACGCCCGACGAGGTCGTCGTCGACGTCCTGGCCGCCGGCCTGCACCCGCGGGTCCGGTCCGGGGCCGACGGCACGCACTACACGTCCGAGGGCACGCTGCCGATGGTCCCGGGCGTCGACGGCGTCGGCCGCACGCCCGATGGTGGCCTCGTGTACTTCGTCGCCTCGGACGACGCGCCGGGCACGATGGCCGCGCGGGCACTCGTCGACCGTCGTCGCTCGATCACGCTGCCCGTCGACACCGACCCGGTCGCGGTCGCCGCGGCGATGAACCCCGGGATGTCGTCGTGGGTCGCGCTGCGTCGCCGCGTCGGCTTCCAGCCCGGGGGATCGGTGCTGGTGCTGGGCGCCACCGGCAACGCCGGTCAGCTCGCGGTCCAGATCGCCCGTCACCTGGGCGCCTCCCGCGTGATCGGGGCCGGCCGCGACGCGCAGCACCTCGAGCTCGTGGACGCTCTCGGGGCCGACGAGGTCGTCTCGCTGGACGGCGACGACGCCGGGGACCGTCTCGGGCGGGCCGCCGGGGACGTCGATGTCGTCGTTGACTACCTCTGGGGCCGCCCGACCGAGCAGGCCATGAAGGCGGTCCTGATGGCCAGGACGGACCGGTCCAGACCGCTCGCGTGGGTCCAGGTCGGGTCGATGGCCGGCCCGGAGATCGCCCTGCCGTCCTTCCTGCTGCGCGCCGCGAACCTCAGCGTCCTCGGCAGCGGCCAGGGCTCGGTCACCACGGCCGGGATCGTCGCCGAGCTGCCCGCGCTGGCCGCCCTCGTGGCGTCCGGCGTGCTCACCGTCGACGCGCTGGCCGTGCCGCTCGCCGACGTGGAGCACGCGTGGACCCGGCCGGTGCGCCCCGGTCAGCGCCTCGTCCTGGTGCCCTGACATCGGTCAGGATCGAAGAAGCGCGCCCATCTCGCCGTCGCTACGGTCGTGCTCGACGACGAACCGATGAAGGGAACCGCCATGACGACGACCAAGAGCAGCACCAAGACCGGGGCCGCGTTCACCGACGAGGAGCGCGCTGCCATGAAGGAGCGCGCCGCCGAGGCCAAGGCCGCGCGCACGGCGAGCGGCAAGAAGGCCGACGGCGACGCCGAGGTCCGCGCCAAGATCGCCGAGCTGCCCGACGAGGACCGCGAGCTGGCCGATCGGGTCCACGCCCTGATCACCGAGGCCGCACCCGACCTGACGCCGCGCACCTGGTACGGGATGCCCGCCTACGCCAAGGACGGCAAGGTCGTCGTGTTCTTCCAGCCTGCCTCGAAGTTCAAGGCGCGATACTCGACGCTCGGCTTCAACGACACCGCCAACCTCGACGACGGCTCGATGTGGCCGTCCGCGTACGCGCTGACGAAGCTGACGGCGTCCGACGAGAAGAAGCTCGTCGCGCTGGTCAAGCAGTCGGTGAGCTGACGTCGCGCGCCGCGAGGGAGTCGAGGTCGCGCACGGCGTAGCGGTGGTGCTCCCACTCCTCCTCGAGGATCACGTGAAGGCAGGACCGCGTGGTCTCGGGGTACTGGGGAGCCCACGGGTTCTTCCGGACGATCTCCAGGTCGGCCTCCGTGACGGTCGCGAGGAAGTCGCGGACCATGCCTTGATGCTCGCGCCGCACCTCGAGAATCTCGGCGTAGGTCGGCGGCTCCGTGACGAAGATCGACATGTCCAGCCCGTCGTCCGCCGCGCCGGCGTTCGCGAGGCCGAGCGGGTGGAACGGCTGCTCGATCCCCAGGATCGCGCGGCCCAACCACGTGTTCGTGGCCAGCACGAGGTGCCGCAGCGTCTGCGCGAACGACCACTCGCCGTCGACCTGCTCGTCGACCGTGCCCTCGGGCATCGCGTCCGCGCGAGCGACCGTCGCCGCCCAGGTGTCCTCGAGCACTGCCCACGCCGCGCGCAGCCCGTCCGCGTCGGGTGCGCGGCGCTGCGAGCGACCCGGGAAGCGCGCGTCGAGCTCGGCCTCGACGAACGGGATCACGTTCACGCCGTTGACCAGGAACGACTCGCCGTCGGGGAGCCAGGGCGCGTCGATGTCGGCGCCGTCCGCGTCGACGCCGCGCATCACGACGCCGGACAGGTCGCTGCCGATGAACCGGGCGCCGCGCAGGTTCGCGCCGACGAACCGGGTGCCTCGCAGGTCGCCCGTGCGCTCGGAGTCAGCCATGTCTGTCCTTCCTCGTGCCACTGCCTGCGTCGAACCTAGGCCGAGCCGCCGACGTGAACCAGCGGGGGGAGTCGCACCGCTCAGCGCCGGACCCACCGCGTCTCGCCCAGGCCGGTGTCCGGATCGCTCTGGTGCTCGTCGGTCGCGACGAAACGGTGTTTCGCGTAGAACCGCTGGGCGCGCAGGTTCGACGTGAAGACCCACAGGTGGGCCGGCGCGTCGCCGATGGCCGCTTCGAGGAGCTCGGCAGCCAGCCCGGAGCCGTGCTGGGACGCATCGACGTAGATCGAGGCCAGCTCGAGCGCCGGGAGGTCGCCTCGGGCGACGTCGGTGGACGCGGTGCTCGCCACGCCGACGACGTCGCCACGATGCCGCGCCAGCCAGACGACCCGGTCACCGACGATCCGGCTGTGCCATCGGGACGCACGCAGCTGCCACGCCGTCGCGTCGAGGTAGGCGTCCGGCACGGTCCCGCGGTACGTCTGGTCCCAGGAACGCGTCTGGAAGCGACCGATGTCCTCGGCGTCGGCGACCGTGGCCAGACGGAGCTCCACGACCACCTCGGAACCTTCCCACGTTACGCCGATAATGAACATTATGTCAGTTCACCGGAGAGGGCCCCGGAGCCAGGACCCCGCGAAGAACTCCCGAATGTTCGTCGCCGTCGATCGAGGCATCACCAACTCACCCCTCGGAGTCCGTACGGTGATCTTCGGACTCAGTCGACCACGAGGCTGTGGCCGCTGGTCGCAGTACGAGCGCGCGATCTCGACGAGCTTGTCCAGATCGGCGTGGACCTCGGCCTCGGACGATCCTTCGTTCAGATCGACGTACAGGAACCCGCCGACGGTCGCGACCATCTGCCACAGGTCACCGTTGGCTGCGACCTCGGCCCAGATCTCGGGCGCCTCCCGGCGCCAGATCCGCACGGACGCCACGGAGCCACGTTCGCCCTCGCGAGAGTCGAAACCGTCCAGGCGCGCGACCGCGGCCTTCAGGTACGCGAGGAGGCTCTCGCTCCCCTGCCATGCCTCCACGTGCGTTTCCCTTCAATTCGGCGAACCAAACTGTCGCGCACGGGCCACCGGTTTGACCAGCGGAACGACTCCCCCGACCGCTATGTTCTGGCCAAGCAGCACTCGCACTCGGGAACGGCGCCGCGATGATCGACAGCCCCCTGCAGGACGTCCGCCCACCACGCACTGCGCGCTTCGGCTCCGTCGTCATCACGACGATCGCCCTCGTCGCAGCGACAGCCGGCACGTTTGCGGTGACGTCCGCGGCGTCGCGACCGTCGGATGCCACGGAGCGCCCCGACGAGCCGGCGCGCGTCGCCACCCAGTACTGCTCCGGCGCCGATGCGGTGGCGTCCGGGGCGCTGGACGTCACCCGCGCCGCGCTCGAGTTCCGCCAGTCCCTGGCGGTGCCACTGGGCGCAACCGTCACGCATGGCTACTCAGCGGCGGATGCGGCGGCTCTCCAGGCCCACGGCGAGGCCACGATCTCCACGCTGTTCACGGACAGCGCCACACCATTCGAGCTGCAGCAGCTGTCGAGCGCCACGGCGTTCGATCCCGGAGCCGCCGCGACGTCGCGCGCCCTCGGCGGCGGCGTCGCGCGACTCGACTGCACGTCGACGAGCACCGACGCCGGCACCACGAGGATCGAGGCGTCCGCCGACACCTGGGCCACGACGGCTCAGGTCGGTCACGGTCGGGTGGCCTACGCACAGCCCACGGCCACAGTCCTGGTGCACGCGACGGTCGTGGTCGACCCTGCCACCGGGGCGCAGCGGATCGCGTCGCTCTCGACGCGCTTCGCCTCCGGAAGCGGTCCCTGATCCCTCAGTCGTCCCGGCACAGGCAGAACGGGTGCCCCGCCGGGTCGAGCAGCACGCGCACGTTCTCCTGCGGCTGGTGGTCGGCGAGCATCGCTCCGAGCGCCAACGCCTCGTCGACCGCCGACGCGAGATCGCCGACCTGGAAGTCGAGGTGCATCATCGGCCGCTGCTCACCCTCGACGGGCGGCCAGACCGGGCGGCGGTAGTCGGTCGCCTGCTGGAAGACCACATAGGTCGCTCCCCCGGGCGCCGCCAGGATCGCCGTGCCCGGCTCCTCGTGCCCGATGGGCCAGCCGACGAGCTCGGAGTAGAACCGCGCCAGCGCGGACGGGTCGGGCGCCTCGATGGCGGTCCCCCACCACATCCCGGGCATGCGTGATCTCATGCTCGGCATGCTCGCGCCTGGACCGGGTGCTGTCCAGCGCTCACCGCAGCGTCAGGACGTAGCGCTCCTCGATCCGCTCGGGGTCGCGCTGCAGCTCGTGGCGCTCCCCCGTTCGCGCGAAGCCGGCACGGACGTACAGGTCGCCGGCCGCGTGGTTGTCGTCGACCATCCACAGCGACACGGTCCGGGCGTCCTCGTCGACCGCTGCGAGGCGCACGGTGTCGAGAAGGCGCCAGCCGATCCCCTGCCGGCGCACCTCGGGCGCAACCCACAGCGCCACGACGTGCCGGTCGTCGGCGGGCGAACCGGGCTCGAGCAGCATCGAGACGATGCCGCGCGGCGTGCCGGTGCTGTCCAGTGCTACCCACGTGCTCACGGTGCGCACGCGCATGCGCCAGTGCGACTCCTTGAACATCTCCTCGCGCGCGAGGGACGAGCCGAAGACGGTCGGGTCCTCCCGCAGGGCGCGCAGCCGCACGTCGCGGACCACGGCCCAGTCGTCTTCCGCCACGCGTCTGATCAGCACCAGGACAGAATGCCGTATCCGGACGCCCCCGCAGGTCAGGACGGGGCGCCGTGTCCCTCTGGGTCGGGCTCCGCGCGGGCCGCGTCGGCGATCTCCTCCTCCGGGCGCGGTGGGATCGTCTCGTCGAACTCCAGCTCGGGGACCTCGTGCGGTTGCTCGCTCATGGTGTGCTCCTTCACAGCTCGATGGACTCGCCGGGGGCGAGCACGATGGGATCCCCGGCACCGCCGAGCGCGGTGACGAGGCGCAGGGTCAGCTGGCGCCCGGCGTCGGACAGCGGCGCGTCGTGGATGACGACCGCCCGGGACGGCGCGACGGCGCGCACGTAGTCGATCGCCTCGGAGACCTTCAGCCACGGGCCGGCGACCGGCGCGAGCAGCACGTCGACGGTGCCGGGATCCACCGAGACGAACGAGTCGCCGGGGTGCAGCACGCGCTCGACGAGGTAGCCCACGTTCTTGACCAGCGGGATGTCCGGGTGGATCTGCGCGTGCCACTCCCCCACGACCTCGACCTCGAAGCCGCCCGCCGTGACGGTGTCGCCACCCGCGACGGTGTGCAGCGACTCAGGCTCTGCACCGGCCGCCGACAGCGCCGCGAGGGCCTCGGCGGGCCCCCAGACGTGAGCGCCGGCCGCGACGGCCGCGGCGACGGGTCCGACGTCGAGGTGGTCGACGTGCTCGTGCGTGATGAGGATCGCGCGGCAGCCGGCGAGGGCCGACGCGGCGTCGGTGAAGACCCCGGGGTCGATCACGAGCACGTCGGAGCCGCGCTCGAGGCGGATGCAGGCGTGCGACCAGCGGGTCAGCGTCGTCGTCATGCCGCCAGTCTCCCCCGACGCGCCCCGGCGCGCTCCTCGTCGGCGTGAATCGGACGGGTGACGGAAACGGGTACGGTGACGTCCGTGCTGGTGCTCGGGGTGTGCAGTCTCAAGGGTGGCGTGGGCAAGACGTCGGTGACGCTGGGGCTCGCCTCGGCGGCGCTCGAACGCGGCCTGCGCACGTTGGTGATCGACCTGGACCCCCAGGGCGACTCGACGATGGCGCTCGGCGCCCGGCCCGAGCACGGCGACGTCGCCGACGTCCTCGCCGACGCCAACGAGCGCACCATCGCCGCGGCGACCGTCCTGAGCTCGTGGGCCGACGACGGCCTCGACGTCCTGGCCGGCTCCGAGCGCTCGGCGGTCCACGACCGCCTGCAGTCCACCGACGTCGACCGCCTGCGGTTCGCCCTGCCCTGGATCCGCGGCTACGACCTGGTCCTGATCGACTGCCCGCCCTCGCTCGGCAGCCTCACGCGCACCGGGCTGACGGCCTGCGACCGCGCGATCGTGGTCACGGAGCCCGGGCTGTTCGCCGTGATGGCCGTCGGCCGCGCGATGCGCACGATCGACGAGCTGCGCCGCGAGGCAGCCCCCTCCCTGCAGCCGCTCGGCATCGTGGTCAACCGCGTGCGCGCGCGCTCGGTCGAGCAGGCGTTCCGGCTCGAGGAGCTGGGCAACCTGTACGGGCCGCTCATCCTCCAGCCGTTCGTGCCCGAGCGTGCCGCGCTGCAGCAGGCCCAGGGTGCCGCGCAGCCCGTGCACGCGTGGCCCGGTGCGGCGGCGGCGGAGCTCGCGAAGACGTTCGACGGCCTGCTCGACCGCGCCTTGCGCGCGCCGCGTCGATAAGCAGGCACGCACGACGAAGGCCCCCGACCGAGGTCAGGGGCCTTCTCGAGAAGCTGTCAGCCGGCGGAGCGCGCCTGGCGACGCAGCGCGAGCTCGTCGTGCCCGGGCTCGACGGGTGCCTCGTCGTCCTCGGCGCGCTCGGTCGGCAGTGCCGCGAGCGAACCCTCGACCTCGCGCCACACGCGGCCGACCGCGATGCCGAACACGCCCTGCCCGCCCTGCACCAGGTCGATGACCTCGTCGGCGGAGGTGCACTCGTAGACCGACGCGCCGTCGGACATCAGGGTGATCTGCGCCAGGTCGTCGACACCGCGCTCGCGCAGGTGGCTGACGGCCGTGCGGATCTGCTGCAGCGACACGCCCGTGTCCAGCAGTCGCTTGACGACCTTGAGCACCAGGATGTCCCGGAAGCTGTACAGCCGCTGCGTGCCCGAGCCGGTGGCGGGGCGGATCGACGCCTCGACCAGGCCGGTGCGGGCCCAGTAGTCGAGCTGTCGGTAGGTGATGCCGGCTGCGCGGCAGGCCGTCGGCCCGCGGTAGCCGCTGGACGTGTCCAGGTCGGGAAGGTCGTCGTCGAACAGGAGGCCCTGTGCCCGCTGCGGGACGCCGGCGGTTGTCTCGGCGTTCTCGGTGGTGCTCACGGATCCTCCAGTCGTCGCGCGCGGCACGGGTGGTAGCGCGCGGCCAGTCCCCTGACCTTCCGCAACGCTAGGCCCGGCAGGGTGCTTCCGCAATGAGGCGCGCGGGCGTGTCGGCCCGGCGTGTCTCACCTTCGACCTGAAGGCGAAGGTTTAGGTCTCCTCGGGCTCCGCGCCCGTCTCGAAGTCCTCGGGCGTGACGTGGTCGAGGAACTCCCGGAACCGCTCCAGGTCCTGCTCGGACGTCGACGTACGCACCTCGATCCCGGCGACCGCGACCACCTCGGCCGAGCACAGGACCGGCACCCCGAATCGCAGCGCGAGCGCGATCGCGTCAGACGCGCGCGAGTCGACGCGACGGTCCCGCTGCAGCACGAGGTCCGCGTAGAAGACACCCTCGTCGAGCCGGGTGATCTCGACGTGGTCGAGCCCGTCGCCGGTGGCCACGATCACGTCCCGCAGCAGGTCGTGGGTCATGGGCCGGGGCGGCACGATGCCCGCCTGGGCGGACGCGATGGCCGACGCCTCGGCCGGTCCGATGAGGATCGGGACGAGCAGCTCGGCGTCCGCGTCGAGCAGCAGCACGACGATCTCGTCGGCGCTCAGGTGCTGCCTGACGCCGACGACCTCGACGGTCACGAGATCCGGATCCTCCCCCATCGGGCCAACCTACGACCCGGTCGGCGGCGGGGCCAGAGCGGACGCGCCGTCAGGGGGCGAGATCGGCGACCGAGGCGCGGACCAGGGCCGTGTGCATGCGCGCGCACAGCTCTCCCACCTCGGCGGCGAGGGTCCCGGCGTGCGCGCGCGACGAGGCGCTGCGCTGTCCGCGCAGCGGCGCGACGAGCTGCTCGACGAGGTCGACCTGCCGGTCGGCCGCGGCCCGGAACTGGCGCAGGTGCCGCACGTCGATGCCGTGCTCGGCCAGCGCCGCGGCCGACGAGGCCACGTCCCTGGCCCACGGGTCGAAGTAGCCGTTGTCGTTCGGGCGCAGCACGCCGGCAGCGACGAGCTCGGTGACGAGCTCCTCGGACACACCCGCCTCGGCTGCGAGGGCGGCCGCGGTCCAGCGACCGTTGGAGGACTGCCGCACACCGTCGCGCGTCGCCAGGCGGGCGGGCGAGGTCGGTTCGTCCTCCTCCCCCGCGTCGAGCGCGGCGAGGCGTTCGCCGATGACCTTCAGCGGCATGTACCGGTCGCGCTGCTGGCGCAGGACGAAGCGCAGCCGCTCGATGTCCGCGGGCGAGTACTGGCGGTAGCCAGCGGGCGTGCGGACCGGTTCGACCAGGCCCTGCTCCTCGAGGAAGCGCAGCTTGGAGGTGGTCACGGCCGGGAACTCGATCTCGAGCGCCGCCAGGACGTCGGAGATCCGCATCGTGGCGCGCCGGGAGATCCCCCGCGGCCAGGATTCGGCCTCGGCGTCGTTCGCGGTATCGACGTCCTCCGGGACGACAGGCTGCGACGCCCGCTGGGCCCGTGCGTTCGTCATGCGTCCGCGGACTCGCGGTGCGGGCTCGGGTGGAACGTCAGGCGGTACTTGCCGATCTGCACCTCGTCGCCCGAGCGCAGCACGGCCTCGTCGATGCGCGAGCGGTTGACGTACGTGCCGTTCAGGGAGCCGATGTCGCGGACCACGAAGCTGCGGCCCTCGCGGACGAACTCGGCGTGCTTGCGCGAGACCGTCACGTCGTCGAGGAAGATGTCCGCCCGCGTGGAGCGGCCCGCGGTCGTGCGCTCGGCGTCGAGGAGGAACCTGGCGCCCGCGCTCGGACCGCGCTGCATCACCAGGAGTGCCGAGGTCGGCGGCAGGGCGTGCACGGCGGCGACCTCGTCGGGCGTCAGGCCCACGGGGGCCCCGGCCTCGATCTCGACGGGCTCGACCTGACCGAACGTCATGGTCGTGTCGGCACCCGCCGGGCGCGGCGCCGGCGGACGCTGGGTCTGGAACTCCTCGGGCTCGACCGCGCCGGGAACCAGACCCTGTCCGTCGTCGCTCATCGAGTCTCCCGCCACTCACCTGCACGTCGAGTCGCCGGTGTCGCCGGCGTCAGGCACACCTTATGCGGACCTGCTGGGTGTGCGCAGCCCGCCCGGCGGTGTTCGCCCTGCGATCGCGCCGGAACAGATCAGACAGATCGGGATCAACCGGCCGCGGGCGGCACGGGGGTCGCGAACTGGGGGTCCGGCAGCGTGCGCACCGAGCGGATCTCGAGCTTGGTGCGCCGCTGCAGGTCGCCCTCGCCGCCGTTGCCCCGGACCGCCGCGAGTGCACCGCCGGGGATCTGCAGCGCGGTCGCGATCGTGTCCGGGTCCCCGATCGCGGTCCACGTGAACGGGGCCGTGAGGACCACCCCGTCGAGCGTCACGGCGCCGGGGATGCCGGCGAACGCGCTGCTCGCGGTGATCCGGTGGCCGTTGAGGTCGATCGCCTCGGCGCCCGCGTTGCGCAGCTCCTCGAGCATGTTGAGCATCGTCACGGGCTTGATCTGGCCGTTCGGCTCGGTGAGCGTCGCGATCACGCCCGGGCCCTCAGCCGGCAGCCGGCCCGTGAGGATGCCCTGGGTCTCGGCGCTGCGACGCAGGGCGTCGAGCGCGGCCTGGCGCTTGTCCGAGCCCGACATCAGCTCGTCGCGCTCGCCGCGCAGGTCGTTGACCTCGGTCGCCAGTGCGTCACCGCGCGACGTCGTCTCGTCGAGGATCCGCACGAGGTCGGCCTGGCTGAGACCGGACAGGCTCGCCTCGTTGTTCTGCCGGACCTGGACGACCAGCGCGAAGCCGAGTGCCGCGCACAGCAGGCCCGCGAGGATCTGGCCGCGCGACGCGCGGAACCGCAGGGCGGTGCGCAGGGTGGCCCACCCTGTCGACGGTCTTGCTGGAGGCGTGGGCTCGGTCACGTCAGGCCTTGAACAGGTGGCGACGGATCGAGGCCGCGTTGGAGAAGATCCGGATGCCGAGCACGACGACGACGGCCGTCGACAGCTGCGTGCCGACGCCGAGCTGGTCGCCGAGGAACACGATGAGTGCCGCGACGACGACGTTCGACAGGAACGAGGTGAGGAACACCCGGTCGTCGAAGATCCCGTCCAGCATCGCCCGCAAGCCGCCGAACAGGGCGTCCAGCGCGGCCACGACGGCGATCGGCAGGTAGGGCTGGAGCTCGAGGGGCACGGTGGGCTGCAGCAGCAGCCCGGCGACGACACCCACGACGAGGCCGATCACGGCGATCACTGGCCACCCCCTCCTGCTCGACCCGCCGACCCTGCCACACCCGCGCCACCCGACGAAACCGGGTCGCTCGGCGCGTCGCTCGCGGGTACGGGAAGCCGTGAGTCCTCGGGCACGCTGGCCGATCGGAGCGCGGTGAGGCCGGCACCCGGCAGCTCGAGACGGCGCTCGGAGGACATGTCCACGCC
Source organism: Cellulomonas rhizosphaerae (assembly GCF_003470205.1). GTDB lineage: Bacteria > Actinomycetota > Actinomycetes > Actinomycetales > Cellulomonadaceae > Cellulomonas > Cellulomonas rhizosphaerae. The sequence goes on from NZ_QWKP01000193.1 coordinate 28,000, forward strand.
GATGCCGTACGTCGCGCGCAACGTCGCCAGGAGCTGGCCGGTCGACGTCCGTGCGAGCTCGGTCTGCATCTGCACCGAGTCGCCGATCGCCTCGACCGTGTACGGGCTGCTGAGCGCGACGAGGTCGACGAGCACGGCGCTGCCTGCGCTGCGGATCGCGGTCATCGACGTCAGGCGCTGCCCGTTGATCGCGATCGCCTCGGCGCCCGCCTCCCACAGCCCGTTGACCAGCACCTGCAGGTCGATGTCCTGGACGCGGTTGTCCGGGTCCTCGGCATCGGGGTTGTCGCTCTTCGCGTCGGTCAGCACGACACGCAGCCCGGGGCCGTCTGCGGCGAGCGAACCCGCCTCGACGGCGCCGGCGGTCAGGGCGGACTGCAGCGGCTCGTCGGCCGAGCCGAGCGCGCTGGACTGCATCGTCGCGATCTCGTCGCTGAGCGCCAGTGCCTGCTGCTGCAGCTCGGCTGCCTCGTCGCCGCGCTCGGTGATCTGGGACTCGAGCACGCGGCGCGCCTCGCTCACCTGCCCGACCGGCTGGCGCAGGGCAGCCGTCGCGGCCGCGGTGCCGAGCCCCAGCAGGACCGCCAGCACGACGAGCCCCACGAGCCCGATCCGTCGCCGCGGCGGGGCGTCGCCGGCCGCCCGCCGCTCGGCGGCCAGCGCGTACCCGGGGTCGAGCGGGCGGCGGTAGAACTCGGTGAGCAGCGTCATCGACGCGTCCGGTCGACGGTCCACCTGGACGTCGCCGGCCCCGTCGGCGTGCCGGCTCGTCATGCGGACCGGGGCGCGGGGCGCAGCAGGCGGCGCGCCTGCTCGAGGTAGAGGAAGCCGGCGAACCAGTACAGGCCCACGCCCCACAGCGCGAACGCCCAGCCGGCGACCTGCGCGACCGTCCCCAGCACCGAGTCCCACTCGGACAGCAGCAGCAGGGGGAAGGCGTAGAGCAGCGCGAAGGTGCCGGCCTTCCCGGCCAGGTGCACCGGCAGCGGCGGGTACCCGGCCCGCCCGAGCACGAGGAGCATGATGCCGAGCACCACGTCGCGCGCGACCAGGACCAGGAGCAGCCACAGCGGCACGATCTCGCGCCAGGCGAGGCCGACGAGCGTCACGAGGATGAACAGGCGGTCGGCGGCCGGGTCGAGCAGCTGCCCGAGCCGCGACACCTGGTGCAGGCGCCGGGCGAGCACGCCGTCGAGCCAGTCGCTCGCGCCCGACGCCGCCAGGACGAGGACCGCCCAGCCGTCGTGCTCGGTCGCGATGAGCACCGCGAAGACCGGGACGAGCAGCAGCCGCGCGAAGCTGATCGCGTTGGGGACGGTGAGCACGCGGTTGCTGACCAGCTCGCTGCTCACCCGCGTGTCCTCCTGATCGTCGCCCGGTCCTCCCCCACGAGGGCCAGGACCGGGTCGATCCTACGGTACCGTCGGTGACCGCTCGGTGCCGGCGCCACGCACGCGGGCGTCGCGCGTGCGAGGCTGCGGGGATGGCACACGAGAACGACACGGACACGATCCGCCGCCTGCTCACGACGCCCGGCAGGTGGGCGGTCGTCGGGCTCTCGACCAACACCGACCGCGCCGCGTACGGCGTCGCGCGGTTCGTGCAGCGCCTCGGCCACGAGATCGTCCCGGTGCACCCCGCGGCGGCGGACGTGCACGGCGCGACGGGCTACGCGACGCTCTCCGACGTCCCGGACCAGGTCGACGTCGTCGACGTGTTCGTGAACTCGGCGCTCGCCGGGGCCGTCGTCGACGAGGCGATCGCGATCGGCGCCAAGGCCGTCTGGCTGCAGCTCGGCGTCGTCGACGAGGACGCCGCGCAGCGCGCACGCGCCGCCGGGCTGGACGTCGTCATGGACGCCTGCCCCGCGATCGAGGCGCCGCGGCTGGGCCTCGCCTAGCACGCTGTGCCTGACGTCACCCTGCCTTTTCCCCCACGGGCGGGTGCCCGCCGCGTAGACTCTCACCCGAACTTGGAGTTCGTCGCGTCCCCCGTCGAGACACCGGCCCGTTGAATCGGGCCCAGGATGTCGTGTGGTCGAGGCACCGGTCAGACCGGTAGCCGATGGGTGGTCTGGGGTTGCGACCCGCCGCGCATCAATCCGATGCCGGTCAGGGCTCCGCCCCGTGATGATCGGTTTCCCATACCCATGAGCTCTGTCCTGCCCGCATCCTTCTCCGACCTCGGCATGCCCGCCGCCCTCGAGCGCGCGATCGCCGACCTCGGCTTCGAGACCCCGTCCGCCATCCAGGCCCAGGCCGTCCCGGCCCTGCTCGACGGCCGCGACATCGTCGGCGTCGCCCAGACCGGCACCGGCAAGACCGCCGCGTTCGGCCTCCCGCTGCTCGCCGCCGTCGACCCGCAGCTCGGCGCCGTCCAGGCCGTCGTCCTGACCCCGACCCGCGAGCTCGCGATGCAGGTCGCGGACGCGATCCAGTCCTTCGCGACGCACCTGCCCGGCCTCACGGTCGTCCCCGTCTACGGCGGCTCGCCGTTCCTCCCCCAGCAGCGCGCCCTCCAGCGCGGTGCCCAGGTCGTCGTCGGCACCCCCGGCCGCGTCATCGACCACCTCGAGCGTCGCACGCTGGTCATGGACCAGGTGCGGTTCCTCGTGCTCGACGAGGCCGACGAGATGCTGCGCATGGGCTTCGCCGAGGACGTCGACAAGATCCTGTCGCGCGCGCCGCAGCAGCGTCAGGTCGCGCTGTTCTCCGCCACGATGCCGACGGCCATCCGTCGCGTCGCCGAGACGCACCTGAACAACCCCGTCGAGATCACCGTCGCCCGCCAGTCGTCGACCGTCACCTCGGTGCGCCAGACGTACGCCGTGGTGCCGTTCCGCCACAAGGTGGGCGCACTGTCCCGCGTGCTCGCGGTCCGCAAGGCCGACGCGGCCATCGTCTTCGTCCGTACCCGTGGTGCGGCCGAGGAGGTCGGCTCCGCGCTCATCGAGAAGGGCATCTCCGCCGCCTACATCTCCGGTGACGTGGCCCAGGGCGACCGCGAGAAGATCGTCGACCGCCTGCGTTCGGGTGCGCTCGACGTGCTCGTCGCGACCGACGTCGCCGCGCGCGGCCTGGACGTCGACCGCATCGGCCTCGTCGTGAACTTCGACGTGCCGCGCGAGCCCGAGACCTACGTGCACCGCATCGGCCGCACGGGCCGCGCCGGCCGCGAGGGCGAGGCGCTCTCGTTCGTCACGCCGTCCGAGCAGAGCCGCCTGCGCCAGATCGAGCGCACCACGCGGGTCAACCTCGAGCAGATCTCCATCCCCTCGCCGGCCGACGTCTCGGCGCACCGCGTCCAGGCGATGCTCGGCCGGGCGCAGGAGCGCGCCGCCGCCGGCCGCCTGGACCTGTACCGCGAGGCCATCGCGGTCTACCTGGCGCAGAACTCCGACGTCGACCCGATCGACCTGCTCGCAACGCTGACGGCGCTGGCCGTGGGCGACGAGGGCCCGGGCGTGAAGGACGACATGGACGACGAGCTCGACCGTGCCCGCCTGGCACCCGCCTCCGCCGACCGCGGTGACCGCGGCGAGCGGGGCGAGCGTCGTCGCCCGAGCACCCACATCGCGGGCGGCCCTGCCCGCTGGCGCGTGGCCGTCGGCCACCGTGACGGTGTCCAGCCTGGCGCGCTCGTCGGCGCGCTGACCGGCGAGGGTGGCCTGACCGGCAAGGACGTCGGCAAGATCGACATCTTCGGCAGCTTCTCGCTCGTCGACATCCCCGGCGGCCTGACCGCCGAGGCCATGGACCGCCTGTCGCGCACGCGCGTCGCCGGCCGCCCGCTGCGCATCCGCCAGGACAGCGGTCCGCGCACCGACGGTCCTCGCAACGACGGCCCGCGCCACGAGTCCTCGCGCCCGGGGCACTACGCGTCGCGCCCGACGCACGGCCCGCGCGGCCGCGCCTGAGCCGAGCGCTTCGCGGAGCCCCGCCACCCCCTGGGGGTGGCGG
>NZ_QWKP01000194.1 GCF_003470205.1 Cellulomonas rhizosphaerae
TCGAGGGCGCGCCGACGGCAGCGAGCGTGACCGCGTCGGTGTACGGCGGCGCGGTCTGGGCGCGAGTGGACGCGAGCTTCGCGCACCTGTCGCTCTCGGCGCCGGGCGCCACGCCGTCCGGCTGCGATGACATCGGGACGCCGTGGTCTGCGGGGGGAACGGCGACCTGCTCGATCGTGTTCGACCGGTCGAGCGCCAACCAAACCGTGAAGGCCGGGCACTCGGTGCCCACGTCGACACTGACCGCGACGTCGACGTGGACCGCCCAGTGGGTGTCGAGCGCCAACGCCGCCCCGCAGGAGCTCCCGGATCCCGACCCGGTGACGACGACCGCCGAGGTGCCCGTCGCCGAGGTCCAGTCGGTCGTCACGGGCTCTTGACACGCATTCGAACACGTGTTCGGATGGGGCGATGCGATGGGACGATCAGCGGGGTGACGACGACGCGGCGCTGCCGGGCCTCGGCATGCGCGGCCTGGTCCGGAGCGTGCGGACCCCGGAGTTCGCCGGGATCACCTTCCACGAGGTCCTCGCGCGCAGCGCGCTGAACAAGGTCCCCGAGGCGTCGGCGATGCCCTTCCGGTGGACGGTCAACCCGTTCCGGGGCTGCACGCACGCGTGCGTCTACTGCTTCGCCCGCCCCACGCACGAGTACCTCGACCTCGACGCGGGCCGCGACTTCGAGACCCAGGTGGTCGTCAAGACGAACGTGGTCGAGGTGCTGCGTGCGGAGCTGTCCCGCGCGTCGTGGGGCCGACAGGCCGTCGCGTTGGGGACCAACACCGATCCGTACCAGCGGGCCGAGGGCCGGTACGCGTTCATGCCGGGCATCGTCGAGGCGCTCGTGGCGTCCCGGACGCCGCTGTCGATCCTCACCAAAGGCACCCTGCTGCGTCGCGACCTCGCGCTCCTCGCGTCGGCCGCCGAGCACGTGCCGGTCGGGATCGGCGTCTCGCTCGCCATCGGCGACGAGGCGCTCCAGCAGGCGATGGAACCGGGGACGCCGACGCCGCGAGCCCGGCTCGACCTGATCCGCGCGGTGCGGGACGCGGGACTCCCGTGCGGCGTGATGATCGCGCCCGTCATGCCGTGGTTGACGGACGGCAGGGACGAGCTCGACGCGCTGCTGAGCCAGGTCGCCGAGGCGGGCGCGACGGGCGTCACGGTGCTGCCGCTGCACCTGCGGGGCCCGGTCAAGCCGCTCTACTACGCATGGCTCGAGGAGCACCGCCCCGACCTCGTGGCGCGATACCGCTCGCTGTACGGGTCGGGGGCGTACGCGCCCCGCGAGTACGTCCGGTGGCTCGACGAGCGCGTGCGGCCGCTGGTCGCGCGGCACGGGCTCGGCCGGGGCGGCGGCCACCGGCTCGACGCCGAGGGAACGTACCCGGAGGGCAGCATGCCTCCAGCGCAGGCGCCGCCCGTGGCCACCGTCCTGCAGCCCGCGCTGTTCTGAGGCGACGCGACCGCGTGCGACCCGGTGCCGGGGCACCTAGCGTGGCGCCATGCCCGAGCGCGTCGACGTCTACCGCGGCCACATCGCCGGCTTCGGCACGGCGAGCGGGCGCCGGTTCGTCGTCGGGCGCTGGCTCGCGAGCCCGTACGGCGCGTTCGCCGACGTGATGGTCGAGGATCCGGACGGGCTCCGCACGCTCCTGGCGCCGAGCGGCGACGTGGCCGACGAGGTCTCGGCGACGTACACGTTCGACGCGGTGCACGTCGTCGACGTGCGGGTGACGGCCGACGAGGTGTCACGGACCTGGCACGTGACGGCGGGGCCGCTCGACGCCGGGATCACGATCGGTGCACGGACCCGGGTGGGTGCGCTGCTCGCCGCGGTGCCGCGGCCCCTCGCATCTGCGGAGTGGTTCGCCGGCGCTGTGGACCCGGTTGCGAGGGTCGCTGTGCCCGGGGTCCGGACGCGGGGGACCGCGGGCGGCGGGCGCCGCGAGACCTACGCGGCGTCGGACCAGCACGCCGTCACGGCGGTCGACGCGTCGTGGGCGGACACGTCCTGCGGCGAGCTGCGCGACCTCGTGCCCCCGGTCGGCTTCGGGTTCTCGTCGGCGCCGGCGCGGCCCAGCGTCACGCGTGTCAGCACGACGATCAGGCGCCAGGTGTAGCCAACGGCACACCCGCTCGGTTCGAACCTCCGCGGACGATCACCTAGCCTCGCTGACGTGCAGATCCCCGTGAGCCTCGGCCGAGCCACCGCCGCCGGCGGCGTCCTCGTCGCGCTCCTGGCCGCCTGCAGCGCGAGCCCGGAGCCGGCCGACACCCCGTCTCCGAGCCCGACGACGACCACCACCACAGCCTCCGCACAGCCGACCGCCGGGGCAGAGCAGGCCGTCGCCGCGGTCGTCGACAGGTACGTCGCCGCGATGGTCACCATGGAGAACTCGGGCCAGGTCGACCCGGCACCGATGTTCGGGATCGCGTCCGACGACGTGGCCAAGCAGGAGGCCGCGCGCGTCAAGGATCTCGTCGACCAGGGCATCCACCGCGAGGGACACCCCACCCTCGGCGAGCCCACGATCACCGTCGACGGGTCGTCGGCCCGCTACGAGGTCTGCATGGACCAGGACGCGTGGGTCGGGGTCTACGAGGACCAGAAGCTCGCCACCGACTACGGTCCGCTGCCGACCGGCTGGGACCTCACGCTCGTCGACGACGCATGGGTCGTCACGGCCACGGTGCCCGACAAGGACGTGACGCTGACGTGCTGACGCTGCGCCGAGCCCTGGCGTCGGTGACGACGGCGCTGGTCGGGCTCCTCCTGGTCATGCCCGCGTCCGGGGCGCAGGCCGCCGACGGCTGCTCGCTGGTCGAGGCCGGGGTCGTCGACGGCAAGATGACCTACGAGACGGTCTGCCCCGGCGACGAGACCGGCGGCGAGGACACCGGCGGCGGGGGAGCGCCCGCTGCGGACAAGTGTGACAAGAGCGTCGTCGAGGGCGTCGGCGACTACGTCTTCTGCGTCGGCACCACCGCGTGCGCGGTGAACAACCCCTCGCACCTCGACGAGGCCGACTGGCCCGAGGACGAGAGCCCCGGCCCTGACTACATCTACACGTTCAAGTGGTGCACGACGGCTGCCGGCGCGACCGACTACGGCTGGAGCTGGTACCAGCCCGAGGACGAGGGCCCGACGCTCGAGGAGCTCGCGCAGCAGGCGTTCGGCGCACTGGAGACGCCCGCGTTCGCCGTGGCATTCAACCCTCCGGGCCGCACGGTCGTCGGCTTCCCCACGTGGTTCTGGGCCGACACCGGTTCCGCGGGCTCGATCACGGGCTCGTCGGCCGGCGGTGTCGTCGCGATCGCGCAGCCCTCGCGCCTCGAGGTCGATCCCGGTGACGGGCGCGGGGTCCAGCGGTGCGGGTGGACGACGACGAAGACCGACACGTGCTCGGCCACGTACGCGCGCTCGTCGCTCGGCTACCCGGCACGGATGCGCCTCGTGTACGACGTGCGCTTCGAGAACGACGGCGCCCCGCTGGACCTCGACGGTCTGCCGACCGTGCTCCAGTCGCCGTGGGAGCAGCGCGACGTGCCCGTCGCCGAGATCCAGTCGGTCGTCACCTCCGGTTCCTGAGCGCGTCAGGCGCCCGGCGCGACGACTAGGATCGTTGCGGCCACAACCCCTGACCGAAGGACTTCGCTGTGCTCCGCACCCACACCGCCGGCTCCCTGCGAGCCGAGCACATCGGCACCACCGTCACCCTCACGGGCTGGGTGGACCGCCGGCGCGATCACGGCGGCGTGGCGTTCGTGGACCTCCGCGACGCCTCGGGGATCGCCCAGGTCGTCATCCGCGACGAGGCCGTCGCGCACGGCCTGCGGTCGGAGTACGTCCTGCAGGTCACGGGCGAGATCGGTCGCCGGCCCGTCGGGAACGAGAACGCGAACCTCGCCACGGGCGAGGTCGAGCTCGTCGCGACCGACGTCGTCGTGCTCAACGAGGCCGCGCCGCTGCCGTTCCAGGTCTCGTCCTCGCTGGACGAGCCCGTGGGCGAGGAGGCGCGTCTGAAGTACCGCTACCTCGACCTGCGCCGGCCCGCTCCCGCGCGCGCGATCCGCCTGCGCGCCCAGGCGAACGCCGCCGCGCGCGCCGTGCTCGACGCGCAGGACTTCGTCGAGGTCGAGACCCCGACCCTGACGCGCAGCACGCCCGAGGGTGCGCGCGACTTCCTGGTGCCCGCTCGCCTCGCGCCGGGCAGCTGGTACGCCCTGCCGCAGTCGCCGCAGCTGTTCAAGCAGCTGCTCATGGTGGCCGGCCTCGAGCGGTACTACCAGATCGCCCGCTGCTACCGCGACGAGGACTTCCGCGCCGACCGCCAGCCGGAGTTCACGCAGCTCGACGTCGAGATGAGCTTCGTCGAGCAGGACGACGTGATCGCGCTCGGCGAGCAGATCCTCGTCGCGCTGTGGAAGCTCGTCGACGTCGAGATCCCGACGCCGATCCGCCGCATGACCTTCCATGAGGCGATGGCCCGCTACGGCTCGGACAAGCCCGACCTGCGCTTCGGCCTCGAGCTCGTCGAGCTGACCGAGTACTTCAAGGACACCCCGTTCCGGGTGTTCCAGGCGCCCTACGTCGGCGCCGTCGTGCAGCCGGGCGGCGCCTCGACGCCGCGCCGCGGCTTCGACGCCTGGCAGGAGTGGGCCAAGCAGCGCGGCGCCAAGGGCCTCGCGTACGTCACGGTCGGCGAGGACGGCGAGCTCGGCGGCCCGGTCGCCAAGAACATCACCGAGTCCGAGCGCGCCGGGCTGGTCGCTGCCACGGGCGCGAGCCCCGGCGACGCGATCTTCTTCGCCGCCGGCGGCGTCACCGCGGCCCGCGGCCTGCTGGGCGCCGCACGACTGGAGATCGGCCGTCGCGGCGGTCTGATCGACGACGCCGAGTGGTCGTTCGTGTGGGTCGTCGACGCGCCGCTGTTCAAGCCCACGGGCGAGGACGACGACGTCGCGGTCGGCGCCGGCGCCTGGACCGCCGTGCACCACGCGTTCACCTCGCCCACGCCCGAGTGGATCGACACGTTCGAGAGCGACCCCGGCGCGGCACTGGCCTACGCGTACGACATCGTCTGCAACGGCAACGAGATCGGCGGCGGCTCGATCCGTATCCACCGCCGCGACGTGCAGGAGCGCGTGTTCGACATCATGGGCATCGGCCCCGAGGACGCGCAGGAGAAGTTCGGCTTCCTGCTCGACGCCTTCCAGTTCGGTGCCCCGCCGCACGGCGGCATCGCGTTCGGCTGGGACCGGATCGTCGCACTGCTCACGGGCGCCGAGTCGATCCGCGACGTCATCGCGTTCCCGAAGTCGGGCGGCGGCTACGACCCGCTGACGCAGGCACCCGCGCCCATCACGGCGCAGCAGCGCCGGGAGGCGGGCGTGGACTTCACGACCAAGCCGAAGGTCGCCGCGCCGGCCGAGTGAGGCGAGGACGACCGGCCCGCCAGCGCCAGCTGACGCTCGCGGGCCGGTCGCCCTGCACCTGCACCAGACCTCGGCTCACCACCGGGGCGGCAGCACCCCGTCGCCGTTGAGCGTCAGGTGCTCGCGCGGCGGCGCGTCCATCTCGGGGACCCCGCGCCACGCCCAGTCGCTCTGGTCGGTGTGCAGCCGGTGCGGGCGCGCCCGAAAGGAGCGACGCCACAGCGTCCACAGGACGAGACCCGCGGCGATGCAGTAGAGGCCCGTCTGGAAGAAGATCCAGGCGCCTTCCTTGTGCGTCTGCGGGTCGTCCGACGCCATGCGCGCGATCATCTCGACGACGGCCGACGCCAACGGGATCGCGAGCACCGCCGTCGCGAGGCGAGCCTGCCACCGGAATCGGCGATACGTGCGGGTGTCGTGAGGAAGGATCGGCGGCACGCTCAAGGTCTAGCAGCCGTATGCCCCGCGTCGCGTGAGCCGACGGGGTGACGTCAGTGCGTGATGGCGAGCCGGGTGTAGATCCGGGTCATCCACGCCGGCGCCCACCAGTTGGCGGAGCCGAGGATCGTCATCGTCGCGGGCACGAGCAGCAGGCGGACGATGGTCGCGTCGATGAGCACGGCCACGGCCAACGCGAAGCCGACCTCTTTGATCACCAGCAGCTGCCCGGCGACGAATCCGGCGAAGACCACGATGATGATGGCCGCGGCCGAGGTGATGATCCGCCCGGAGCGCTGCAGCCCGAGGCGCACGGCGTCGTTGTCGGAGCAGCCCTCGTCGTGCAGCTCCTTGATCCGCGACAGCAGGAACACCTCGTAGTCCATCGCCAGCCCGAACGCGAAGGCGATCACGAGAGCGATCACGAACGTCTCGATCCCGCCGGTCGAGGTGAACCCGAGCAGGCCCTCGAGGTGCCCGTCCTGGAACGCCCACACGAGCACGCCGAGCGATGCGGCGAGCGAGAGCAGGTTGGTCAGCAGCGCCTTGACCGGCAGCACGACCGAGCCGGTCATGAGGAACAGCAGGATGAACGTGGCGAGCCCGACGATCAGCGCGGCCCAGGGCGCACCCGCACGCAGCGCTGCGGAGAAGTCGATCTGCGAGGCCGCCTGGCCGGTCACCCACGTCGGGAAGCCGGGGTCGAGGTCGCGAATCTCCATGACCGCGTCCCGCGCGACCGCGTCGCCGCCGTCCGTCGTCGCAGGGCGCACGCCGATCGCGACGTAGGACCCGACGGGCGTGGGGCTGTCGACCGACGCGACGTCGGGCAGAGCCTCGAGCTCGGTGGCCCAGGCCGTCGCCTCGTCGAGCGACGCCTCGGCGACGACCGTGATGGCCGGTGACGTGGACGCGGGGTACTGGGCGGCGAGCGTCTCGACGAACTCGCGCTGCGTGCTGCCGGCCGGAAGGAGCTGTGTGGTCGAGCTGCGCAGCTCGAGGTGCGCGAGCGGGAGCGCGAGGGTCACCAGCACGACGACCGCACCGCCCATGACCCACCACGGGTGGCGCTGCACGCGTGCGGCGAGCCGCGAGAAGCGGCCCTCCTCGGCAACCACGTCGGACGTGCTCGAGAGCAGGCGCTGGAGGCCCGGCACGCGCGAGAGCAGGCCGGGACGTGCCAACCGGCGGCCGGTCAGCACGAGCAGCGCGGGCACGAGCGTCATCGCGGTCGCGACGGCGACGACGACCACGGCCACGCCCGCGGCGCCGATGGCCCGCAGGATGTCGGGGGAGAAGACGAGCAGGCTCGCGATCGAGATCGCGACGGTCAGCGCGGAGAACGCGACGGTGCGCCCCGCGGTCGCCATGGTGTTCTCGATGGCGGTCACGACGGGTCCGTCGCCGCGCCGACGACGAGCCGCACGGCCCCCGTCGGCGTCGATGAGCCGGTGCAGCTCCTCGCGGTAGCGGGACACGATGAGCAGGCCGTAGTCGATCGACAGACCCAGGCCGAGCACGGTCACGACGTTGACGACGGACGAGTCGAGCGTCATGACGTACGAGAGCCCGAGCAGCACGGCCAGGCCGCCCGCGATCGAGGCGAACGCGCCCGCCATGGGCATCGCCGCGGCCAGGAAGCCGCCGAACACCAGCACCATGATGAGCAGCGCGATCGGCAGCGCGATGGCCTCGCCCGTGCGCAGGTCGGTCTCGACCTGCTCGGTGATCGCGGAGTAGATCAGGGACGTGCCGCCGACGACGCCGGTGACCTTCGGGGCGACCGGGCGCAGGTCGGCGGGGACGTCCTCGAGCCGGTGCTCGACCGCGCTGAGCGTCCTGCTCTCCTCGGAGTCCGTCAGGCCGGGGGCGAGCTCGACCACGACGAGGAACCCGTCGCCGTCCTTGGCGACCAGGGGCGCGGCCGCGGGGTTGTCCACGCCGTCGGGCAGGGCGATCGGGTCGACCACGGACGCGACGCCGCTGATCGTGACAAGGTCCGCGCGCGCAGGGTCGAGGGCGTCGTCGAGGCCCTTCGTCGTCGGGTCGACGTCGGACAGGATGAGCGTGAGCGACGCCCCGGCCTCGTCGGCCTGCGCGAGGATCGCGCGGCCCTCCTGGCTCTCGGAGCCCGGTGCGACCGCCTCTCCGGTGGTGAGGCGCTCGAACAGGCTCTCACCGTGCACGCCGACGGCCGCGAAGGAGTAGCCGAGCACGGCCAGCACCAGCCAGACGACGACGGTCAGGCGGGGATGGTGGGCGACGACGCGACCGAGACGGGCGAACACGCTGGCCATCGTCGCAGGTGGATGGGCGTGCTCGCACACCTGACGCACGATCATGTGGGCGAGCGGACGTACTCTGCACGCCATGGACCTGTTCGACGCGGCGACCTCGACCTCCTCGGGCCTGCCCGCGGTCGGGGCCGGAGCACCGCTCGCGGTCCGCATGCGACCCCGTTCGCTCGACGAGGTCGCGGGCCAGGGACACCTGCTCGTGCCCGGCTCGCCGTTGCGCCGGCTGGTCGAGCCCGCGGGCGAGGCAGGGCGGCGCGCTGCGCCGTCGTCGGTCGTGCTCTGGGGGCCGCCGGGGACGGGCAAGACGACCCTCGCCTACCTCATCGCGTCCTCGTCGGGCCGCCGGTTCGTCGAGCTGTCCGCCGTCACCGCGGGGGTCAAGGACGTGCGGGCGGTCATCGACGGCGCGCGTCGTGCCCTGGCGACGAGCTCGGGCGAGACGGTCCTGTTCATCGACGAGGTGCACCGCTTCACCAAGGCGCAGCAGGACGCGCTGCTCCCCAGCGTCGAGAACCGCTGGGTCACGCTCGTCGCCGCGACCACCGAGAACCCCTCGTTCTCCGTCAACTCCCCGCTGCTGTCCCGCTCGCTGCTGCTCACGCTCCAGCCGCTGTCCACCGAGGACGTCTCGGCGCTCGTGCGCCGCGCGGTCGGCGACGAGCGCGGGCTCGCCGGCGCGGTCACGCTGACCGACGAGGCGCTCGAGCACCTGCTGCGCCTGGCCGGGGGAGATGCGCGCAAGGCCCTGACGATCCTCGAGGCGGCCGCGGGCTCGGCGCTGTCGGCGGCCGACGAGCGCGGCGACGACACCCCGGCGCTCGTCGACCTGGAGACCGTCGAGCGCGCGATCGACGTCGCGGCGGTCCGCTACGACCGTGACGGGGACCAGCACTACGACGTGATCAGCGCGTTCATCAAGTCGATGCGCGGCTCGGACGTCGACGCGGCCCTGCACTACCTCGCGCGCATGATCGCCGCGGGGGAGGACCCCCGCTTCATCGCGCGACGCGTGGTGATCGCGGCCGCCGAGGACGTGGGCATGGCCGACCCCAGCGCGCTGCAGACCGCGGTCGCTGCCGCGCAGGCGGTCCAGCTCATCGGCATGCCCGAGGGGCGGATCATCCTGGCCGAGGCCGTCGTGCACGTCGCGACCGCGCCCAAGTCCAACCGCTCGTACAACGGCATCAACGCCGCGATGGCCGACGTCCGCGCGGGCCGGATCGGGTCCGTGCCCGCCCACCTGCGCGACGCGCACTACGCGGGAGCTGAGTCCCTCGGCCACGGCCAGGGCTACGTGTACTCGCACGACGAGCCGACCGGCGTCGCCGCGCAGCAGTACCTGCCCGACGAGCTCGCCGGCGCCCGCTACTACGAGCCGACCGACCGCGGCTTCGAGCGCCAGCTCGGTGAGCGGCTCGAGCGCATCCGCGGGATCCTCGAGGGCTGAGGGGCACGTCACGCGCGGGGCGTTCGAGCGGCACCCCGTTTGCAGGTAGAGTATGCGGGTCGTCCTGACGCCCTCGCCTCATCGCGAGCCGGCGGGACGGCCACCTGGGGCCATAGCCACGGCGCGACAGCGCCGATCGAAGGTCGGCCCCACGCCCTCCGGACACTCGTCCGCTCGGGGGTGTGACGTCAAACAAACGACAGGAAGTATCTCTGTGAGCAGTGTGACCCGCTCGCGCCGCCAGGTTCGCCTGAGCCGCGCCCTCGGCCTGGCCCTGACGCCCAAGGCCGTCAAGCACTTCGAGAAGCGTCCGTACCCCCCGGGCGAGCACGGCCGCGCCCGTCGCCGCACCGAGTCGGACTACGCCGTCCGTCTGCGCGAGAAGCAGCGGCTGCGTGCGCAGTACGCGCTCCGCGAGAAGCAGATGGCCCGCGCGTACGAGGACGCCCGCAAGGCCCCGGGCCTGACCGGTGAGGCCCTCGTCGAGAACCTCGAGGTCCGCCTCGACGCGCTCGTCCTGCGTTCGGGCTTCGCCCGCACGATCCTGCAGGCCCGCCAGGCCGTGACGCACCGTCACATCCTCGTGGACGGCAAGATCGTCGACCGCCCCTCCTTCCGCGTGAAGCCGGGCCAGACGCTGCAGGTCAAGCCCAAGAGCCAGGCCACCACGCCGTTCCAGGTCGCCGCCGCCGGCGCGCACCGCGACGTGCTGCCGGCCGTCCCGGGCTACCTGGACGTCCAGCTCGAGAAGCTCTCGTCGATCCTGGTCCGCGCCCCCAAGCGCGCCGAGGTCCCCGTGACGTGCGAGGTCCAGCTGGTCGTCGAGTACTACGCCCGCTGATCTGAGCCTCACCGAACGCCCCGCCCGCGCCCAGCGCCGGCGGGGCGTTCGCGTTCCCGGTGCAGGTAGGGTTTCGGGCGGACCAGTCGGGTCACGTCAGGGAGGTCGGACAGATGTTGGGTGACGTCGCAGGCATGATCGCCGCGATCGCGTTCGTGCTGCTCGTCGGCCTGCTCGCCGTGCCGCTGCTCAAGCTCGGGCGGGTGCTCGACGAGACCACGACCTCGGTCAAGGAGCTCACGGACCACACCGTCCCGGTCCTCGACGAGACCGCGGCGCTGGTCGCGTCCGGGAACACGCAGCTCGAGAACATCGACACCGTCACGACGGCCGCCGCCCAGGTGTCTCAGAACGTCTCCGCCCTCACCGCGCTGTTCGCCGCCACGCTCGGCGGCCCCGCCGTCAAGGTTGCCGCGTTCTCCTACGGCGTGCGACGCGCGTTCGGCGGCTTCGCCGCGGGCGCCCGCAAGGGCCGCTGATGCGCCGCCTGTTCTGGGTCGGCGTCGGCGTGGCCGTGACGGTCGTCGTGATCCGCAAGGGTCGCTCGCTCGCGGCCGAGTACCTGCCGGCGGGCACGACCGAGATCGTCGACGGCGCCACGCGGCTGACCCGGGCGTGGAACACCGCGCGGGCCGAGTTCACCGCCGGGGTCTCCGAGCGGAGCGCCGAGCTCATGCACGACCTGGTCGGCGACGCGGACGTCGACGAGCTGCGCGCCCAGCGCCCGCAGCACGTCGACGAGCTCCGCCACCGGTTCCGCCCCGACGACAAGCCCAAGGTGCCCGCCCACTGGGCAGGCCCGACCGAGGACCCGGACGACGACGGCGACGCCGCGTTCTTCTGATCCCCACCTGCTCCAGCACATCCCCGCGAAGAAGGACATCATGCGTACCGCCGAGATCCGCCAGCGTTGGCTCGACTACTTCGAGACCCGCGGTCACACCGTGGTGCCGTCGGCCCCGCTGATCTCGCCCGACCCGTCGACGCTGTTCGTCATCGCCGGCATGGTGCCGTTCATCCCGTACATGCTCGGCGAGCAGACCCCGCCGTGGGACCGCGCGACCAGCGTGCAGAAGTGCGTGCGCACCCTCGACATCGAGGAGGTCGGCAAGACGACCCGGCACGGCACGTTCTTCCAGATGAACGGCAACTTCTCGTTCGGGGACTACTTCAAGGAAGGCGCGATCACCTACGCCTGGGAGCTGATCACCACGCCCCAGGACAAGGGCGGCTACGGCTTCGACCCCGAGACGATCTGGGTCACGGTCTACGAGGACGACGACGAGGCGCGCGAGCTGTGGATGAAGATCGCGGGCCTGCCCGACGAGCGCATCCAGCGGCGCGGCAAGAAGGACAACTACTGGCACACCGGGAGCGCGGGCCCCGGCGGCCCCTGCTCGGAGATCTACGTCGACCGCGGCCCGGAGTTCGGGCTCGACGGCGGCCCCGTGGTCGACGAGGACCGGTACGTCGAGATCTGGAACCTGGTCTTCATGCAGTACGCGCTCGACCAGGTGCGCAGCAAGGAGGACTTCCGCGTCACGGGTCCCCTCAAGCAGCGCAACATCGACACGGGCATGGGCCTGGAGCGCGTCGCGTTCCTGCTGCAGGGCGTCAACAACATGTACGAGATCGACGAGGTGTTCCCCGTCATCGTCGGCGCGCAGGAGCTGTCCGGCCGGGTCTACGGCGCGGACCAGGACGACGACGTGCGGATGCGCGTCGTGGCCGACCACGTGCGCTCGGCGCTCATGCTCATGGGTGACGGCGTGACTCCGTCGAACGAGGGCCGCGGCTACGTGCTGCGCCGCCTGCTGCGCCGCTCCATCCGCGCGATGCGCCTCCTGGGCGTCGAGGGCCACGCGCTGCCGACGCTGCTGCCGCTGAGCCGCGACGCGATGAGCCCGTCGTACCCGGAGCTGGCCACCAACTTCGACCGGATCAGCCAGGTCGCCTACGCCGAGGAGGACGCGTTCCGCCGCACCCTCGTCGCGGGCACGACGATCCTCGACACCGCGGTCGCGTCGGCGAAGACGGCCACCGGCACGCTGTCGGGCGCGGACGCGTTCCAGCTGCACGACACCTACGGCTTTCCGATCGACCTCACGCTCGAGATGGCGGCCGAGCAGGGCGTCGACGTCGACCGCGAGGCGTTCCGCACGCTCATGCAGGCGCAGCGCGACCGTGCGCGCGCCGACGCGATGTCCAAGCGCGCCGGCCGCGCGGACACCGGCGCGTACCAGGACCTGCACAAGTCGCTCAGCGCGACGAGCGGCAAGCCCGTCCAGTTCATCGGCTACACCGACGTCGAGGCGACGTCGCAGGTCGTCGGGCTGCTCGTCGACGGCGTGCCCGCCCCCGCGGCGACCGCCCCGGCGGACGTCGAGGTCATCCTCGACGTGACCCCGTTCTACGCCGAGGCCGGCGGCCAGCAGGCCGACACGGGCACGATCGTGCTCGACAACGGTGCGCGCATCGAAGTCGACGACGTCCAGGCGCCGGTCAAGGGCCTCTCCGTGCACCACGGCCGGCTCGTCGACGGCACCGTGACGCACGGCGACCGCGGCGTCGCGCGCATCGACACGGCGCGGCGCCAGGCGATCGCGCGTGCGCACACCGCGACGCACCTGGTCCACAAGGCGCTGCACGAGTCGCTGGGGGAGACGGCCACGCAGGCCGGCTCGCTCAACGCCCCGAGCCGCCTGCGCTTCGACTTCCGCTCGCCGTCGGCGACCCCGCACGAGGTGGTCGCGGAGATCGAGGCGCGCGTCAACGAGCGGCTGCAGGACGACCTCGAGGTCACCGACCAGACCATGAACATCGACGAGGCGCGCGCCAAGGGCGCGATGGCGCTGTTCGGCGAGAAGTACGGCAACGAGGTGCGCGTCGTCTCGATCGGCGGCGACTGGTCGCTCGAGCTCTGCGCGGGCACGCACGTGCGTCGCTCCGGCGAGCTCGGCCTGGTCACGCTGCTGTCGGAGTCGGCCATCGGCTCCGGGGTGCGTCGCGTCGACGCCCTCGTCGGCGCGGGTGCCTACGGGTACCAGGCCAAGGAGCGCGCCCTCGTCGGGCAGATCTCCGGGCTGCTCGGGGCGCGTCCTGACGAGCTGGCCGAGCGGGTGTCCTCGCTGCTGACCCGGCTCAAGGAGTCGGAGAAGGAGCTCGGCGCGCTGCGCCAGGCCCAGATCCTCGCCGGCGCGGGCACGCTCGCGTCGGGCGCGCAGCTCGTCGGTTCGACGCGCGTCGTCACCGCGGACCTCGGCGAGGTGTCGGGCGACGACATCCGCACCCTGGTCCTCGACGTCCGCTCGCGTCTCGGCGAGTCCGAGCCGGCGGTCGTCGCGATCGCGGGCGCGGCCAAGGGTCGCCCCGTGGTCGTCGTCGCGACGAACGCCGCGGCACGCGCCGCGGGAGTTCGCGCGGGCGCGCTCGTCAAGCTCGCGTCGGGTGTGCTCGGCGGCGGTGGCGGCGGCAAGGACGACCTGGCCCAGGGCGGTGGCACCGACGTGAGCAAGGTCGGCGAGGCGCTCGAAGCCGTCCTGACCGCGGTGCGCGGCTGACGTGAGCGTCGAGCGGGGCGCTCGGCTCGGGGTCGACGTGGGCACCGTCCGCGTCGGCCTCGCGGCCAGCGACCCGGACGGGATGATCGCCACGCCGGTCGAGACCCTGGCGCGCGACACGCGGAAGCCGAAGCCTGGACAGTTGTCCAAAGACCTGGCGCAGATCGTGCGCGAGGTGCACGAACGAGGTGCACAGTGTGTGTACGTCGGGCTGCCACGACACTTGTCCGGTGCCGAAGGGGCCTCATCGGAGGCCGCACGCGCGTACGCTGTGGGGTTGGCGCAGGCCATCGCACCGATCTCGGTGCGAATGGTCGATGAACGGATGAGCACGGTGTCCGCGCATCAGGCGCTGCAGGCGTCCGGCCGATCCGGGCGCCGCCACCGGCAGGTCGTCGATCAGGCGGCCGCGGTGGTCATCCTGCAGTACGCGTTGGACGCAGAGCGCGCGATGGGGCGGCGCCCGGGAGAACCGGTCGTCGTCGAGCGCGCCGCGGGGGAAGACGACGCGTCGGGGGCTGCGGGTCACGGGACGACGGTGGAGTGACACACACGTGAGCAACAGCCAGACCGAGTGGTGGGCACCGGTGGAGGGCAACGGCCAGAGCGCCGACCTCTTCGGTGGCGACCCCACGTCCGCGCAGCCGCCCCGTCGTTCCCGCAGCGGAGGACGAGCCCGTGAGGCGCGCCAGCGCAAGCAGCGCCGCAACCGCGGCTTCCTCGTCGTCCTCGTGGCGCTCCTGCTCGTCGTGGGCGCCGGGTACGTCGTGGTCCAGCTGCTGGGCGGGATGTTCGACGACAAGGGCGGCAGCTCCGCGGAGAAGCTCACCGACTACCCCGGGCCTGGCTTCGGCTCCGCCACGGTGACCATCAACCCGGGCGACACCGGCGCAGACATGGGCGCTGCTCTCGCCGACGCGGGCGTCGTCGCCTCGGCTCAGGCGTTCAACGCTGCCTTCGCCGCCAACACGGGTGCTGCCTCGATCCAGCCGGGCACGTACAGCCTGCTGCAGGAGATGAAGGCGTCCGACGCGGTCGACGCGCTGCTCAACCCCGCGAGCAAGTCCTCGTTCCGGGTGACGATCCCTGAGGGGCTCACCAAGGACCAGATCGTGGCGCGGATCAACGAGAAGACGCTGATCCCCACGAAGGAGCTCAACGCGGCGCTGAAGGACTCTAAGGCGATCGGCTTGCCGTCGCAGGCGGACGGGAATGCCGAGGGCTGGCTTTTCCCCGCGACGTACGACGTGCAGCCGGACGCGTCCGCGGCCGACGTGCTCAAGATGATGACCGCGAAGACCGTCTCGGTGCTCAACGACAAGAAGGTCGCGAAGGACGACTGGGAGACGGTGCTGAACAAGGCGTCCCTGGTCGAGCGCGAGGGGAAGCTGGACGAGGACCGGCCCAAGATGGCGCGGGTCATCGAGAACCGGCTGGACCAGGGCTGGACGCTGGGCATCGACGCCGCTGTCGCCTACGGCGCCGGTATCAACGGAACTCAGCTGACCGACAAGCAACTCAAGGACACGAGCAACCCCTACAACACGCGGGTGCACGCAGGTCTGCCTCCGACCCCGATCGCGTCGCCTGGCGAGGCATCCATCGACGCCGTGCTCAAGCCGGCGGACGGCGACTGGATGTACTGGTGCACGGTGAACCCGGAGACCGGCGAGACCGTTTTCTCCGAGACCGGCGCCGAGCACGACGTCGCGGTGGCTCAGCTCAACAAGTGGATCGACGAGCACGGCAACGGATGACGGACCCGTCGCCGCGACGGGCGGCCGTCCTCGGCCACCCCGTCGCGCACTCGCTGTCGCCCACGCTGCACCGCGCGGCCTACGCCGCCCTCGGTCTCGACCACTGGTCGTACGAGGCGGTCGACGTGGTCGCCGACGACCTGCCGTCTTTCGTCGGGTCGCTCGACGAGACCTGGGCGGGTCTGTCGCTGACGATGCCGCATAAGCAGGTCGTGCTCCCGCTGCTCGACCACGTCGAGCCGCTGGCCTCAGTGGTCGGCGCCGTGAACACCGTGCTGATCTCGGGATCCGGCACGGCGCGCACCCTCGTCGGCGCGAACACCGACGTGTACGGCCTGGTCACTGCACTGCGTGAAGGGCTCTCGGGCCCGGTCGCGTCTGCGGCCGTCATCGGCGCCGGCGCGACCGCTGCCTCGACGCTGGCCGCGCTCGGCGAGCTGGGCTGTTCTGCTCCGATCGTCTACGTGCGCTCGATGCAACGCGCCGGGGCGTTGATGCGAGCCGCTCATCGCATGGGCGTGACCCCTGAGTTCCGCACGCTGGATCGCGCCGCGGCCGAGATCGGCCGCGCGTCGGTCGTCGTCTCGACGCTGCCCCCGCGCGCCGCTGACTCGCTCGCCGAGTCGCTCGTCGTCGGTCCGGGGGTCCTGCTCGACGTCGCATACGACCCGCGCCCCACTCTGCTCCAGGCCGCCTGGGTGTCGGGCGGGGGAGTGGCCGTCGGGGGCGAGCGCATGCTGCTGCACCAGGCCGCGGAGCAGGTGCGCCTGATGACGGGGCACGTTCCTCCTGTTGCGGCGATGGATGCCGGCCTGGAGTCCCAACTCACCCACTGATTTCCCCCCGAACCCCTCAGGTCACCCGGCGCCGCTGCCGATGACCCGGGCAGAGGTGTGCGTTCCGTGCACCGACCGTTCGGGAGGGGCGCCGCGTGAAGCAGCTGGGAGAGATCCTGCTCGAGGAAGGGCTCGTCTCGGAGGCGCAGCTGTTGGCGGCGCTGGACGAGACGATGACGTCCGGTGCGTCGCTGGGGCGGACCCTGGTCGAGATCGGCATCCTGTCCGAGGGGCAGCTGGTCCAGGCACTGGCCGCGCAGGTCGGGATGCAGTACGTCGACCTGGACGAGTTCCCGATCGATCGCATGGCCGTGTCGATCGTGCCCGGCGCGCTGTGCCGGAAGTACACCGTGCTGCCGATCGCACTCGAGGGCGGGTCGCTCGTCCTCGCGACCGCGGACCCCGGCAACGTGATGGCCGTCGACGATGTGCGCTCCGTCTCAGGCCGGCAGATCGTCTCGGTCATCGCGACGCACGACAACCTGCTGCGTGCGATTGACCGCTACGTCCGCGCCGACGACGAGATGGAGAACCTCTCGTCGGCGTTCGAGGAGGTCGAGGTCGACACAGACCAGGACCTGTCCAAGCTGAGCGAGATCGGGGACGACGACGCTCCCATCGTCCGGTTCGTCAACCTCCTCGTCACCCAGGCCATCACGGACCGCGCCTCGGACATCCACATCGAGCCGTCGGAGCACGACCTGCGGGTCCGTTACCGCATCGACGGCGTGCTGCACGAGACCCAGCGGGCGCCCAAGCAGATCACCGGCGGTGTCATCAGCCGCGTGAAGATCATGAGCGATATCGACATCGCCGAGAAGCGCAAGCCGCAGGACGGCCGCATGTCCGTCACGCACAACGGGCGCAAGATCGACCTCCGCGTCGCCACGCTGCCCACGGTGTGGGGCGAGAAGATCGTCATGCGTATCCTGGACAACTCGACGGCGAGCCTCGACCTTCGTGACCTCTCGTTCCTCGACCACAACTACGAGACCTACAAGGAGTCGTACACCAAGCCGTACGGCATGATCCTGGTCACGGGTCCGACAGGCTCGGGCAAGTCCACCACGTTGTACGCGACGCTCAACGCCGTCTCCAAGCCGGACATCAACGTCATCACCGTCGAGGACCCGGTCGAGTACCGCCTTGCCGGGATCAACCAGGTCCAGGTCAACCCGAAGGCGGGTCTGACGTTCGCCGCGGCGCTGCGCTCGATCCTCCGCTCTGACCCGGATGTCGTACTCCTCGGTGAGATCCGGGACCATGAGACCGCGCAGATCGCGATCGAGGCGGCGCTCACGGGCCACCTGGTCCTGTCGACGCTGCACACCAACGACGCACCTTCGGCGGTCACGCGGCTCACTGAGATGGGGATCGAGCCGTTCCTCGTCGGCTCTGCGCTCGACTGTGTCGTCGCGCAGCGCCTCGCGCGCCGGCTGTGCCCCAAGTGCAAGGTGCCGTACCGGCCGACTCCGCAGGAGATGGAGGCCGCTCGCTTCCCGTGGGTGCCGGGAGAGCCGATCCCGGAGATCTTCCGGCCGGGCGGGTGCGCAACCTGCTCCAACACGGGCTACAAGGGTCGGCTCGCGCTCCACGAGGTCATGCGGGTGACCGAGGACATCGAGCGCCTCGCTGTCGCCCACTCGTCAGCGGCAGACATCGCCACCACCGCCCTGCGGCAGGGGATGACGTCGTTGCGCGACGACGGCTGGTACAAGGTCGCGATCGGAGACACGTCGATCGAGGAGATCCTGCGCGTCGTCGCCTGACGTGTACCGCAGGAAGTGTCGGGGGTCATGCCCTCAAGTCGGGAACGGCGACCGCCGATGACTCGATCGGGGCCAGGAGGCCGACGTGACGTCGCGTACTGCGCGACACCCGGGAGGGGTTTGACGTGACCGAGTACTACCAGCCGCAGGGAGACCCCACGCGCCCGCTGCCGCCCTACCGCCAGGCGGGACCGCAGGCGGGCGCATCGGAGCCTCCGGTGTTCTCGCCGATCCCTTCGCAGTCGACCAACACGCCGGCTGCTCGTCCCCAGGCCGCTACGCCGCCGCTCGGGGCACAGGACCGGTCAGCTGCTCCGATGTCCGTCGCCGCGGTCCGGGATCAGCTGCGCGCGGCCCAGACGCCCGCGACGGAGAGCGCCGCGCGTCCCACCTTCGCGCCCGCAGGGGCGACGTTCACGCCGGCCGGATTGCCCGCCCCCGCCCCCCAGGCGAACTTCACGCCTTCGGGGCCCACGACGTTCTCGCCTGTTCCGTCGCAGTCGCCCGCGGTACCCCCTGCCGCGGCGCCCGCCGGCACGTTCCTCCCGGCCCCGGCCCCGGCCCCGGCCCCGGCCGCGCGCCCGACGCTCAAGGAAGCGCGGACAACGCAGGGTCAGGCCCCCGTCGGGCCGCCTCCCGCGGCATCGGCACCCGTGAAGCGAGACCGTGCGGCGGCGCGCGTCGGCATGGCGCAGGAGTCCCACGAGGGCGACGTGAACATCGACGCCGTCCTCACGACCATGGTCGAGATGGGTGCGTCCGACGTGCACTTCACGACCGGGGCGCCGCCGATGGTCCGCGTGTCCGGTTCGCTCAAGCCGCTCGAGGGCTTCGCGCCGATGATGCCTGAGCCCCTGCGGCGCACGCTGTATTCGATCCTCACTCAGAAGCAGCGAGAGACGTTCGAGGCGAACCTGGAGCTCGACTTCTCCTACGCGGTCCGCGGCCTGGCCCGATTCCGCGTGAACCTGTACGTGCAGCGCGAGTCCGTCGGCGCGGCGTTCCGTGTGATCCCCTACGAGATCAAGCCCTTGGAGGACCTCGGCGTGCCCGCCGTGGTCGCCAACTTCGCAGGTCTGCCGCGCGGCTTGGTCCTTGTCACCGGGCCGACCGGCTCCGGGAAGTCGACGACGCTCGCCGCGATCGTCGACCTCGCGAACCGCACGCGCGAGGACCACATCATGACGGTCGAGGACCCGATCGAGTTCCTCCATCGCCACAAGAAGTCGCTGATCAACCAGCGCGAGGTCGGTGCGGACACCCACTCGTTCGCGAACGCGCTCAAGCACGTGCTGCGCCAGGACCCGGACATCATCCTGGTGGGCGAGATGCGCGACCTGGAGACGATCTCCGTCGCCCTCACGGCCGCCGAGACCGGCCACCTCGTGTTCGCGACCCTGCACACGCAGGACGCGGCGCAGACCATCGACCGCGTGATCGACGTGTTCCCGGCGCACCAGCAGGACCAGGTGCGTACCCAGCTCGCGGGCGCGCTGCAGGGAGTCGTCTGCCAGACGCTGTGCAAGCGCACGGACTCGCCCGGACGCGCCGTCGCCACGGAGGTCCTGGTGGCGACGCCGGCGATCCGCAACCTCATCCGCGAGGGCAAGACCCACCAGATCTACTCCTCGATGCAGGCCGGCGCCAAGCAGGGCATGCACACCATGGACCAGCACCTCGCGGACCTGGTCAAGCAGGGCAAGATCTCGTACGAGGTCGGGCTCGAGAAGTGCCACCACGCCGAGGACTTCAACCGGCTCACGGGCCGGTTCTCGGGCGCCACGCAGGGGAGCGCCAACCTGGCGGACCCCGTGATGACCGGTGAGCCCATGCTCGGCGCGCCCGTCGGACAGGTGATGTGATGTCGACCGAGGCGAAGACGTTCGAGTACGCGGTCCGGGACAAGGGCGGGAAGCTCGTCAAGGGCCGGGTCGAGGCACCCAACCAGGCCGCGGTCGCGAACCGGCTGCGGGACATGGGCTTGGCCGCCGTCTCCATCAGCGAGGTCAGCCAGGGCGGTCTCAACCGCGAGATCAACATCGGCGGCGAGCGCGTCGGGCTCAAGGACCTCGCGGTGATGTCGCGCCAGATGTCCACCATGATCGACTCGGGCCTGTCGCTGCTCCGCGCGCTCACGATCCTGGCCGAGCAGACCGAGAGCAAGGTGCTGGCCCGCATCATCGGCCAGGTCCGCAACGACGTCGAGGTCGGCACCGCGCTCTCGGTCGCGCTGCAGAAGCACGAACACATCTTCCCGCCCATCATGATCAACATGGTCAAGGCCGGCGAGGTCGGCGGCTTCCTCGACAAGGCGCTGGTCTCGGTCGCGGACAACTTCGAGTCCGAGGTCAAGCTCCGGAACAAGATCAAGTCGGCGATGACGTACCCCGTGGTGGTCTTCGTGGTCGCGATCCTGGCGACCGTCGGCATGCTGCTGTTCATCGTCCCGGTCTTCGCGGGGATGTTCACGACCCTCGGCGGAGAGCTACCCCTGCCGACGAAGATCCTCATGCAGCTCTCGCAGCTCATGAAGATCACGATCATCCCGTTGGTGATCGGGCTCGTGGTCTTCGCGGGGTGGTGGGCGCGGCACAAGAACGACCGGGCCGTGCGCGAGAAGCTCGATCCGATCAAGCTCAAGCTACCCGTCTTCGGCAACCTGTTCCGCAAGATCGCCGTCGCGCGCTTCACGCGGAACTTCGGCACGATGATCCACTCTGGGGTCCCGCTGCTGCAGGCGCTCGAGGTGGTGGGCGAGACGAGCGGCAACATGGTCATCGAGTGGGCAGCCAAGGACGTGCAGGAGTCGGTCCGCCGCGGTGAGTCTCTCGCCGGCCCTCTCGCGCACCATGCGGTCTTTCCCCCCATGGTGGTGCAGATGATGGCGGTCGGCGAGGACACGGGTGCGCTCGACACCATGCTGAGCAAGGTCGCGGACTTCTACGACGACGAGGTCGAGTCGACCACGGAACAGCTGACGAGCCTCATCGAGCCTCTCATGATCGTCGTGATCGGCTCGATCATCGGGAGCATGGTGATCGCGATGTACATGCCGATCTTCGGCATCTTCAACCTCATCTCCTGACGTCCTACCATTCGTCCACGACGAGGGCGCGGCTCGGTTCTGCCGAGCCGCGCCCTCGTCACTTCTTCGCGACTCGGAAAAGCCGAATGGGCCGTTCGGGTGAACCTCGCGGAGTTGGGAACTGCCGCTCAAGTCGGCGCACTGGTCCGACGATGATCCGGACGTAGTACTGAACCGGTTCCCGCTGGGACCGGACTGATTCTGACATCGTCCGCACCACTCGACTTCAGGAGTTCGACAATGATCGCTCGCGTTCGCAAGTCCATGGAGGAGAAGGACCAGGGCTTCACCCTGATCGAGCTCCTCGTCGTCATGATCATCATCGGCATCCTCGCGGCCATCGCGATCCCGGTGTTCCTCAACCAGCGCAAGAAGGCCGAGGACTCTGCGGCCAAGGCCGACGTGTCGACCATCGGCAAGGAGATCGCGACGTACTTCGTCGACTGGGACGGGTCGACGGCCGTGACGGTCGGCGGCGGCAGTGGCGCCGACTGGACCATCAACGGCAACTCCATCGGCAACTCGTCGAAGAACGTCGACCTGTCTGGCACCGCTAACCTCGATGACGACCAGGCGTGGTGCGTTTCTGTCGTCAACGACAAGGGCGACAAGGCCAAGTCGGTGGGCTACCAGTACTCGGCTGAGGGCGGCCTCGAAGAGGGCAAGTGCGCCTGATCTAGCTGAACAGAAAGAATGGGCGGGAGCTTCGGCTCCCGCCCATTCTTTGGCTTTCAGATGTCCGCTTTGTGTGCGCGTGTCGCAATCACTGTGAATACGGCCCGGATGTCACCCATTCTGCCTATTCCCACGCGTTCCCACGTGCGGTTCGATAGGGCAGCGGCAGCCGAGCAGGCTGCCGACGAGAAAGGCTCACCATGAGGGTTCGTGCGCTGCGACGTCGCAGCCACGCGCGCGCGCTGCAGGCGCGCGGACGGGCTGACGACGGCTTCTCGATGGTCGAGCTCGTCGTCGCGATGCTCGTCCTGGGGACGCTGTCCATGGTGGTCGTCGGGCTCGTGCTGCAGACGCAGTCGATGAGCGAGTCGAACCGCTCCCGCGTCGCGGCGGCGAACCTGGCCGCTCGGGAGATCGACATCGTGCGCGAGGAGTTCACGCGCGACGCCGACGCGCCGGCCGAGGTGGCCGACGAGGGCACCGTCACCAACCCCCACCAGCTCACGGGCCAGGTCCAGGGCAAGCCGCTCGGGGTGGACGGCACGGCCTACACGGTGCGGCGCTCGAGCTCGTGGAACCTCGTCGGCTCGGGGAGCTCGCCGTGCGAGGGGGGCTCACTCGTGAACTACCCGACGCTGCGCGTCGCGGTACAGGTGAGCTGGAAGGGCATGGGTACGGTCGCCCCGGTGACGACGACCGCCCTGCTAGCCCCCAAGAAGGACGACAAGGTCGTCGGCACCCACGGCTACGTCGCGGTGCGCGTGACGAACGCGGCTGGCGCTGCCAACCCGGGCCGGTCGGTCATCGTCTACTCGAGCACCGAGTCGCGCACCGGAGTGACGGACTCCTCGGGCTGCGCCGTGGTCCAGGTCAACCCTGCGGCCGCGGGCACGCTGTACTCCGCCAAGCTCTCGAACCTCGGGTACGTCGACATCTCCGGGGTCAGCGAGCCAGTCAAGTCGGTCGGCCTCGTCGAGCGCGGCAAGCTGAACAACAACACCACGTTCGCCTACGACGTCGCCACCAAGCTGCGGATCCGGTTCGTGAACGGCACCGGTCACCTGGTGCCCGACGGTGCCGTGGTCGGCCAGCCGTACACGTTGGTGGCTTCGGAGTACGCGGGGGCCTCCGGCGCGAAGCTGCTCGTCGCCGACGCCGCGACCGTGGTGCTTGAGGGACTGTGGCCCACCCAGTACGGCGCGTACTTCGGCACCGTGCCGCCGGCCGGCGGCTACGCGACGGTGAGCCCGGGTGGTCCCGGGATCCCGACGATCGACGTGGTGGTGCCGTGATGCGCGCGCTGCGTCGGCGGACCTCCGCCGAGGACGGCAGGGGCCGTGATCGCGGGACGACGCTCGCCGAGCTCCTGATCGGCATGACGATCTTCTCCGTCCTTTTGGCCGCGGTCGCGACGATGGCCGTCGGGTACTACCGCGTCAACGCGCAGAGCGTGGCGCGGCAGGACCAGGTCGACGAGACGCGTGCGGCCGCGGAGCGGTTCACCAAGCTGGTGCGGACTGTCGTCAAGCCGAGCCAGCTGATCAACTGCGTGACGGCGACGTGCTCGGACATCGACGCGTTCGTCAGTGCGTCGGCCACGTCGATGAAGTTCTACGCCAACATCGACAACGCGGGGAACCTGGTCGGCCCGAGGCAGGTGACCTACACGCTCGAGCCCACCGGGACGGGGACGGCCAAGCTCGTCGAGCGCGTGCAGCGGCCGGATTCCTCGACGCCCGGCAACAACGGTTACAGCTACTGCGACGCGCTCGCCTCGGGAGCCAGCGGGGCGTGCAAGTCGCGGTTGACGACGAAGGTGCTCGTCGAGGGCGTGCGCACCGACGGGGCGGTACGGCCGTTCGTGTACTTCGACAACGCCGGCAAGGCGATGACGCCTGCGAGCGGCACCGCGCTCTCGCCGGCACAGATCGACCAGGTTCTCTCGATCGAGTTCACGCTGCGGGTTCGCTCGGCCGACCAGAACTCGACCGGAGCGACCACATACATCCAGCGGATCCTGCTGCCGAACTCGCAGGCCGTGCTTCGTCCCGGGGAGGACGCATGAGGCCCGCCCGCACCATCACACCGAGGCGCCTGCCCGGGCGCCGGCCGTCGTGGTCCCTGCGAAGGCGTTCGGCTGACGACGAGGGGTCGATCCTCGTGGTCGTGGTCGGCACCATGCTGATCCTGGGCATGGTCGCGATGACCGGCCTCGCCTACACGGTCAAGAGCCAGCGGTTCGCGCGGTACGACCAGGACTACTCGGCCGCGATGGCGGCCGCGCAGTCCGGTGTCGAGGACTTCATCAGCCGCATCAACCGCATGGACGCGTACGGGTACACCCCGGACTGCGCCAACATGGCGTGGCGCGGGCCGATGACCGCGAGCAGCAACGCATGTGGGTGGAACCCGTCGACCGCAGCGGGCTGGCTCCCGGTGGAGCCTGGTGAGACCAACGCGGACGCACCGCACTTCCACTACGTGATCGACTCGGCGCAACGTGCGCAGGGGATCTACCGCCTGGTCGTGACCGGCCGTGCGAACGACACCTTCCGCTCGATCGACACCACGGTGGGCAAGGGCGGCTCGACGGACTACGTCTACTACACCGACTTCGAGTCGGCCGACCCCGCGAACGTCCAGGCCTACGGGGACGGGGGCACCAGCGTCGTCGCGTGCGGAGCGAACGGCTCGTCGTCCGCCTCGTACTGGCACTCGTCACCGAGCCGCTCGGGCAAGGGCTGCACGGAGATCACGTTCATCGGTGGTGACGAGCTCGACGGCGAGGTGTTCACCAACGACACCATCCTGGGTTCGACCTATGCGGGCAAGAAGCCGTCGTTCCTCAAGCAGGTCTGGACCGCCGACCCGAAGTGCGCCACCGCGACGTCGGCACCTGCGACGTGGGAGACCAAGTGCCTGCGAACGAGCAGCGTCGCGAACTTCAACGGCGTCCAGCCGAAGTACCACGACCCGCTCTACCTGCCCGACAACTCGGCGTCGTTCGCGACCACGCCGGGCTGCCACTACTACGGCTCGACCCGGGTCGTCTTCAAGTCCAACGGCACGATGACCGTGTGGAACAAGACGACCGTGAACGGGAACAAGCAGCCGCTCGCGACGTCCGTGCCCGGTGGCGCGACGCCCAACTGCGGGACGCTCGCCGCGCTGAACTCGACGGCTGGCGCCACGGTGCCCGTGCCGAACGACATGGTGCTCTACGTCGACAAGTCGGGAACCGCCAACCGCCAGTGCTACGGCGGCGAGCTGGGTGGCCCGACCGGTTCCACCCTCCCGGTCGGGACGTTCACGGGCGTCGAGCCCACCGCTGCGTCGTCGACCTACACGGGCGACGAGAACATGACCGAGCTCACCAAGCAGTGCGGGCAGGGCAACCTCTACGCCGAAGGCGTGCTGAGCGGCCGGGTGACGCTGGCGTCGGCGCAGTCCATCGTCGTCACGGGTGACCTCGTGCTCGCCGGCGGCACCGTGACCGGGTCGGACCTGCTCGGCCTGGTCGCCACGAACTCGGTCGAGGTCTTCCACCCGCGCCAGGGCACCATGAAGGCAACGGCGAAGTGCAAGGTCTACAAGTCCAACGGCACGTGCCAGACGTACTACACGAACCAGTGGGTGTGGACGGGCACGCTCGAGAGCGTCGGCGACGTGAGCGGCTGGCCCAAGCGGTACAAGGAGCCCGGCGCCGCAGCCAACTACCCCGTGAACGGCATCCAGATCGCAGGCTCGATCCAGACGCTCCTGCACTCGTTCCTGGTGCAGAAGTACAACGTGGGCGGCGACAAGGGCACGCTGTACGTCAAGGGATCGATCGCCCAGCGCTGGCGCGGCATCGTCGGGCAGACCATCAGCGGCGCCCAGAACGGGTACACGAAGCAGTACCAGTACGACACCCGCCTGCAGTTCTCGACCCCGCCCTACTTCCCGAAGTGGGCCAACGCCAAGTACACGCTGCGTTACTCCGGAGAGGTGAACACACCCGCGACCTTGAAGTCCTGACGTCTCGTTCCTGCCGGTTCGAGCCATTCGCCCGTCTCGTTGTGCAAGACGCACCGAGATGTGTGGACTCGCACCCTCATGGTGTCCGTGACGTGCGCCGATACCTCGGTGACGACTTCCGGACGACCGTCCGTGGGAGCGTGTTCACGAGTGGTGGGAGGTCGCGTGCTGGTCGACCGGCGTCCGCAGCACGGCGATGAGTCCGGCTTCACCCTCATGGAGCTGCTCGTCGCGATGATGATCATCGGCGGCGTCCTGCTGGGCCTGGCTGCCGTGCAGACCTCGGCGCTGGTCACGACGGCGCAGACACGCCAGCGCACGCTGGGCACCGCGGTCTCGAACCAGGTCATGGAGCAGCTGCGCGCGCTGCCGTGGAACACGCTCAACAAGGGCCAGCGGATCGGCTTCGCTGCGGCAGCGGGCGGGGACGCGAACGTCGCAGGCGCGCGTCTGCGTCCCGTGGTCGGCGCGGCACACATCGACGAGGCGCTCGTCCAGAGCTCCGACCAGTCGACGACGATGGCGCCCCTCTCGGGGGCCGGTGGGACCAACCTCACGCGAACCGTGAACCCCGAGGCGCCAGGGATCGTGTTCACGTCGCGTGCCTACGTGTCCCGCGATGCGGCCGCTTCGGCAGCGCTCAACCTCACGGTGATCACGACGTGGCGTGCGAACCAGAAGGCCAAGCAGCAGTTCGTCCTGCTGCGGTCCGCGGCGTACGCACCGCAGGGCGGCTGCGGCGATCCGAACAACCAGCCCTACCTCGGTGCGTGCCAGGCACTGCTGTCCGCCAGCGCCGGTGGCACGGGACCTGAGATCACCGTGACCGCCGCTTTCGGGGGGATGGTCGGTGATCCGGCCGTCGACGGTACGACTCCGATTCTTCCGGGATCGACGGCCACGGTCGCGTCCCTGCGGGTCGGCAACACCGGCGTCGGGATCGCCTCGCAGCAGTCGACGACCGTCGAGGCGAGCGCCCTGCATGCGGTGGGCACGCTGACGACGGCGTCCGACGCCGCGGCGACCTCGAGCACCGGCGGATCGACGTCGTCGCTCGAGGCATCCAACGACATCGGCTCGGTCGGTGCTGCGCCGCCGAACCCCACGCCAGTCTCGTCGAACGGGCTGGCGTCCACGCTCGCCCTCGGGCAGGGCGATCTCACCATGGCGCTGGAGCCCGGGAACGCCGATCTCTCGACGGTGCGCGCCTCGACAGTCGCGTCCTGCGCGACGGGTATCGCCGCGGGGGAGCCGTGCGCATCGACCGATGCGAAGTCGAACGCACCGACTCGCGTGAGTTTCGGCGTCAAGAGTGCGACGTTCCAGGTCGCCAGCGTCGCGGCCTCGTCGACGACGTCGACCTTCGGTGGGCGCTTCACGACCACCCCGGGAGCGACCGCGATCGGCTGCACCTCGCTGACGGGCGCTGGATGCGTGGCCGCGGGCGTGTCCCGCGCTCTCGGCAACGTCGCGGTGGGCGGTGGCACGTGGTCCGGCGGCGCGGCGAGCAGCGGCCTGATCACTGTCACGGGGTACGCGGACGGCACGCGCGTCGAGCGCGGCGCCGCGCAGACGGCCTCGGCACCCGTGACAACCCGGTCCGGGACGCTCAAGTACTGGAACGGCAGCTCCTACACGACGATCGCTCTCGGCACGACGACGTCGAAGTCCGTCAGCACGGGCTCGGTGACCTGGTCGGGCGGTGGGTACACGGTGACCGCGGCCGGCAGCGTCCTGGTGACGCCCTCCGCGTCGTCGGTGACCTCCGCCGCGACCGGGTGCACCGGCGAGGGATGCTCGTTGTCGTCGGAGACGGGCCTCGTGACGGTCTCGGTGCAGTACCGGGTCGAGGGACATGGCGGCGTGCAGTCGTTCGTCGTCGCGACGACGCTCGGTGGGGCGCGTGCGTCGGCCGCGTACAAGGCGGCGCCCAGTGCATGAGATCCTGCGCCGGGCGCGCGCCGCGCGGGAATCGGACGATCGCGGCTACACGCTCGTCGAGCTCATCGTCGTGATGTCGATCTTCGTCGGCCTGATGGCGATCGTCTTCGGGATCATGCTCCAGATGGCCCGCCAGACGAAGGACAACCTGGCACGGACCGAGGCCGCGGCCCAGGTCCGCATCAGTCTCATGCAGATCGATCGTCAGGTCCGCTCCGGCAACGTGATCTCGGACCCGAAGCAGGAGTCGAGCAGCGAGTCGGGTGCGGACAAGTACTACTCGCTGCGCGTCTACACGCAGACCGACGGCGTCTACCAGTGCGTTCAGTGGCGTGTGGTCTTCGCGACCGGCAACGACTTCGGCCGGCTCGAGTACAGGTCGTGGAAGCCGAGCTGGCAGGCGACCGGCGGCGTGGACGCATGGCGCGTCGTCGCTCGTGACATCGTGCGACCGGCCAAGGCTCTCGACAAGGCCGACCCCACGACGTGGCCCCCGTTCTTCGTCGAGGACAACCAGGCCGAGACCTCGTCGAACGCGCAGACCATCCGCGTGACCCTGCGCGTGAAGGACCCTGACCAGAGCGAGGGCTCGAAGCCGGCGACCGTCACGTCGACGCTCACGGGCCGCAACACGATCTTCGGCTACCCGGCTGACACCTGCAGCCCCGTCCCGGCGCCCTGACCAGGAGGTTCCCATGCGAGCAATGATCCGACGGCGCCTTGCGACTGCGGGCGACGAGCGCGGCAGCGTGCTGGTCGCGGCCGTGGCGGTCGCCATCATCGGCGCGATGCTCGCCGTTCTCGTGGTGGCGAACGTCATCGCCGCGTCGCGCGCGTCCGGTGTGGATCGCGCCCGGTCGACCGAGGTGCACGCCGCTGAGGGGCTCGTCGACGACGTCTACCTGAAGCTCGAGACGACCACCCCCTGCCGGTACCCGGCGACTGGGACCGCGCAGGCGGGGTCTTCGCCCTCCCTGGTCACGGGGAGCGCGACGATCACCTACTACGACAAGACCGGCGCGAAGCTGGCCTGCGCGTCGGGGAAGGTCACAGGCGCGCCGACGACGGCCGTCGTCACGTCGACCGCGCAGGGGGACGACGGCCGCTCGCGGACCATGCAGTCCAAGATCGTCCTGACGCCGAGCGTGGTCTCGGGCCGCGGCTCGGCGATCTTCGCCGCCAACAGCATCATGACCACGAACGCGTTCACGGTCTCGACCACGTTGCCCAACGAGAAGGCGGACGTCTGGGTCGACTCCGGGAACGTCGACTGCAACTCCGGCGTCAAGATCGACGGCAGCCTGATCGTCGCGAACGGGGGCGTGCGGATGTCGGGGGCGTGCCGAGTGGTCGGCGACCTGTGGAGCAAGAACGCCGTCGAGATCTCCCAGGCGCAGAGTGCGGGACTGGCGAGCGTCGGCGGCTCGCTGTACGCAACGGCGAATGCCGCCATGAACTCGGGCGTGACGATCGGCAAGGACATCATGCTCACGGGCTCCCTGACGACGTGGGGCGGTCCGAGCTCGATCCAGGTCGGTGGCGTCACGAGGACCGGCCTCGCCGCTTCCCAGATCCCGGTGTACGTACCGCGGGGCTTGCCCGAGGTCCTCTACCGCCCCCAGGACTGGGCGGGTTTCGTGACCTCGGGTGACCGCGCGGCCGCGTACCAGCAGTGGGTGCGGACGAACGCTGCGGCCAACAACGCCGAGTCGTGGGCGGCCTCGCGGGCCACCACGGGCAGCACCCAGCTCCAGTGCTCCGTCGCCGGCGCGAGCTACGACCTCAAGGGCCCCCTCGTGGGGCCGACGGTGCCCACCCTCTTCGACACGCGCTACTGCAACCAGACGACCTTCCAGAACGGGGTCAACCTGCAGCTCCAGGCCGACCTGGTGATCTTCGCGAAGGACTTCTACTCGACCGGCAACTTCTCGGTGACGTCGAAGGACGGCAAGGAGCACCGGTTGTGGATCATCGTGCCTGACCCCAACCCGAACGGCATCGCCGAGTGCACCGGAGGGATCGGGAACATCAAGGGTGACTCGGGCAGCCTCGCGGTCTCGCCCATCACGATCTTCCTGTACACCCCGTGCACGATCGACACGAACAACTCCACGAACCTGGCCGGCCAGCTCTACGGTGGCACCGTCAACCTGCGCAACGCTCTGACGGTCAACTACGTGCCGATCGGGATTCCCGGCGTCGACCTGCCTTCAACCGCGCAGACCACTGCCGGATACCGCGTGGACGTCGTGTACAAGCGCGAGATCGGAACCCCCTGAGCTCATGAACGCCGCACTCGCTGCGCTGGCCGGCATCGTCGGCCTGGCCGTCGGCTCGTTCCTCAACGTCGTGGTGTGGCGGGTCCCGCGGGGTGAGTCCGTCGTCCACCCTCCGTCCGCCTGTCCTCGCTGTGGGCACGGGATCAGGCGCCGGGACAACATCCCGGTCGTCTCGTGGCTCGTGCTCCGGGGGAGGTGCCGCGACTGCGGCGAGCCGATCTCGGCGCGTTACCCGCTGGTGGAGCTCGCGACCGGTGTCCTGTTCGCCCTCACGGCCCTGTGGGCGGGAGCCTCATGGGTGCTTCCCGCGCTGCTGTACCTCGCGGCCATCGGCGTCGCCCTCACGCTCATCGACGTGGACACGCACCGGTTGCCCAACGCGATCGTCCTGCCGTCGTACCCGGTGGCGCTTGCACTTCTCGTGCTGGCCAGCTGGAACCCCGGTGGAGCGTCCGACTGGGGTGCGCTGGTGCGCGCGCTCATCGGCTGTGCCGCTCTGTACGCGATCTACTTCGTGACCGTGCTCGTGTACCCCGCGGGCATGGGTTTCGGCGACGTGAAGCTCGCGGGCGTCCTGGGTCTGTACCTGGGCTGGTTCGGCTGGGGCGCGCTCGTGCTCGGGTGGTTCGCCGCTTTCCTGCTCGGCGGCCTGTACTCGATCGGCCTGCTCCTCCTGCGGCGCGCCGGGCGCCGGTCGGGTATCCCGTTCGGGCCATGGATGCTGCTCGGCGCGGCCTGCGGGATCGTCCTGGGCGAGCGAATCTGGTCGGCCTACCTCGGCGCACTCTGACCTGCGCGGGAGCGCTCCAGGGACCGTGAGGTGATCCGCCGATCAGGTGGCGAATCCACCTCAAGTCGGGAGCGGTCGCACCCGATAGGTCAGGAAGAAACCGCTCGCGTCCGGATAACCCGCGTTCTGCATGAAGGGACACTCGTGGCCAACACACGTGTCATCGGCCTCGACATCGGCACGTCCGCGGTCCGCGCGGCCGAGCTCGAGTTCGGAGCCGGTGGGCCTCAGGGCAAGAACCCGCCCACACTCGTCAGGTTCGGCGAGGTGCCCGTGCCGCTCGGTGCTGTCCGCGACGGCGAGGTGGTGCAGCCGGAGAGCGTGGCGAACGCGCTGCGGCAGCTCTGGTCGCAGGCCAAGTTCGAGTCGAAAGACGTGGTCCTTGGCGTCGGCAACCAGCGCGTGCTCGTGCGCGAGCTCGAGGTTCCCTGGATGCCGGTCGCGCAGATCAAGGAGTCGCTTCCCTACCAGGTGGGAGAGATGCTCCCGATGGCGGTCGATGACGCCCTCCTCGACTTCTATCCGACGGGCGAGGTGGACAGCCCCTCGGGACGTCTGGCGCGAGGCATGCTCGTCGCCGCACAGCGTGACACCGTCACCGCCAACGTCCTGGCGGTCGAAGCAGCCGGTCTGCACCCGCAGATGGTCGACCTCAACGGATTCGCGCTGATGCGCGCGCTCGCGCGCGGTGACCTTGCCAACGCGACGGCGGCGTTCGTCGACATCGGCGCGACGATCACGACCGTCGTCGTCGCGTCGCGTGGCGTGCCGCGGCTCGTGCGCACGCTTCCCTCGGGCGGGCAGCACGTGACCAACGCCCTGGCGACGGCTCGCAGCATCTCCGGCCCCGAGGCCGAGGCCATGAAGCGCGAGATCGGCATCGGTTTCGCCGTGACGCCCGACCGCCAGGACGCCGCGGACGCGGTTGCCCACATCGCACGTGCGCTCGTCGAGTCCATCCGCAACACGTTCGTCTACTACGCGGGGAACAACCCGGGCGCCGGCATCGACGTCGTGGTGCTCTCTGGTGGTGGCTCGCACCTGCCTGGTCTCGGCCAGTACCTGTCGAGCGCGAGTCGTCTGCCGGTGACCCTTGCGGACCCCCTCGCGGGCCTGCGCACCGCCAAGACCGCGCGTCGCGACCAGCTCACCGGGCGCGAGTCGTGCGTGGCCCTCCCCATCGGACTCGCCTACGGAGTTGCCGCATGAGTGCCCTGCTGGAGCGTCCCCGCGCGAAGGGCAAGGGAGGTTCGGCGACGATCGTCGGCGCAACCCTGCCCCAGGTGAATCTGCTCCCCCCCGAGGTCTGGGCCGCGCGCGGCCTGCGCCGGACCAAGCGGATGCTGGCGTTCGTGCTGCTGGGCACGCTCGCGCTCTGCGCACTGGCGTGGATGTTCTCCCTGTTCGACGCGGGTCAGGCGCAGTCGGACCTCGACGCCGCCGAGGCGGACACGGCGCGCGTCCAGGCGCAGCTGCACGACCCCAAGTACGCGGAGGTGCCCCTCGTGCTCGGCGCGCTGGACGCCAACCGCACGGCGCTCCCCATGGCGATGGCCACGGACGTGGACTGGTCGGCGTACGTCAACGCCATCGCCGCCGTGCTGCCCGAGGGGGCGAGCATCGACGCGTTCACGGTCACCTACGCGACCCCGATGTCGGGCCCCGTTGACCCGACCGACCCGCTGCAGGGACCGAGCCTCGGCCAGATCGCCTTCACCGGCCGGTCCGTCACGGTGCCCGACACCGCTGCCTGGCTCAAGGCGCTCAACTCGGTCCCTGGCTTCGAGGACGCCTGGCTGGACTCCGCCGCGGTCACGGGCGACGAGGACAACGGCGAGTACTACGCCTTCTCGTCGACCGTCCAGGTTTCGGACGAGGCACTGACCCACAGGTTCGACCCCAAGGACGCGACGGCGAAGACCGACGACAAGGCGACGGACAAGTCCGCCACCGACGAAAGCACGGAGGACTGACGTGGGCGGCAGCAAGAAGCGCACCTGGATCGGCGGCACGGCGTTCATCGCCGTCGTGGTCGCCGTGGCGACGTGGTTCCTGCTCGTCTCGCCGAACCTTGCCGAGGCGTCCGAGCGGCGAGCGTCGGCCGAGGACACGCGGGCGTTCAACGACGTGCTCGACCTCAAGCTCGCCAAGCTCAAGTCGGACTTCGGCAAGCTCGACGACTACAAGTCAGAGCTTGCGGCTGCCGAGAAGAAGATTCCGCCATCGGCGAAGCTCGAGACCTACCTCGACGGGCTGGACTCGATCGCTGTCAAGCGCGACGTCACGATCACCTCGGTCACCGCCGGCACGCCCGAGACGTTCGTGCTCCCGAAGGTCAAGGAGCCGACGCCCGCGGCGACCGAGTCGGCGGATGGGTCCGACGCGACGGACGACTCGTCGGACACCTCCTCGTCCGAGGAGAAGGACAAGGGTCCGAAGGTGCCCACCGGTCTCACCGCCGTCCCCGTCTCGGTCACGGTGCTCGGGACCTACGAGAACACGATGGCCTTCCTGGATGACGTGCACCAGAGGAATGCGCGGGTGTTCCTCGTCTCGGCACTGACGGGCACCTCGCAGAAGGAGTCCGACGGAAGCGCGGGCAAGCCGGCTACCTCGGACGGTGACCAGGAGCTCGTGATCACCGGATACATCTACGTCCTGCCGAACGGACTGGCGGCGGCCGCGAGCGAGGACCCTGAGGGCCCCGTCAAGCTCCCGTCCAACCCTGGGAAGAACCCGCTGGTCCCCGTCCAGGGAGGCTGACGGCTGTCGCGGTACTGACGCGAGCGCGGGCGCCCGCGGTGTGGACTCACACCGCGGGC
>NZ_QWKP01000195.1 GCF_003470205.1 Cellulomonas rhizosphaerae
CCGTCGTACGGCGACCGCTCGCGTGATGACCGTGGTGGTCGTCCGGCGTACGGCCAGAGCAACGACCGTCCCCGGACAGGTGACCGTCCGTCCTACAGTTCGCGCGATGACCGCGGTGGCCGCCCGGCCTCGGGCGAGCGTCCCTCGTACGGCGACCGTCAGCGTGATGACCGTGGTGGCCGTCCGGCCTACGGCCAGAGCAGCGACCGCCCGCGTACGGGTGACCGTCCGTCCTACGGTTCGCGCGATGACCGCG
Organism: Cellulomonas rhizosphaerae; assembly: GCF_003470205.1. Lineage (GTDB taxonomy): Bacteria > Actinomycetota > Actinomycetes > Actinomycetales > Cellulomonadaceae > Cellulomonas > Cellulomonas rhizosphaerae. The sequence continues at coordinate 257 of NZ_QWKP01000195.1, forward strand.
GTGGCCGCCCCGCCTACGGCCAGGGCGGCGACCGCCCTCGTACGAGCGAGCGCCCCTCGTACGGCGACCGTCCGCGCACGGACCGTCCCACCTCGGGCGAGCGCCCGTCGTACGGCGAGCGAAGCGACCGTCCGCGCACGGGCGACCGTCGTCCGATCGCCGGTGAGCGGTCGAGCTACAAGCCGCGGACCGAGGGCGACTCGCCTCGCGGCGAGCGGCCCGCTCGCTCCTTCGACGGCCCGCCTCGCGGCGATCGTCCCTCGTACAGCAGCCGTCCCGAGACCAGCAACCGGCCGGCGACCGGTGACCGTCGCCCGCCGCGCGACCGTGACGACCGGCCGAGCGCCGGTCGGTCGGACCGCCCGCAGGGTTCGTCCGCGGGACGTGGCTCCAGCGATCGCCCGTCGTCGAGCCGCTCGTTCGGCGACAACCGTGGGTCCGCTCGCGAGGACGACCGGCAGTCGCGGCCGCCGCAGGACCAGCGGACGCCCGCGCCGCTGATCCCGGACGACGTGACGTTCAGCGACCTGGACCGCGCGGCGCGCGCGCCTCTGCGGACGCTGACGAAGGACAACGCCGAGCGCGTCGGCCGTCACCTGGTGATGGTCGGTCGCCTGATCGACGATGAGCCCGAGCTCGCCTACGAGCACGCGCAGGCCGCCGTCCAGCGCGCCGGTCGCGTCGACGTGGTCCGCGAGTCGGCCGGCCTGACCGCCTACCGCACCGGTCGCTACGCCGAGGCGCTGCGGGAGTTGCGCACCGTGCGCCGGCTGAACGGCTCCTCGGAGCACCTGCCGATCATGGCCGACTGCGAGCGTGGGCTCGGGCGCCCCGAGCGCGCGATCACGCTCTCGCAGGAGCCCGAGGCCGAGACGCTCGAGGCCGACGGCAAGGTCGAGCTCGCCATCGTCGTCAGTGGTGCACGCCTGGACCTGGGGGAGCCTGACGCCGCGCTGGCGACGTTGGCCTCGCCGCTGGTGCGGGCCGCCAAGGGTGTGCTCGCGGTGCGCGTCGCCCAGGCTCGCGCGACTGCCCTCGAGGCTGCTGGCCGGACCGACGAGGCTGCGGCCGCGCTGGGTGCGTACAGCGCCGCGCAGCTCGCCGAGGCGTCGGGTGGCGTCGTGGAGGATGAGGACGACGTGGTCGTCTTCGACCTGGACGAGGACGAGGATCACCACGACGCCCACGACGAGGCCGACGACAGCTCGGCCGACGAGGCGCGCGGCGGCGAGGTCGAGCCGACCGACGGTGCTGATGTCGAGTCCGGCGTCGAGGACGACACCGACGAGTCCGACGATGACGACACCGACGATGTCGTCGAGAACGACGCGAGCGACGTCGACGCCACCAACGATGACGAGGCCGAGCCGGCGACCGATGTCGCCGACGCGGCTCCCGACCAGGGCGAGGAGAACCGGTGAGCGCAGGTCTGATCGGGTCGACGACCCCCCTAGTCGACCGCTACGACCTGGCGCTCGTCGACCTCGACGGCGTGGCCTACAAGGGCCACGAGCCGATCGTGCACGCCTCCGACAGCCTCACCGAGGCGCGCGGCCGCGGGATGCGGCTCGTGTTCGTCACGAACAACGCGTCGCGTGAGCCCGGCTCGGTCGCCGACCAGCTCACCGGCCTGGGTATCGCGACGGAGCCGGCCGAGGTCATGACGGCGGCGCAGGCGGCGGCCCAGCTGCTGCGCACGCGCCTGCCCGAGGGGGCCAAGGTGCTCGTCGTCGGCGGCGCTGGTCTCGTCACGGCGGTGCGCGAGGCGGGTTACCAGGTCGTCACGTCGGCCGACGACGAGCCCGACGCCGTCGCTCAGGGCTTCGCGCCCGAGGTGGGCTGGAACCAGCTTGCGCAGGCCGCGTACGCGATCGAGCGCGGCGCGTGGCACGTGGCGTCGAACCTCGACCTGAGCATCCCGACGGCGCACGGCATCGCGCCCGGCAACGGGTCGCTCGTCGCGGCGGTCCGTGCCGCGACCGGCGTGACGCCGGACAGCGCGGGCAAGCCTGCGCCGACGATGTACCACATGGCGGTCGAGCGGGCCGGTGCTCGCGAGGCCCTCGTGGTCGGTGACCGGCTCGACACCGACCTCGCCGGGGCGCGCTCGGGCGGCTTCGCCGGGCTGCACGTCCTGACGGGCGTCAACTCCGCGCGCGACGACGTCCTGGCCGTGCCGGGCGAGCGCCCGCACTTCATCGGCGCGGACCTGCGCTCGCTGCTCGAGGCCCATCCGGAGCCCGAGGTGGGTGCCGAGGGCTGGTGGACGTGCCGCGAGGCGTCGGCCCGGGTGGTCGACGGCGCGCTCGAGCTCGGACGCGGGTCGAGCACCGACGACCTCGACGTCGTCCGCGCCGCCTGTGCGGCGGCGTGGGCGGCAGTCGACGCCGGCGGCAGCGTCGACCCGGCGAGCGTGCCGGAGCTCGCGGTCGCCGAAGGCTGACGAGCCGCCTGACGAACGCCCGGCGAACGCCCGACAGGGCGGCCCGAGCCTGGGGATGTCGACCGTCCCGTGTCGGCCTCGCCAGGTAGCGTGGGGCCGAACGCGTCGACGAGGAGGATCAGTGAGCGAAGGCGTGGTGCCCGGACCCCGGGTGCGTGCGAGCGGGCCAGCCGACGACGCGTCGACCGGTCTGACGGGCGACGACGGCGTCGACCAGGCGCTGACCGCGCTCGTCGGGCTCGAGCAGCAGCCGCTGCGCGCGCACGTGGCAGTCTTCGACGCCGTGCACGGTTCGCTCCAGGACCGCCTGGCCGACGCGGAGGCCTGAGCCGACGTGACGACCCCTGACATCCCCGGGCACGCGCACGCCGCGGTGCCTGTGACCGCGGTGCCTGTGACGGCGGTGCCTGTGACGGCGGTGCCTGTGACCGCAGAACCGGGCGACCCCGTGAGCACGACGACGCGCCTGGACACCGAGCTCGTCCGGCGAGGCCTCGCGCGGTCGCGCCGGGAGGCGGCCGAGCTCATCGCGGCCGGACGCGTGCAGGTGCACGGCAAGGTCGCCGCCCGAAGCTCTGTGCAGGTCCGCGACGGCGACTCGATCGAGGTCGAGGGAGATGCCGACGACCGCGGCTACGCCTCGCGCGGAGCGCACAAGCTCGTCGGCGCGCTCGACGCGACGGGCATCGTGGTCGAGGGCCGGCTGTGCCTCGACGCGGGCGCGAGCACGGGAGGATTCACCGACGTGCTGCTGCGCCGCGGCGCGACGCGCGTCGTGGCCGTCGACGTGGGGCACGGGCAGATCATCGACCGCCTGCGGCGCGACGAGCGGGTCGACGTCCGCGAGGGCGTCAACGTGCGCGAGCTGCAGGCCGGGGACGTCGAGCCGGCGCCTGACCTCGTCGTCGCCGACCTCTCCTTCATCTCGCTGACGATGGTGCTCCCGGCGCTCCAGGCCGTCGCGGCGCCCGCCGCCGACCTCCTGCTCATGGTCAAGCCGCAGTTCGAGGTCGGCCGCGAGCGGCTCGGGTCCGGGGGAGTGGTCCGGAGCCCGGAGCTGCGTGCGGACGCGGTCGTCGAGGTCGCACGCGCCGCGGCCGCGCTCGGTCTGACGACGCACGACGTCGTGCGCAGCCCGCTCGAGGGGCCGAGCGGCAACGTCGAGTTCTTCCTCTGGCTGCGGGCTACCGCGGCGGGCGATGGCCCGGTCGACGAGGAGCGCATCCGCGCGATCGTGACCACGCAGGACGCACCGCAGGGAGGCACCGCATGACGCGCCGGGCGCTCGTCGTCACGCACAGCGGCCGCGAGGAGGCCGTCGCGGCCACCACCGAGGCGATCCGCGGGCTCGAGGACGCGGGCTTCACGCTCGTGCTGGCCCAGGAGGACACCGACGCCGGCGACCTTCCCCCGTTCGAGCTCGCCGTCGTGCTCGGCGGGGACGGCACGATCCTGCGCGCGGCCGAGCTGACGCGCGGCACGAGCGTGCCGCTGCTGGGAGTGAACCTCGGGCACGTCGGCTTCCTCGCCGAGAGCGAGCGCGACGACGTCGGTGAGTCCGTGCGCCGCCTGACCGTCGGGGACTTCTCCGTCGAGGAGCGCGGCACGCTCGACGTCCGCGTCATCCGCCCTGACGGCAGCGTCGGCACGGGCTGGGCGCTCAACGAGGTCGCCCTGGAGAAGGTGGACCGCTCGCGGATCCTCGAGGTCGCGGTCGAGGTCGACGGCCACCCGCTCTCGTCCTTCGGGTGCGACGGGATCGTCGCGGCGACCGCGACGGGCTCGACCGCGCACGCGTTCTCGGCCGGTGGCCCCGTGGTGTGGCCGGACGTCGACGGGATGATCCTGGTCCCGCTCTCGGCGCACGCGCTGTTCGCGCGGCCCCTCGTCGTGGGGCCGCGCAGCATGCTCGCGGTCGAGGTGCTCGAGCGCTCGCCCGCCGCCGGCCTCGTGACGTGCGACGGCCGCCGCCAGCTCGAGGTCCCGGTCGGGTCGCGGGTCGAGGTCACGCGCGGCGTGACGCCGGTGCTGCTCGCGCGCCTGAACCCCGCGCCGTTCACCACGCGCCTGGTGCAGAAGTTCGGGCTGCCCGTGGCGGGCTGGCGCGGCGGCACGGGACCGGGTGACGGGCGGACGGTCCGATGATCGAGGAGATCCGGATCGCCGACCTCGGCGTGATCGGGCGCGCGCACGTCGAGCTCGGCGCCGGGCTGACGGTCCTGACGGGCGAGACCGGTGCCGGCAAGACGATGGTGCTCACGGCGCTCAACCTGCTGCTCGGCGGCAAGGCCGACCCGGCGACCGTCCGAACCGGTGCGGCGTCGGCGTCCGTGGAGGGGCGTGTGCTGCTCGCCGGGGACCAGCCCGCGGTCCAGCGCGCCGCCGAGGCGGGTGCGGAGTTCGACGACGACGGGTCGCTCGTGCTCGTGCGGACCGTCGGCGCGTCGACCGACGGTGCGGCGGGGCGCTCGCGCGCGTTCCTCGGCGGCCGCTCGGTGCCCCAGGCGGTGCTGGGCGAGCTCGCGGAGCACCTCGTGACCGTGCACGGGCAGGCCGACCAGGCCCGGCTCCGCTCGTCCGCGCACCAGCGCGAGGCCCTGGACGCCTTCGTCGGCAGCGACCACGCGGCGACGCTCGCGAGCTACCGCAACGCGTGGGCCGAGCGTGCCCGCGTCGACGCCGAGCTCGCCGACCTGGTCAGCCGCGCGCAGGACCGCACGCGGGAGGCCGAGCTGCTGCGGCTCGGGATCGCGGAGGTCGAGCGCGTCGACCCGCAGCCCGGCGAGGACGTCGAGCTCGCCGCCGAGGCCGAGCGCCTCGCGCACGCCGAGGACCTGCGCACGGCCGCGACGACCGCCCACGCGGCGCTGGTCGGGGACGTGGACAGCGGCTCGGTCGACATCGTCAGCGCGGTGGACCTCGTCGAGCAGGCCAAGCGCGCGCTCGAGCACGCGGGCGGCCACGACCCTGCGCTCGCCGCGCTCGCCGCACGGGTGGCCGAGGCCGGCTACCTGCTGAGCGACGCCGCGACCGAGATCTCGGTGTACCTCGAGGACCTCGCAGCCGACCCGCGCCGCCTCGACGCGGTGCACCAGCGCCGCGCCGAGCTCACGACCGTGACGCGCAGCTACGGCGCCGACGTCGCCGAGGTGCTCGCGTGGGCCGACGCCGCCGGGCGTCGTCTGCTCGACCTCGACGGCGGCGACGAGCGCATCGAGGAGCTGCGGGCACGCCGTGCCGAGCTCGATGCCGCGCTGGCCGCGGACGCCTCGCGCCTGACGGCTGCGCGCACGGACGGGGCGCAGCGGCTCGCGAAGGCCGTGACGGGCGAGCTCGCCGGGCTGGCGATGGGCGGCGCGGAGCTGCGCGTCGCCGTCGACGAGGCCGACGAGCCTGGGCCGCACGGCGCCGACCGGGTCGAGATGCTTCTCGTGCCGCATGCGGGTGCTCCGCCGCGTCCGCTGGGCAAGGGCGCGTCGGGCGGTGAGCTCTCTCGCGTGATGCTCGCGCTCGAGGTCGCGCTCGCGACCGCGCCGGACAGCGGGGCGTCGCGGCCGGGCACGTTCGTGTTCGACGAGGTCGACGCGGGCGTCGGCGGGCGCGCGGCGGTCGAGGTCGGGCGGCGTCTGGCTGCGCTCGCCAAGGACTCGCAGGTGCTGGTCGTGACCCACCTCGCGCAGGTCGCTGCCTTCGCCGACCACCACCTCGTGGTGACCAAGTCGAGCGCTGGAGGGATCGACGTCGTCACCGAGTCGGACGTGAGGTCGGTCACTGACGAGGACCGCGTACGCGAGCTCGCCCGCATGCTCTCCGGTCAGGACGACTCCGACGCCGCGCGGACGCACGCCGCGGAGCTCCTCGCGCAGTCCGCCGTGGGACGATGACAGGCGATGAGATCAAGCCTGCGCAAGCGCTCTGCCCTGCCCGAACCCGGCGTCGTCGCCGGTTCGGCCCGTGTCGACCCCCGCACCAAGGCGCTGACCAAGCGTCTGAAGCCCGGTGACATCGCGGTCATCGACCACGAGGACCTGGATCGCGTGTCCGCCGAGGCCCTCGTCGCGTGCCAGCCGATCGCGGTGCTCAACGCCGCGCGGTCGACGTCCGGCCGCTACCCGAACCTCGGCCCCGAGATCCTCGTCGGCGCCGGCGTGCCGCTCATCGACGACCTCGGTGCCGACGTCATGGCGATCGCCGAGGGCCACCGCCTGCGCATCGTCGACGGAAGCGTCTACGACGGCGACGACCTGGTCGCCGAGGGCGTCGAGCAGACCGCCGCGACCGTGGCGCTCGCCATGGAGGAGGCCCGTGCGGGCCTGTCCGTGCAGCTCGAGTCGTTCGCCGCGAACACCATGGACTACCTGCGGCGCGAGCGCGACCTCCTGCTCGACGGCGTCGGCGTCCCGGACATCACGACCGAGATCGACGGCCGCCAGGTGCTCATCGTCGTGCGCGGCTACCACTACAAGGAGGACCTGGTCACCCTCCGCCCGTACATCCGGGAGTACCGCCCGGTCCTGATCGGCGTCGACGGCGGCGCGGACGCGATCCTCGACGCCGGCTGGAAGCCCGACCTGATCGTCGGCGACATGGACTCCGTGTCGGACCGCGCCCTGGGCTGCGGCGCCGAGGTTGTCGTGCACGCCTACCGAGACGGGCGCGCACCGGGCCTGGAGCGCGTCGCCGCGCTCGGCGTCCCGCACGTCGTGTTCCCCGCGACGGGGACCAGCGAGGACGTCGCGATGCTGCTGGCCGACGACAAGGGTGCCGAGCTCATCGTCGCCGTCGGCACGCACGCCACGCTCGTCGAGTTCCTCGACAAGGGCCGCTCCGGCATGGCCAGCACGTTCCTCACGCGCCTGCGCGTCGGCAGCAAGCTCGTCGACGCCAAGGGCGTCTCGCGCCTGTACCGGCACCGGATCTCCAACCTCCAGCTCACGCTCCTGGTCCTCGCGGGCCTGCTCGCGCTCGGCGTCGCCCTCGCGGCGACGTCCGCGGGGCAGACCCTGTTCGGCCTGACCGGAGCCCGCTTCGACGACTTCACCTCGTGGGTCGGCTCCCTGTTCGGGGGCAACGCGTGACCGCGAACGACCACATCACTTTCGACGGAGAGAACGCCCCGTGATCGACTTCCGCTACCACGTCGTCTCGCTCATCTCGGTGTTCCTGGCGCTGGCCGTCGGCATCGCGTTGGGTGCCGGCCCGCTCAAGGAGACGATCGGCGACACCCTCACCGGCCAGGTCGAGTCGCTCCGCAACGAGAAGGACGCGTTGCGCGCGGACCTCGACGCGAGCGCGTCCGACCTCGCGGACACCCGCAGCTACGTCGACGCGGCCGGGCCCCAGCTGCTCGCAGGCTCGCTGACCGACCGTCGCGTCGTCGTCGTCCTGCTCGGCACGGTCGCCGACGCCGAGAGCACCGCGGTCGACGACCGGCTGACGCAGGCCGGCGCGACGATCACCGGCCACGCGACGCTCACCGACGCCTGGGCCGACCCCGACCAGCGCAGTTTCCGCCAGGCGCTGATCGGCAACCTCCTGCAGTTCCTCGCGCCGGCCCCGGAGCAGGGTGCCGACCTCGAGACGCAGCTCGCGACCGCTCTCGTGCAGGGCCTCGTGGGTGCCGATCCAGCCTCGCCGGACAAGCTGACCCAGGACGCGTCGTACCTGCTCGAGATCCTCTCGACCGGCGACAACCCGCTCGTCACGTTCGCCGACCCGATCACCACGGCCGCCGACGCCGTCGTCGTGGTCGCCGCGACTCCCGCGAAGGAGGCGTCCAACGCCTCGCCGACGACGGCCCCGACGGAGGCCGACCTCGAGCCGCAGCTGGCCGTGCTCAGCGCCGCCCAGAAGTACTCCGAGGGCGCCGTGCTCGCCGACGGCCCGCGCGGCGCGGGTGCGCTGACCGACACGATCCTGGGCGACGACGCGCTCGCCGGGACGCTCACCACGGTCTCCGACTCGGCCGACGTGACCGCCCAGGTCAACGTGCCGCTCGCACTCGCAGGCCGCATCGCGGGGACCAACGGGCACTACGGCTTCGGCAGCGACGAGACCGTCGTGCCGGACGCCGTGACGCTGCCGCCGGTCGACCGCACCCCGGTCGCGCCGACGAACCCCGACGACTCCAAGTCGGACGGCTGACCGTGCCCGTGCTGCGTCGGGTGCTCGCGGGCGTCGTCGGCGCCGTCACCACCTCGGTCGTGCGCGGAGTCCTCGACCAGCAGGCACCCGGGGGACAGGCGCGCTGGACGCGCACGAACCACCGCGGCGAGCCCGTGAGCATGCTCGAGGGGCCTGCGGTCGCCGCGGGACTCCTCGCAGGGCTGGCGGTCGGCGCGCCGAACGCGCGCGGCGCCGCGGCGCTGACCGTCGCGACCGGGGCTGCCGCGGCCTTCGGGATCGTCGACGACCTGGCCGAGGACACCACGGCGCGGCGCAAGGGCCTCAAGGGGCACCTGGGCGCGCTCGCGCACGGCGAGCTCACGACGGGCGGTCTGAAGGTCCTCGGCATCGGCGTCGGCGCGCTCGCAGCGGCGGCACTCGCGACGCCGCGTCGCGACGACGTGAGCACCGCGGGCCGGCTCGTCGACATCGGGACGTCGGGCGCGCTGATCGCGCTGAGCGCCAACCTCGTCAACCTGCTCGACCTGCGCCCCGGGCGCGCGCTCAAGGCCGCGACGCTCGTCGCGGGTCCGCTGGCCCTCGCCCCCGGTGCGGGCGGCGGCGCTGGCGCCGCGATCGGTGGGACCGCGTACTCGGCGCTCGACGAGGACCTCGCCGAGACCGACATGCTCGGCGACGGCGGCGCCAACGCGCTCGGTGCCGCGCTCGGAACCGCGCTCGTGCTCAGCGCACCGCGCCCGCTGCGCCTCGCGGCCCTCGTGGCGACGGCTGCGCTGACCGTCGCGAGCGAGAAGGTCAGCTTCACCCAGGTCATCGAGTCGACGCCGGTGCTGCGCGAGATCGACGCCTGGGGCCGACGACCCGTCCACACGCCTCCCGCGAGGTGAGCCCCGCCGCGCGCCGCGCGCTGACCGGCCTGGCCGGCGCCGCCGCGATGATCGCCGCCGTGACCGTGCTGAGCCGCGTGCTCGGCTTCGGTCGCTGGCTGACGCAGTCCTGGGCGCTGAGCGCAGGCAGCATCAGCGACTCCTACAACGCCGCGAACCTGCTGCCGAACGTACTGTTCGAGGTCGCCGCGGGTGGGGCGCTCGCCGGAGCCCTGATCCCGCTGCTGGCCGCGCCGATCGCCCGGTCGGACCGTCGCGAGATCGACGCCACGGTCTCCGGGGCCGTCGGGTGGACCCTGCTCATCCTCGTGCCGCTCGCGGGCCTCCTGGCCGCCTTCTCGGGCCCTCTGGCGGCACTCCTGGCCGACCACGACCCCGCGAAGCAGTCGATGGTGCGCTACTTCGTGCTCGTGTTCGCCATCCAGGTGCCGATGTACGGGCTCGCGGTGCTGCTGTACGCGGTGCTGCAGGCGCACAAGAGGTTCTTCTGGCCCGCGTTCGCCCCCGTGCTCGCCTCGCTGGTCACGATCGCGACGTACGTCGGGTACGCGGCCCTCGCGAACGGTGCGGTCTCCGACCCCGCCGGGCTCGACGACGGCGCTCTCGAGGTCCTCGCGTGGGGGACGACGCTCGGCGTGGCCGCGATGTGCCTGCCGATGCTCGTGCCGGTGCACCGCCTCGGTGTGCGCATCCGGCCGACCCTGCACTTCCCACCGGGCGTCGCGGTGCGCCTGCGCGCGCTGGCGCTGGCGGGCGTCGGCTCGGTCGCCGCGCAGCAGCTCGCGACGCTGATGATCATCGTCGTCACCGCGAGGTACTGGGGCCAGGACGGCACGTTGACGATCTACCAGTACGCGCAGCAGGTCTACCTGCTGCCGTACGCCGTGCTCGTGGTGCCTCTGGCGACGTCGACCTTCCCGCGGCTCGCGGCACGGGCCGCGGCAGGGGACCGGGACGGCTTCGCCCGCACGTCGAGCGCGGTGACGCGCGCGGTCGTGGCGGCTGCGGCGATCGGGGCGGGTGCCGTGATCGCCGGCGGGTACGCGGTCGGCACGATCTTCGCCAACCTGACCGAGGTCGACGGCGTCGCCGCGCAGATGGGCGCCGCGCTCACCGCGATGGTGCCCGGGCTCGTCGGGTTCGGCGCGCTCTTCCACGGCTCGCGCTCGCTGTACGCGCTCGAGCGCGGGCGGGCGGCGGTCGTGGCGAACGTCGTCGGCTGGGGGACGATGATCGTCGCCATCGTCGTGATGGTGCTCGCCGACCTGCCCGACGACCAGGCGCTGGTCGGCATCGCCGCGGCGAGCAGCATCGGGATGACGGCGGGCGGGGTCGTCGCGCTCGGGGCGCTGCGCCGCGCGGCCGGTCGCGACGCGCTGCACGGGCTTGTTCGCACGGTCGTCGTGCTCGTGCTGGGTGCCGCCGTCGGCGCAGTCGCGGGACGGTGGCTCGCCGACACCGTGCAGGACATGGGCGGCAGCGGAAGCCTGACCGCGGTCGGAGCGGCTGGGGGCGCCGCCGTGCTCGCCGCCGTCATCGCCGGCGCGGCGCTCGTGGCGTTCGACCGGTCGACCCTTACCGGGGTCTTGAAGGCCGACCAGGCGGTCTGAGCACCTCCGGTGACCCGACTCACGTCGCCGAACGCTTCGGGAACTGGCGAACTGTGGGTAGGCTGGAATCCCGTGACAGAGCGCGCGCATCGACTCTCCGGGCGGTCGGATTCCACGACCCGGCACATCTTCGTCACCGGGGGTGTCGCATCTTCCCTCGGCAAGGGCCTGACGGCGAGCAGCCTCGGCCGACTCCTTCGCTCCCGTGGCCTCCGCGTCACGATGCAGAAGCTCGACCCGTACCTCAACGTGGACCCGGGCACCATGAACCCGTTCCAGCACGGTGAGGTCTTCGTCACCGAGGACGGCGCGGAGACGGACCTCGACGTCGGCCACTACGAGCGTTTCCTCGACGTGAACCTCGTCGGGTCGGCCAACGTGACGACCGGGCAGGTGTACTCGCAGGTCATCGCCAAGGAGCGGCGCGGCGAGTACCTCGGCGACACGGTCCAGGTCATCCCGCACATCACCGACGAGATCAAGTCGCGGATGCGGTCGCAGGCCGACGACGACGTCGACGTGATCATCACGGAGATCGGCGGCACGGTCGGCGACATCGAGTCGCAGCCGTTCCTCGAGGCGGCCCGCCAGGTGCGCCACGACCTCGGTCGCGACAACTGCTTCTTCCTGCACATCTCGTTGCTGCCGTACATCGGTCCGTCGGGTGAGCTCAAGACGAAGCCGACGCAGCACTCCGTCGCCGCGCTGCGCAGCATCGGCATCCAGCCCGACGCGATCGTCCTGCGTGCCGACCGCGACGTGCCGGAGAGCATCAAGCGCAAGATCGCGCTGTTCTGCGACGTCGACGTCGAGGGCGTCGTCGTCGCCAAGGACGCGCCGAGCATCTACGACATCCCACGCGTGCTGCACTCCGAGGGCCTCGACGCCTACGTCGTGCAGCGCCTCGGCCTGCCGTTCCGGGACGTCGAGTGGTCGGGCTGGGACGACCTGCTGCACCGCGTGCACCAGCCCGCGCACCGCGTCGAGGTCGCGCTCGTCGGCAAGTACATCGACCTGCCCGACGCCTACCTGTCGGTGACCGAGGCCCTGCGCGCCGGCGGCTTCCACCACGACACCAAGGTCGTCATCCGCTGGGTCACGTCCGACGACTGCCAGACGACCGAGGGCGCGCGCACCGCGCTCGAGGGCGTCGACGCCGTGCTCGTGCCGGGCGGCTTCGGCGTGCGAGGCATCGAGGGCAAGCTCGGCGCGCTGCGCTGGGCGCGGGAGAACCGCGTGCCGACGCTCGGCATCTGCCTGGGCCTGCAGTGCATGGTCATCGAGTACGCGCGCACCGAGCTCGGGCTCGAGGGCGCGTCGTCCTCCGAGTTCGACACGGACCCGAAGCACCCGGTCATCGCGACGATGGCCGAGCAGCTGACGATCGTCGGCGGCGAGGGCGACCTGGGCGGCACGATGCGGCTGGGCTCCTACGAGGCGATCCTCACCGCGGGGTCCGTCGTGGCGGAGACCTACGGGTCCGAGCGTGTCACCGAGCGGCACCGCCACCGGTACGAGGTCAACAACTCCTACCGCGACCAGCTCGAGGAGGCCGGCCTGGTGATCTCGGGCGTCTCGCCCGACACGTCGCTCGTCGAGTTCGTCGAGCTGCCGCGCGAGGTGCACCCGTACTACGTGGCCACGCAGGCGCACCCGGAGTTCAAGTCGCGCCCGACCAAGGCGCACCCGCTGTTCTCCGGCCTCATCGCTGCTGCGCTCGCGCAGCGCGGCGACGACGCCTGATGACGTCCACGCCGGACGGCGGCACCTCGCCCGACTCTGCGGCCGGTGGCGCCGGCCCGGCGGACGTGCCCGCGCCGCGTCCCGTGCTGGCGCACACCCTGATCCACGAGGGCCGGGTCTGGGATCTCGTCTCGGACGAGGTCGACCTCGGCGACACGACCGTGGTGCGCGAGTGGGTCGATCACCCGGGCGCCGTCGCGATCATCGCGCTCGACGACGAGGACCGGGTGCTGCTGCTCTCGCAGTACCGGCACCCCGTGCGCAGCGAGCTGTGGGAGCCACCGGCGGGACTGCTCGACGTCGAGGGTGAGCCGCACGTCGCGGCCGCCGCGCGTGAGCTGGCCGAGGAGGCCGACCTCGTCGCGGCGTCCTGGTGGCGACTCGTCGACTTCTACACGACGCCCGGCGGGTCCTCCGAGCGGATCGTCGTGTTCCTCGCACGCGGGCTCACACCCGTGCCGGACAACGAGCGGTTCAAGCGCACCGACGAGGAGGCGACGATGGTGCCCGTCTGGGTGCCGCTCGACGACGCCGTGGACGCGGCGCTCGGCGGACGACTGCACAGCCCGACCGCGGTCACGGGCGTGCTGGCCGCCGCGGCGGCTCGTGCCCGCGGCTGGTCCTCGCTCGAGCGCGTACAGCTGTAGCGCGCGCTGTTCCACCACCGGTGACGCTCGAGCGCGCCGATCGACGGCCCGGGAACGCCACGTTCCCCGGCCGTCGTCGTCTCACGGCGCCCGGTGCCCCGTCCAGGCGCGACCGTCCCAGTACTCCTGCCCCTGCCCGGCAGGGGAGGCGTACCAGCCGGCCGGCGCGGGCTGAGGCTGCTGGCTCGGCCCGTACCCGGGCGCGACGTACTGCGTCGCGACCATGACGTTGACCGGCGCGAACACACGGACCGAGTGCGCCTGGCAGGCCATCACGAGCGCGGCCACCCACCCGACGAACGACCAGCCGAGGAACAGGTTCAGCACCCCGATCGCTGCCTGGTTCGACCTGCCTCGCGACGCGGCGATCGCCCACGGGAGCATGTAGCCGACGGAGAACGCCGCGGCGACCCACGCGATGACCAGCACCGCGGTGCTCGCCGGTCGCTGGTCGGTCTGGACCTGCGGGTCCGCCCACGCCGTCGCGGTCGGCTGCGGTCCCCAGCCGGCCGCCGGCGGCGCGACCACCCCGTAGCCGGGCTGAGCCGCCCCCACGGGCTGACCCGCGGGGAAGGGCTGAGCCGCCGGGGCCACGGCCCGTCCCGTCACCACGGGGATCGGCCGGGTGACCGGGTCGGCCTTGGTGAGGTCGATCGGGGCGGTGTCGTCCTGGCTCATCGGCTCGTGCTCCGCCGGTACTGGGCGTTGGCGAGCGGGATGAAGACGATCACCAGCACCGCGGACCAGAGGAGCGTGTAGAGCCCGGCGTGCTGCAGCGGCCACGACGTCGGCTCCGGCACACCGGCCGGGATGTTGCCGAACAGCTCGCGCGAGGCCTGCGTGACGGCCGAGACCGGGTTCCACTCGGCGAACGTCTGGAGCGGCCCGGGGAGCGTGTCGAGCGGGACGAAGGTGTTCGCGACGAACGTGATCGGGAAGATCACGATGAACGTCGCGTTGTTGAACACCTCGACGCTCGGCACCAGCATCCCGAGCCAGGCCATGACCCACGAAATCGCGTAGGCGAACACCAGCAGCAGCAGGAAGCCCGCGGCCGCCTCGCCGAACGAGCTGTGGATCGCCCAGCCGACCAGGAGGCCGGTCAGTGCCATGACGATGAGCACCAGGACGTTGTTGACGACGTCGGACATCGTGCGCCCCGTCAGCACCGCCGACGGAGCCATCGGCAGCGACCGGAACCGGTCGATGATGCCCTTCTTGATGTCCTCCGCGAGCCCGGCGCCGGTGATTGTGGCGCCGAAGATGACGGTCTGCGCGAAGATCCCCGCCATGAGGAACTCGCGGTACGCCTTGGGGTCGGTGCCGCCGGGCACGTCGATCGCTCCGCCGAACACGTAGGCGAAGAGCAGGACGAACATGATGGGGGACAGCGTGGTGAAGACCAGCAGGTCGGGGACGCGCTTGATCTTGATGAGGTTGCGCTTGGCGACGACGTAGGCGTCGCCGATCACGTGGGGGACGGCCATCACGCACCTGCCTTCGTCGTCGCGGCGGCCTCGTCCTCGGCCAGCCGGCCGGTCAGGGACAGGAACACGTCGTCGAGCGTCGGCCGCCTCAGACCCACGTCGTCGAGCAGGAGCGAGGCCTCGTCGAGCCGCCGCAGCGCCTCGGTCAGGACCTGGGCGCCGCCGGTCACCGGCATGAGCAGCCCACGCCGCGAGGCGTCGAGCACCGCCGGGGAGACACCCAGCGGCTCGAGGAGGCGCGCGGCCTCGTCGAGCCGGCTGCCGTCCTGCACGGTGAGCTCGAGCCGCTCGCCGCCGACCTGGCTCTTGAGCTGGTCGGACGTGCCCTGGGCGATGATCCGGCCATGGTCGATGACCACGATCTCGTCGGCCAGCAGGTCCGCCTCCTCGAGGTACTGGGTGGTGAGCAGGAGCGTGGTCCCGCCGGCGACCAGGTTCTGGATGACCTCCCACATGTCCGCGCGACCGCGCGGGTCCAGCCCCGTGGTGGGCTCGTCGAGGAAGATGACCGGCGGGTTCGCCACGAGCGCGCCCGCCAGGTCGAGGCGCCGGCGCATGCCGCCCGAGTACGTCTTGGACGGGCGGTCCGCGGCGTCCTCGAGGCGGAACGACGCGAGCAGCTCGCGCGCCCGTTCGCGGGACCGTTTGGCACCCAGGTGGTAGAGCCGGCCGATCATGTCGAGGTTCTCGAAGCCGGTGAGGTACTCGTCGACGGCCGCGTACTGCCCGGAGAGCCCGATGCGGCGCCGGACGTCACGCGGACTCTTGAGCACGTCCACGCCGGCGACCTCGGCGCTGCCCTCGTCAGGCCGCAGCAGGGTGGCCAGGATGCGGACGATCGTGGTCTTGCCGGCCCCGTTGGGGCCGAGGAGTCCGAGGACGGACCCGGTCGGGACAGTCAGGTCGACGCCGTCCAGCGCCGTGACGTCCTTGTAGCGCTTGACCAGTCCGCGTGCAGAGACTGCTGCAGCGGCGGCCGGTGTGCCGGTGGTGGAGGTCATGTCGCGAGACTAGATGTGACCTCCGACACGGTCACGCACAAAGTGGCTCAGACGCCTTCGGTAGCCCGGGAGACGGCGAGCGCCGGGGCATCGACCGTTCCGCGCGTCCGCGTCGCGAAGAGGAACGACGACACCCCCGCGGTGAGCAGCGCGGCGCCCAGCATGTGCAGGTTCACGAGCCAGATCGGCAGCCCGGTGTACAGCTGCACGTACCCGATGACGCCCTGCGCGAGGGTCACGACGACGAGCAGCACGGCCGACGTCCAGAGCCGCCCGCGCGCACCGGCACGCCGCAGCCGGACCACGACCACGGCCAGCACGGCCAGGAACGCCCACACCGAGGCGGCGTGCACCTTCGCCATGAGCCACGGGTCGACCGCGAAGCGGTAGCCGACGTTCTCGTCGCCCGAGTGCGGACCCGCGCCGGTGACCACGACGCCGAGCGTGAGGACCACGACGGTGAGGGCGACCAGCACGCGGACCAGCGTGCGCGTGGTCGGGTCGACGAGCGACGTCGTCGGCCCGTCGCCCTCCCGGTACCGGAACATCAGCCACGTCGACAGTGCCACCAGGGTCATCGAGATGAGCAGGTGGACCGCGACGATCGCCGGGTTGAGGTGGAAGAGCACGGTGATCCCGCCGATGACGGCCTGCGCCAGGACCCCCAGCAGCGGGGCCGCCGCGAGCCAGCGGAAGGAGCGCGGGCGGCTGCGGTCCGTCCCGACGAGCAGGGCGACGAGGACGGCGATGACCAGCAGCACGCCGGTCAGGGTGCGGTTGCCGAACTCGATCAGCGGGTTGATCGACATCGCCCGGTGGAACTGCGGCGTGAAGCTGCCCGGCTCGCACTCGGGCCAGGTGGAGCAGCCGAGGCCAGAGCCCGTCAGCCGCACGGCGCCGCCGGTGACGATGATGCCGATCTGGGCGATCGTGTTGGCCACCACGACGGGCCAGCCGAGCCGCGCGCGCAGCCGGTCGAGGAGGTCCAACGCTGGGCTCTGGCTCACGCGTCCAGCCTACGGTCGGCGGCGGCCGTGCCGGGACCTGCCGGAGCCTGCGGGCCGGCGAGGCTCGTCACACTCAGAGGCTTGTCAGAGTCAGTGCCAGCGGAACAGGCGCGCGGCGCCCCACCCCAGGGCCGCGGTCCAGCCGACGAGGACGACGACCGACCACGCGGGCAGCGAGCCGTGCTGGAACGCCTGGCGCATCGCCTCGCCGAGCGCACCGGAGGGCAGCAGGAGCGCGAGGTGCTCGAGCGGTCCGGGCAGGCGGTCGGCCGGGACGATCACGCCACCGCCCAGTGCCAGCAGCAGGAGCGCCAGGTTCGCCACCGCCAGGACCGCCTCGGCGCGCAGGGTGCCGGCGACGAGCAGGGCGAGCGAGGTGAACGCCGCGGCACCGAGCAGCATCGCGACGATCGCGAGCAGCACCCCGAGCGCGTCGGGGCGCCACCCGAGAAGCACGGCCGTCAGCCCGATCACGAGGACCTGGACGGTCCCGACGACGAGCACGCCCGCGATCTTGCCGATCAGGAGCCCGCCGCGTCCGAGGGGCGTCGTGGACAGCAGCCGCAGCACGCCGTTGCGTCGGTCGAACGCCGACGCGATCGCCTGGGAGGTGAACGACGAGGTCATCACGGCGAGCGCGAGCACGCCCGGCGTGAAGAAGTCGATGGCGCTCATGCCGTCGGTGTCGATGTCGAGCACGTCGACCTGGGTGAGCCCGATGAGCACGAGCACGGGGACGATGATCGTCACGAGCAGCTGCTCGCCGTTGCGCAGGATCGCGCGCGCCTCGAAGTCGGTCTGCGCGAGGACGCGGCGCCAGGTGGGGGCGGCGCCCGCGTGGGTGGTCGTCGTCATCGCAGCTGCCGTCCCGTCAGGTCGAGGAAGACGTCCTCGAGCGTGCGGCGCCCGACGGTCAGCCGCGTCGCGAGGACGTCGCGCTCGGCGAGCCACGCGGTCAGCGCGGCGACCGTCGTCGGCCCGACCGCACCGACGACGACGTACGAGCCGGGCGACGGCTCGGTGACGGCCAGCCCGTCGCCGAGGGCCGCGCCCAGGTCGAGGCCGGGGGAGGCGTCGAGCCGCAGGGTGTGGTCGTCGCCGTCCGACACGAGGTCGCGCACCGAGCCCTGCGCGATGACGCGGCCCTGGTCGATGACGGCGACGTGGTCGGCCAGGTCCTCCGCCTCGTCCATCAGGTGCGTCGTCAGGACGACCGCGACGCCCTCGTCGCGCAGCTCGCGCACGAGGTCCCACACGGCGTGCCGCGACTGCGGGTCCATGCCCGCGCTCGGCTCGTCGAGGAACACCAGCTCGGGCCGCCCGACGATGGCCGCGGCGAGTGCGAGCCGCTGACGCTGACCACCCGAGAGCCGCCGCACGGTGGTCCGACCGAACGAGCCGAGGCCGAGACGCTCGGTGAGCTCGCCGA
This sequence comes from Cellulomonas rhizosphaerae, assembly GCF_003470205.1. Taxonomy (GTDB): domain Bacteria; phylum Actinomycetota; class Actinomycetes; order Actinomycetales; family Cellulomonadaceae; genus Cellulomonas; species Cellulomonas rhizosphaerae. The sequence goes on from NZ_QWKP01000195.1 coordinate 18,637, forward strand.
GGTCGCGCGGGTCGGCGTACATCCGGGCCACGTGGGCGAGCATGTCCTGCGCGCGGATGCCGGTGGGCAGGCCGCCGTCCTGCAGCATCACGCCCACGCGCGGCCGCAGCTCGGCGGCGTCGACCAGCGGATCGCGGCCCAGGACCCGCACGGTGCCCTCGTCGGCCTGGCGCAGGCCCTCGCAGCACTCGATCGTGGTCGTCTTGCCGGCGCCGTTGGGGCCGAGCACGGCGGTGACCTCACCGGGTCGCGCGACGAGGTCCAGCCCGTCGACGACGGCGCGGCCGCCGTAACGCTTGACGAGACCGCTGATCTCGAGCGCGGGGGAGTCGGGCACGAGAGGTGAGTCTAGGTGCGCGAGGCCCCGCGCCACGCTCCTGATCACCGGGCACACGGCCTGTGACGTCCGCCACGACCACCCCCATGAAGGTTCACCTTGCTTGCGGGGAGTGAATTCGGCAACAAGGATGTTGCCAATATTGCGACCTTCCCCAGGGCGCGATCACCGACGGCCCCCAGGAGGTGGACATGAGCGTGACCTCGCCCGCTGCTGTCCGCCACGACTCGGCCGACTCCGACGCCGGCACGCGCCAGCGTGTTCTGCAGCTCATCGCCTCGTCGGGCCCGGTCGCCGCACCCGAGATCGCCGCGAGCCTCGACCTGACCCCCGCCGCGATTCGCCGGCACCTCGGCGTCCTCGAGCACACCGACCAGATCGCCGTGCACGACTCCGTGGGCGCCGGCCCGGCTCGTCGTGGCCGGCCCGCGCGCCGGTACGTCGCGACGAACCAGGGGCAGGCCGCCCTCACGCACACGTACTCCGAGCTGGCTGCCGACGCGCTGCGGTTCCTCGCCGCGACCGGCGGGCCCGACGCGGTCGCCGGGTTCGCCGAGCACCGCGTGCGCGAGCTCGAGGAGCGGCTCGCCGTCCCGCTCGCAGCGGCCGGCAGCACCACCGAGCGCGTGCAGGCGCTCGCCGACGCGCTGTCGAGCGACGGGTACGCGGCCTCGGCCCGGCCCGCGCCCGGCGGTCACGCGATCCAGCTCTGCCAGGGGCACTGCCCCGTGCAGGACGTCGCCCACGAGTTCCCGCAGCTGTGCGAGGCCGAGGCCAAGGCGTTCTCGCGCCTGCTCGGCGTGCACGTGCAGCGGCTCGCCACGCTGGCCTCGGGAGGCCACGTGTGCACCACGAACATCCCCGTGATCCCCCCGAGCAACTCAGCAGGCCCCGTGCTCGCCCCGGAAGGAACGAACGCATGAGCGCACCGACGCAGGACCCGGCACAGCCGATGACGCAGGACGAGGCCATCGCCTCGATCGGCAGCTACAACTACGGCTGGCACGACGCCGACGCCGCGGGGGAGACCGCCACGCGCGGTCTGTCCGAGGCGAAGGTGCGCGAGATCTCCGCGCTCAAGAACGAGCCCGAGTGGATGCTCAAGACGCGCCTGAAGTCGCTGCGGCTGTTCGAGAAGAAGCCCATGCCGTGGTGGGGCTCCGACCTGTCGGGCATCGACTTCGACAACATCAAGTACTTCGTGCGGTCCACCGAGAAGCAGGCCACCAGCTGGGAGGACCTGCCCGAGGACATCAAGAGCACGTACGACCGCCTGGGCATCCCGGAGGCCGAGAAGCAGCGCCTCGTCGCCGGCGTCGCTGCGCAGTACGAGTCTGAGGTCGTCTACCACCAGATCCAGGAGTCGCTCGAGGAGCAGGGCGTCATCTTCCTCGACACCGACACCGCTCTCAAGGAGCACCCGGAGATCTTCGAGCAGTACTTCGGCTCGGTCATCCCGCCCGGGGACAACAAGTTCGCGTCGCTCAACACGGCCGTCTGGTCGGGCGGCTCGTTCGTCTACGTCCCGCCGGGCGTCCACGTCGAGATCCCGCTGCAGGCCTACTTCCGCATCAACACGGAGAACATGGGCCAGTTCGAGCGGACGCTGATCATCGCCGACGAGGGCTCCTACGTGCACTACGTCGAGGGCTGCACCGCGCCGGTGTACTCGAGCGACTCGCTGCACAGCGCTGTCGTCGAGATCATCGTCAAGAAGAACGCGCGCGTCCGGTACACGACCATCCAGAACTGGTCGAACAACGTCTACAACCTCGTGACCAAGCGGGCGACCGCGGCCGAGGGCGCCACCATGGAGTGGGTCGACGGGAACATCGGCTCGAAGGTCACCATGAAGTACCCGGCGATCTACCTCATGGGCGAGCACGCGCGCGGCGAGACGCTGTCGATCGCGTTCGCCGGCGAGGGCCAGCACCAGGACGCCGGCGCCAAGATGGTGCACGCCGCGCCCCACACGTCGTCGTCGATCGTGTCGAAGTCCGTCGCCCGTGGCGGCGGCCGCACGTCCTACCGCGGCCTGGTGCAGGTGCTCGAGGGCGCCCACCACTCCGCGTCGAACGTGCTGTGCGACGCGCTGCTCGTCGACCAGATCTCGCGCTCCGACACCTACCCGTACGTCGACGTCCGCGAGGACGACGTGTCGATGGGCCACGAGGCCACGGTGTCCCGGGTGAGCGAGGACCAGCTGTTCTACCTGATGTCCCGAGGCATGGCCGAGACCGAGGCCATGGCGATGATCGTGCGCGGGTTCGTGGAGCCCATCGCGCGTGAGCTGCCCATGGAGTACGCGCTCGAGCTGAACCGCCTCATCGAGCTGCAGATGGAAGGTTCCGTCGGCTGATGACGACCACTACTGATCTCCTGTCCACGGACCACTCGCGGGCCACGGACGACGGGGCGCACACGCACGGCGTCGGCGGCATCCCGGAGTCGTCCCGCGCGTCGCGTCCGACGTCCTTCGACGTCGCCGACTTCCCCGTGCCCACCGGCCGCGAGGAGGAGTGGCGCTTCTCGCCGATCAACCGGCTCGCGCCGCTGTTCGCCGCCGACACCGAGGGTGTCCTGGCCGGGCACGGCGTGCTCACGACCGTCGTCGAGAGCCCCGAGGTCACCGTCGAGATCGTCGACCGTGGCGACGAGCGTCTCGGCCTGGCGGGCAAGCCCGGCGACCGAACGTCCGCGACCGCGTGGGCCTCGTTCCCGCGCGCCACGGTCGTCACGCTCCCGCGCGAGGCGGTGGCCTCCAAGGTCACCTCGATCCGCGTCGAGGGCGTCGAGGGAGCGGGCACGCACGACGCGCCGCTCGAGCCGTCGGCCTCGCACCTCGTGGTCCGCGCCGAGGCCCTCTCGCAGGGCGTCGTCGTCATCGACCACGTCGGCCACGCGGCACTCACCGAGACCGTCGAGATCATCGCGGAGGAGGGCTCGCACCTCACCGTCGTGACCGTGCACGACTGGGCCGACGGCTCGGTCCACGCCTCGTCGCACCGCCTGCGCGTGGGTCGCGACGCGACCGTCAAGCACATCGCCGTGACGCTCGGCGGCGACGTCGTGCGCATCACGCCCGACGCCGAGTTCGTCGGCGAGGGCGCCTCGGTGCAGATGCTCGGCCTCTACTTCGCGGACGCCGGCCAGCACCAGGAGCAGCGCCTCTTCGTCGACCACGCCGTCCCGAACTGCATCAGCCGCGTCACCTACAAGGGTGCGCTGCAGGGCAAGGGCGCGCACACGGTCTGGGTGGGCGACGTGCTCATCCGCGCCGCGGCCGAGGGCACCGACACGTACGAGCTCAACCGCAACCTCGTCCTGACGGACGGCGCGCGGGCCGACTCGGTGCCGAACCTTGAGATCGAGACGGGCCTCATCGAGGGCGCGGGCCACGCGTCGGCGACCGGCCGGTTCGACGACGAGCAGCTCTTCTACCTGCGTGCACGCGGCATCCCCGAGCCCGACGCGCGTCGCCTCGTCGTGCGCGGCTTCTTCGCGGAGCTGCTGCACGAGATCGGCGTGCCCGAGGTCGAGGAGCGGCTCATCGCCGCGATCGAGGCCGAGCTGGAAGCCTCGATGACGGCCCTGGACGCCGTGGCCGTCGAGGGATCCGAGGCGGGCGCGACCCTGTGACCGCACAGCTCGCCTGCTACGCCTCGGACGTGCCCACCGGCGGCACGCTCCGGGTGGAGCTCGAGGCCGAGTCCGGCACCGTCGAGGTCGCGCTCGTACGCGACGACGACGGTGAGCTGCACGCCATCAGCGACATCTGCTCGCACGGCGCCGTCTCCCTGTCAGACGGCGAGGTGGAGGGCTGCACGGTCGAGTGCTGGCTGCACGGGTCGAGCTTCGACCTGCGCACCGGCAAGCCGCTGAGCCCGCCCGCCATGACCCCCGTGCCCGTCTACCCCGTGACCGTCGACGGCGAGCGTGTGCTCGTCGACGTCGACGCCCCCTTGTGAGCTAGGAGAACCACATGTCCACCCTGGAGATCCGCGACCTGCACGTCAGCGTCGAGACCAAGGAAGGCGCCAAGCAGATCCTGCGCGGCGTCGACCTCACCGTCCGCAGCGGCGAGACGCACGCGATCATGGGGCCCAACGGCTCCGGCAAGTCGACGCTCGCGTACTCGCTCGCCGGCCACCCCAAGTACACCGTCACCGGTGGCACCGTGACGCTCGACGGCGAGGACGTCCTCGCGCTGTCGGTCGACGAGCGTGCTCGCGCCGGCCTCTTCCTCGCCATGCAGTACCCGGTCGAGGTCCCCGGCGTCTCGGTGTCGAACTTCCTGCGCACCGCCAAGACGGCCATCGACGGCGAGGCGCCCCCGCTGCGCACGTGGGTCAAGGACGTCCGCTCGGCCATGGACAACCTGCGCATGGACCCGGCGTTCGCCGAGCGCTCCGTGAACGAGGGCTTCTCCGGGGGCGAGAAGAAGCGCCACGAGATCCTGCAGATGGAGCTCCTCAAGCCGAAGTTCGCGATCCTCGACGAGACCGACTCGGGCCTCGACGTCGACGCGCTGCGGATCGTCTCCGAGGGGGTCAACCGCGTCAAGCAGAACCCGGACGTCGGCGTCCTGCTCATCACGCACTACACGCGCATCCTGCGCTACATCACCCCCGACTTCGTCCACGTGTTCGTGGACGGCAAGGTCGCCGAGGAGGGTGGCCCGGAGCTGGCCGACCGCCTCGAGAACGAGGGCTACGACCGCTTCCTGACGAGCACCACGGTCTGATCCGATCGCCGCCCGACGAGCCCTTCGAGGGGTCGTCGGGCAGCACGGACCGGCGGCATGACGAGAGGTGGGGACGTGACCAGCACGATCGAGGCGCCGCACACGCTGAGCGCGACCGAGCTCGCCGCCGTGCGGGCGGACTTCCCGCTGCTCGAGCGCACGCTGCGCGACGGGCGGGCCCTCGTCTACCTGGACTCGGGCGCCACGTCCCAGAAGCCCGACGTCGTGCTCGACGCCGAGCAGGACTTCTACATCCAGCGCAACGCCGCCGTGCACCGCGGCGCGCACCAGCTGGCCGAGGAGGCCACCGAGGCGTTCGAGGACGCCCGCGCGCGGGTGGCCCGGTTCGTCGGCGTCGACGACGACGAGATCGTCTGGACCACCAACGCGACGGCCGGCATCAACCTCGTCGCGTACGCGATGTCGAACGCGACGCTGGGCCGCGGGGGAGAGGCGGCCCGCCGCTTCGCGCTCGCACCCGGCGACGAGATCGTCGTCACCGAGGCCGAGCACCACGCGAACCTCGTGCCGTGGCAGGAGCTCGCGGCCCGCACGGGCGCCGTGCTGCGCTGGATCGGCGTGTCCGACGACGGCCGGCTGCGCGTCGACGAGCTCGACGACGTCGTCGGCCCCCACACGCGCGTCATCGCGTTCACGCACGCCTCCAACGTCACGGGTGCGATCACGGACGTCGCTCCGTTCGTCGCGGCCGCGCGTCGCGTGGGTGCGCTCACCGTGCTCGACGCGTGCCAGTCGGTGCCGCACCTGCCGGTCGACCTGCACGAGCTCGGCGTCGACTTCGCCGCGTTCTCGGGCCACAAGATGTTCGGCCCGACGGGCGTCGGCGCGCTGTACGGGCGTCGCGAGCTGCTCGCCGCGATGCCGCCGGTCACGACGGGCGGCTCGATGGTCGAGGTCGTGACCATGGAGTCCACGACGTACGCGCCGCCGCCACAGCGGTTCGAGGCCGGCACGCAGATGGTCTCGCAGGCCGTCGCGATGGGCGCGGCCGCCACGTACCTGTCCGACATCGGCATGACCGCGATCGCCGAGCACGAGGCGCACCTGGCCCGGCTGCTGCTCGACGCCGTCGCCTCCGTACCCGGCGTGCGGGTGATCGGCCCGACCGACACCGCCGACCGCCTCGCGACCGTCTCGTTCGTCGTCGACGGGGTGCACGCGCACGACGTCGGCCAGGTGCTCGACGACGCGGGCGTCGCGGTCCGCGTCGGCCACCACTGCGCGCAGCCGCTGCACCGCCGGTTCGGCGTCGCCGCGACCGCTCGCGCGTCGGCTGCCGTCTACACGACCGACGAGGAGATCGAGGTGTTCCGGGAAGCACTGAGCGGGGTCCGAGCGTTCTTCGGTCTGGAGGCACCCGCCTCGAACGAAGGAGCAGCATGACCACCGCGATGGAGCAGCTCTACCAGCAGGTGATCCTCGACCACGCCAAGCACCCGCACGGCCGTGGCCTCGCGGTGGCACCGGGCGGGGTCGCCTCGGCCGAGTCCCACCAGGTCAACCCGACGTGCGGCGACGAGGTGACCCTCCAGGTCGACGTCGACGACTCGGGGGTCGTGCGCGACGTCCGCTGGGAGGGTCAGGGCTGCTCGATCTCGCAGGCCTCGGTCTCGGTGCTGCACGACCTCGTGGTCGACCAGCCGCTCGCGACCGTCGGCGAGCTCGGCGCGACCTTCCGCGCGCTCATGCAGACCAAGGGCGCGGGTCTGGACGACGAGGACGCGGAGGACGCGCTCGGCGACGCCAACGCGTTCACCGGCGTCGGCAAGTTCTCGGCGCGCGTCAAGTGCGCGCTGCTCGGCTGGGTCGCCCTCAGCGACGCACTCATCAAGACCGGCGCAAGCGCCACCCCCAAGGAGAACGCATGACCACCACAGTTGCCGACGTCGAAGAGGCCCTGCGCGACGTCATCGACCCGGAGCTCGGCATCAACGTCGTCGACCTGGGTCTCATCTACGGCATCGTGCTCGACCAGACGAACACGGCTGTCATCGACATGACGCTCACGTCGGCGGCCTGCCCGCTGACCGACGTCATCGAGGACCAGTCCGCCCAGGCGCTCGACGGCCTCGTCGACGGGTTCCGCATCAACTGGGTGTGGATGCCGCCGTGGGGGCCCGAGAAGATCACGACCGACGGTCGCGAGCAGATGCGGGCCCTGGGCTTCAACATCTGACTCGCGCTCGCCCGGACGCCTCGGCCTCAACGGCCGGGGCGTTCGTCGTCCCCGGGGCCGTGCGTCGAGCCGTGCCGGTGATCGTACTGCTCGATGTGACGACGGCTCGCGGGGATCGCCAGCCACCGGCCCAGGGACGTCAGTGCGACGCCGGCGACGGCGAGCCAGCTCGCCCACGAGTCGGTGAACAACGCGGTGACCACGGCGAGCACGGCGGTCAGGGCGACGAGGGCAGTGCGGAAGCCGGTGGCGTGCGCGACGACCCACCGTTGGGACCTGGTGGGTGGCACGTCGCTGTCGGCCACCATGGCGCCATCATCGGCGGTCGACGCAGCGATCGCACGCTCAGCCAGGCCTCTCGGGCGGCACTGCCCATAGCCTGGCCGCATGTACGTGCGCGTGGCCGCCTATGCCGTCGTCGTCGACTCCGACCGGATCCTTCTCTCGCGGATCCGGGAGGCCCGGGCGCGCTGGACGCTGCCCGGCGGCGGGATCGACCCCGGCGAGCACCCGGCCGACGCCGCCGTGCGCGAGGTGCGCGAGGAGACGGGCCACGACGTCGAGCTCGACGGGCTGCTGGGCATCGACTCGATCGTCATCGCCGGCCCGGACCTCGACGAGCCCGCCGACGAGGACATGCACGGGATCCGGATCGTCTACCGCGCGCACGTCGTCGGGGGCACGTTGCAGGACGAGGCCGAGGGCAGCACCGACGCCGCGGCGTGGATCGACCTGGTGGACCTGCCGTCCCTGGCGACGGTCGAGCTCGTCGACGTGGCGCTCGCGATGCTGGCTGGACCGGAGTCGGCGGGCGTGCAGGCATGGACGTCATGACCGGCCTCCGCGCGTGACCACGACCGCTCGACCGGCGTTCGTGCTGCACGACCACCGCGTGCCACGGCCGCACTTCGACCTGCGCCTGGAAGAGGGCGGTGTGCTCCGGTCGTGGGCCGTGCCCCGCGGACTGCCCACGACGCCCGGCCGGCCGCGGTTGGCGATCGCGGTACCCGACCACGACCTGGACCACCTCACGTACACCGATGACACCAAGGTCATCGCGGACCACGGGTGGTGGGAGCTCGTCGATCGTGACGACCGCCGGACGGTCTTCGTGCTGCACGGAAGCAGCAGCACGGTCCGCTACGCGTTGATCACGACCGACGACGGACTCCTGCTGAGCCGCACGAAGGAGCAGCCGCGCTGAACCTCCAGCGCGTCAGAGCTTGTCGGCGGCGAACGTGTCGCAGGCCTCGAGCGTGCCCTTCTCGTAGCCGCGCGTGAACCAACGCTGGCGCTCCTCGCTCGACCCGTGCGTCCAGGTGTCAGGGTTCACCGAGCCGCCCGACTGCTCCTGGATGTGGTCGTCGCCCACGGCCGCCGCCGCGCCGAGCGCGTTCTTCAGCTGATCGGCGGTGATCGGCTTCAGGTACGGCTCCTTCGTCTCCGGGTTGATCGTCGAGGCGGCGTCGCCGGCCCACATGCCCGCGTAGCAGTCGGCCTGCAGCTCGACGCGGACGGAGTCGGACTCCGCGCCCGTCCCGCCGCGGTCGGCCTTGTCCATCACCCCGGTGATATTCTGGATGTGGTGGCCGTACTCGTGCGCGGTGATGTACTCCTCGGCCAGCGGGCCGTCCTCGCCGCCGAACTGGCTCTCGAGCTCGTCGTAGAAGCTCACGTCGAGGTAGATCGTGGCGTCCGGCGGGCAGTAGAACGGGCCGCTCGCGCTGGTGGCGTCGCCGCAGCCGGTGGACACGGCCTGCGTGAAGGACTTGATCGCGGGCTGGCTGAACTCGGCGCCGGCCGCGTCGAGCGTCGACTCCCAGTAGGTGTCCAGGGCGTAAGCCGTGGCGCTCAACCGGCACTGGCGGTCGGTGTTCGCCTGCTCGATCGTGCACTCGCCGACGGTGCCGCTGCTCTGCTCGTGTGCACTGCTCGTCCCGCCGCCGCCCAGGTCGACCCCGGTGAACAGGTACACGAGCACGACGACCAGGCCCACGGCGCCACCGCCGCCCGCGACGACCTTGCCGCGGCCGCCACCCGTGCTGACGCGGCCGCCGTCGAAGCTTCCGTCTCCTTGGAATGTCACGGGCCGACCGTAGTGGCACCCGCCCCGGCTCGCTCGGCGAAGCCTCAGTCCTCGCCCAGCCCCCGCGCCGCGAGGGCGTCGCCGGTGGCCCGCGCGTGCGCGACCATCCGCACGGCGGAGGGGACGAGCACCGCTCGGGGACTGCGCTCGAGCCCGCGGGCGCGCGCGGCGTCGCGGGCCTCGAGCGAGGTCTGGACCAGCACCGGGATGGTCCGCAGGAACAGGCCGCACGCGAGCGCGAAGGTCTCGGGGGACAGCCCGACGTGCCGCAGCGGCCGGGCCAGGCGCGCGAGCACCTCGAGCAGCGCGTCGGCGCGCGTGGTCGCCGTGACGATCGTCGCGAGCAGGACGAGCGCGACGATGTCGAGGACGACCTCGAACCCCGCCGCCCAGCCGCGCAACCACCACTGGTAGAGCCCGACGAGCGACACCGCGACCAACGTCCCGAGCAGGCCGCGCGTGGTGCGGTGCCACGGGACCCGGGACACGAGCTGGGCGAGCACGGCGACGGCCAGCGCGACGAACGCCGAGACCGGCCCGCGCGCGAGGCTCACCGCGATCCCGGCGACCGCGAGGCCCGCGAGCTTGGCGCCCGGGGGGCAGCGGTGCAGGACGCTCGTGCCCGGGTGGTAGAGCCCGAGCGGGCCGGCCCAGGGCTGCCGCAGCGGCTTGCTCACGCGCGCAGGGCTGTCATCAGCGCGCGGTAGTGCGCGATCGCCTCGACGGGCTCGCCGTCGTGCACGATGCGACCGTCGTCGACCACGAGCACGCGGTCGGCGCGGGCCGCGGCGTCGAGGTCGTGCGTCACGACGACGACCTGCTGGTCGAGCCCGTCGAGCAGGTCGTCGACCACCGTGCGCCAGCGCAGGTCGAGCAGCGTGGTCGGCTCGTCGCACACGAGGATCGCGGGCTCGACGGCCAGGACCGACGCGAGGGCCAGCAGCTGGCGCTGACCTCCGGACAGCACGTGCGCGGGCACCTCGGCCCGGTCGGCGAGCCCGAACCGCGCGAGCGCCGCACGGGCTGCCGCGTCGCGCTCGTCGGCCGTCAGCGGCAACCGGCGCAGCGACAGGGCGACGTCCTCGAGCGGCGTGGGCATCACGATCTGCGCGTCCGGGTTGGTGAAGACGAATCCCACGCGCCGGCGCACCGCGCGCCCGTCGACGGCCGTGTCGAGCCCGTCCACCCGCACGCTGCCCGACGCGGGCAGCACGAGCCCGTTGAGCAGCCTTGCGAGCGTGGACTTGCCCGAGCCGTTGGCGCCGATCACGGCGATGCGCCGCTCGGTCAGCCGCAGCCTGACCGGACCGAGCAGGCGCACCACACGATCGGCGTCGCCCGCGGGGTCCGGGCTGAACGCCGTGACGAGGACGTCGTCGAGCTCGATCAACTCAGCGCCGGTTGCGCAGCAGGTCGGGGTACGCGCGGAAGAGCGTGAACGCGACCGCGGCGGCGGCAGCGTTCTTGATGATGTCGCCGGGCAGGTAGACGACGTCGATCGCGACCGCGGCGCCCAGGTCCAGGTCCAGCTTGACCATGAGGCCGATGATGCCGCCCACGTGGATCGTCAGCAGCGAGCCGAACACGCCCGCGGAGAACAGGACGGTCCACCGCGCGTAGCCGACGGCTCGCGCGGCGGGCGTCGCGAGCACGCCGGCGAGCGCGGCGCCGAACGGGAAGGCGAGCAGGTAGCCGGCCGACGGCTTGCTCAGCACGCCGAGCCCGCCCGTGGCCTCGGCGAAGATCGGCACGCCGGCCAGGCCGACGGCGAGGTAGAGCAGCACGGCGAGCGCGCCGCGGCGCCAGCCGAGGACGAGTCCGGCCAGGATGACGGCGAACGTCTGCAGCGTGATCGGGACGCCGGAGCCGGTGGGGATGCCGGGCAGGATCGCGCACACGGCGATGAACGCGGCGAACGTCGAGATGAGGGCGATGTCGGTGGTGACGCTGCTGCGTGAGACCGCCGGGGCGGGCAGTGCGTCGGCGGCGTCCTTCGTGATGTCGGTCATGGGAAACCTCTGTCCTGTTCGTGTGCGGGGCTCGTGCAAGGCGTCGTTCGGGGCGTCGTGCGGGCTTCCAGCAGGGCAGTGACGCACACCGGTCGATGCCGGCGGCAGGTCGAAACGCTAGCCCGAAGTAGACTTGCTGGCGTTTGTGCCCGCGGCCAAGACCCGTGCGGCCTTCTCGGAGGAAACCATCAAGTGATCACCGCCCAAGCGGTCGAGCTGCGCATCGGCGCACGCGTCCTGCTCGAAGAGTCCTCGTTCCGCATCGCGTCAGGCGACCGGATCGGCCTCGTCGGGCGCAACGGTGCCGGCAAGACGACGCTGACCAAGACCCTGGCAGGGGAGACCCTGCCGACGGGCGGCCAGATCGTGCGCTCCGGCGACGTCGGCTACCTGCCGCAGGACCCGGCCTCCGGAGACCTCGAGCAGCTCGCGATGGACCGGGTGCTCTCGGCCCGTGGTCTCGACGAGATCGTCAGCGCGCTGCGCAAGACCGAGTCCGCCATGGCGAGCGAGGACGACGCCGTGCGCGACGCGGCGATGGAGCGCTACTCGCGCCTCAACGCCCGGTTCGACGCGGCCGGCGGCTACGCCGCGGAGTCCGAGGCGCACATCATCACCTCGAACCTCGGGCTCGACGACCGCGTGCTCGGCCAGACGCTCGGCACGCTCTCGGGTGGCCAGCGCCGCCGCGTCGAGCTCGCGCGCATCCTGTTCTCCGGCGTCGAGACGCTCCTGCTCGACGAGCCGACCAACCACCTCGACGCCGACTCGATCCTGTGGCTGCGCGACTACCTCAAGGCCTACCCGGGCGGCTTCATCGTGATCTCCCACGACGCCGACCTGCTGCGGGCCACGGTGAACAAGGTCTTCCACCTGGACGCCAACCGCGCCCAGCTCGACCAGTACGCGCTCGGCTGGGACGCCTACCTGCAGCAGCGCGAGACCGACGAGAAGCGCCGCCGACGCGAGCGCGCCAACGCGGAGAAGAAGGCCGCGACGCTGCTCGCACAGGCCGACAAGATGCGCGCGAAGGCCACCAAGGCCGTCGCCGCGCAGAACATGGCCCGTCGCGCCGAGCGCATGCTGTCCGGGCTCGAAGCCGCACGCGTGTCCGACAAGGTCGCGCGCCTGCGGTTCCCCGACCCCGCGCCGTGCGGCCGCACGCCGCTGACCGCGTCCGGCCTGTCGAAGTCGTACGGGTCGCAGGAGGTCTTCACCGACGTCGACCTCGCGATCGACCGCGGCTCGCGCGTCGTGGTCCTCGGCCTCAACGGCGCCGGCAAGACGACGCTGCTGCGGATCCTGGGCGGCATCGACACGTCCGACACGGGCACCGTCAACCCGGGTCACGGCCTCAAGCTCGGCTACTACGCGCAGGAGCACGAGACCCTCGACCTGACCCGCACGGTCGTCGAGAACCTGCGCTCGGCCGCGCCGGACCTCACGGACACGCAGGTGCGTTCGGTGCTCGGTTCGTTCCTGTTCTCGGGCGACGACGCCGACAAGCCGGCCCGCGTGCTCTCGGGCGGGGAGAAGACACGTCTGGCGCTGGCCGCGCTCGTCGTCTCGTCGGCCAACGTCCTGCTGCTCGACGAGCCCACCAACAACCTCGACCCGGCCTCGCGCGAGGAGATCCTCGCGGCCCTGCGCGGCTACACCGGCGCGGTCGTCCTGGTCTCGCACGACGAGGGCGCCGTGCAGGCGCTCAACCCCGAGCGCGTCCTGCTGCTGCCGGACGGCGACGAGGACATGTGGGGCAACGACTACCTGGACCTGATCACGCTGGCCTGACGCCGGTCGCGCTCGGCTCCTTTCAGTCGCGCTCGGACCGGAGCTGGGCGTCCACCAGGGCGTCCTCCTCCGCCTCGGCGCGACCGTCGCGGCGGCGCGAGGTGTGCACGCGCTCGGGCCGCGGTCCGCGCGGCGCGCGAGGTGCCCACGGGTCGGGGTCGACGGGAGCGCGCGGCTCGTCCACGCCCTCGAGGACCTCGCGTCGCGCGAGGAGCCCGAACCCGACCAGCGAGCCGAGCGCGAACACCCACCACTGGAACGCGTACGACAGGTGCGAGCCGGGGTCGATGCTGGGCTCGGGCAGCGTGCCGGGCATGGGCGTGACGGCCGGGTCCTCGGAGACGAGGCCGCCGTACGCCTGCCACGCGGGTCCCTCGACGCCCGCGACGTCGAGGACCTCGTCGACGGCGATCGCCTGGACCTGGCCGGCGGGCGCCCTCCGGGTGGAGTCGGGCTCGTCGGCACGCAGGCGGACGGTGATCGTCACATCGCCCGTCGGGGGTGCCGGTGCGACGACGTCGGTGTCGGCGTCCTCGCCCGTCGGCACCCAGCCGCGGTCGACGACCAGGACCGTGCCCGCGTCGGTGGCCGTGGGCGCGGTGCCGGCGGACGAGTCGTCGACGACGAACGGGACCAGCACGTGGTAGGCCGGGGTGCCGTCAGCCGGTCGGTTGCGCAGCTCGACGGTCTGCTCGGGCAGGTAGTGCCCGGAGATGAGCACGGGCTTCCAGACGAGGTCGTCCGGGGCGGGCTGCTCGGGCGTCAGGACGCTCGACAGCGGCACCGGGTCAGCCCCGAAGTTGTCCATGACGATCGCGATCTGGGCGTCGCGCCACTCGTGCCGGTGCCACTGCCAGCGGCCCAGGAACACGCACGCCGTGGCGAGGGCCACGGCGAGCAGGCAGAGCCCGACGGCGCGGCGGACGGCCGGTCTCACGTGGCCGCGCCCTCGAGGGAGTCGGCCGGCACCACCGAGCGCAGGAAGCCGCGCGTGTCGAGGAACTGCGAGAGGTGCTCGAGGTGGTCGTCGCACGCGAGCCACACCTTGCGCCGCTCGGTGGTGTGCAGCTTGGGGTTGTTCCACAGCAGGCCGTGGGTCGCCTCCGCGCGGCAGCCCTTGGCGGAGCAGATCATCTCGTCGACCGGGTCCGGGGTGAACAGCAGGCTCATCGCGGGCCACCGCCCAGGTGGCCGGCGTCGCGCGGTCCGGGTCCGATCTCGCGCGGGTCGATGAACGTCGTGTCGCCGTCGCGACGCTCGCGGCCGGCGTTGGCCAGGATCACGGCGATGTACGGCAGGACCACCGCGCCGACGATGAGGATCACGGACGCCCAGCGCGGGATGTGCGCCCAGGTGACGACCGCGGCGGCGAAGCACAGGACGCGGATGCCCATCTGGATCAGGTACCGCTTCTGGCGCCGCGCGACGTCGTCCGCGAGCGGTTCGGGCGCGGACGTGATCCGGGGGATCTCCGGTCCGTCCTGCTTGCGCACGCTCACTACCTGATCCTAAGTCCGCTCGGCAGTTGTGCATGTCCCACAACCCGGCGCGACGAACGTGTGCCCGGACGGTCCCGCACCAGGCGGGTGGGCTCGGATAGCGTCGTGTCCCGTGCCAGAGACTTCCGACAACGCCCGCAGTGTCCTGATCACCGGTGCGAACCGCGGCATCGGCCGCGCGATCGCCGAGCGCTTCGTCGCCGCCGGGGACAAGGTCGCCACCATCTACCGTTCCGGTGACCTGCCCGAGGGCGTGCTGGGCGTGAAGGGTGACATGCGGTACAGCGCGTCGATCGACGCCGCGTTCACCGAGATCGAGGCCGCGCACGGCCCCGTCGAGGTGCTCGTCGCGAACGCCGGGATCACCCGCGACCAGCTGCTCATGCGGATGTCCGACGAGGAGTTCGACGACGTCCTGGACGTCAACCTCAAAGGCGCGTTCCGCTGCGCGCGCCGCGCGAGCAAGGGCATGATCCGCCTGCGCCGCGGCCGCATCGTGCTGATCTCCTCGGTCGTCGGCCTCTACGGCTCGCCCGGCCAGGTCAACTACTCCGCCTCCAAGGCGGCGCTCGTGGGCGTCGCGCGCTCGATCACGCGCGAGCTGGGCGGCCGCGGCATCACCGCGAACGTCGTCGCGCCGGGCTTCATCGACACCGACATGACGCGGGCGCTGCCCGAGGCCACCCAGAAGGCGTACGTCGACTCCATCCCGGCCGGACGCTTCGCGCAGCCCGACGAGGTCGCGGCGGCCGTCGAGTTCCTCGCCTCGCCCGGCGCCGCGTACATCTCCGGCGCCGTGATCCCGGTCGACGGCGGCCTGGGCATGGGCCACTGACGGGCCACTGACGGGTCACTGAACCTCCCGAACTCCCGCACGACAGAACGGAACACACTCATGGGTCTGCTCGAAGGCAAGAAGCTCCTCGTCACCGGTGTCCTCACCGACGGCTCGATCGCGTTCCACGTCGCGCGCCTGGCCCAGCAGGAGGGCGCCCAGGTGGTGCTGACCTCCTTCGGCCGCCAGTTCCGGCTCACGCAGGCCATCGCGCGCCGTCTCCCCGCGCCCGCCGAGGTCGTGCAGCTCGACGTCACGTCCGACGAGGACCTCGCGGCCCTCGCCGACCGCCTGCGCGAGGTCGGCTTCGACTCGCTCGACGGCGTCGTGCACTCGATCGGCTTCGCGCCGCAGTCCGTCATGGGCGGCAACTTCCTGGCGGGCGAGTGGGCCGACGTGGCCACCGCGCTGCAGGTCTCGGCGTTCTCGCTGAAGTCGCTCGCGGTCGCCGCCCAGCCGCTGCTGACCCGCGGCTCGTCGATCGTCG
>NZ_QWKP01000196.1 GCF_003470205.1 Cellulomonas rhizosphaerae
CTCGACTCGCGCGCGCTGATCCGCATCGGCCAGGTCCTCAAGGTCCCCGGTGCGGCGAAGGCCACGACCACCACGTCGTCGACCCCGAGCACCAAGGTACCGAACAGCTTCGCGGGCCGGACGTACTCCGAGGCCGTCGTCGGCGCGGCGAACACGAACAAGGCGACCCTCGAGCGCGTCGGCGTCCCCTCGAAGGCCGAGATGCAGCGCAAGGTCGCCCGGACCGCACGTGCCATGGGCCTCGACCCCGCGCTCGCGCAGGCGATCGCCTTCCAGGAGTCGGGCTTCAACCACACCTCGGTCTCCCCCGCCAACGCCATCGGCACGATGCAGGTCATCCCGTCGTCGGGCGAGTGGGCCTCGGACCTCGTCGGGCGCCACCTCAACCTGCTCGACCCGGACGACAACGTCACGGCCGGGGTCGCGATCCTGCGCTCGCTCGTGCGCACGTCCCCCGACCTGCCCCGCGCGATCGCGGGCTACTACCAGGGCGCGGCGTCGGTGAAGAAGTACGGCATGTTCTCGGACACGCGACGCTACGTCGCCAACGTCCAGACCCTCATGACGCGCTTCGGCTGACCCTGACCGGCCGCGTGCGCCTCCGACGTCGCCACCGACCGCGCCCGTAGACTCTCGCGCGTGGGAGCAACCATCACCGATCCGCTCGTCGGCCGCCTGGTCGACGGCCGGTACGAGGTCGTCTCCCGGATCGCGCGCGGCGGCATGGCCACGGTGTACCTGGCCGTGGACCGCCGGCTCGACCGGGACGTGGCCCTCAAGGTCATGCACCCGCACCTCGCCGAGGGGTCGTCCGGAGCCGACTTCGTCGCGCGCTTCCGCCGCGAGGCACGCACCGCCGCCCGGCTGACGCACCCCGGCCTCGTCGGGGTCTACGACCAGGGTGTCGACGGCGAGACCAGCTACCTGACCATGGAGTACGTCGACGGCGTCAACCTGCGACGCCGGCTCGGCGAGCGCGGCGCGCTGACCGTCGGCGAGACGCTCGACGTCGCCGCCTCGGTCCTGGACGCGCTGGCCGCCGCGCACCGCGCGGGCCTCGTGCACCGCGACGTCAAGCCCGAGAACGTGCTGATGGCGACGGACGACCGCGTCAAGCTCGCGGACTTCGGCCTCGCGCGCGCCGTCACCGAGGTGACCGCGACGACGACCGGCACGGTCCTGGGCACCGTCGCCTACCTCGCGCCAGAGCTCGTCGTGCGCGGCGCGAGCGACGCGCGCACCGACGTCTACGCGTGCGGCGTCCTGATCTTCGAGATGCTGACCGGCCACCAGCCCTTCACGGGCGAGACGCCGATCCAGGTCGCGTTCCAGCACGTCAACTCCGACATCCCGGCGCCGTCCGACCAGGTCTCGTGGCTGCCGATCGAGATCGACGACCTCGTGCGTGCGCTCGCCGCGCGCGACCCGGAGGACCGGCCCGTCGACGCCGGGGCCGCGGGCGAGCTCCTGCGTCGCACGCGTGCCGCCCTCGACGAGGAGACGTTGGACCGCCGCGCGGACGTCGCGCCCTCGATCGTCCTGCCCGCGGCGACCGACCCGGCCGAGACCGACCTCGGGACGGGCGCCGTCGAGGCCGGTGCCGACGACGAGCCCGACGACACCGACGCGACGACCCGCCTCGTGACCGACAGCCCGGGCTCAACGGTCGCGCTGCCGATCGGCCTCGCGGGCGCCCTGGCCACGCAGAGCGCTCCCGCTCCCCCACGTCGCCGCCGCCGGCTGCTGCGCTGGGTCGCGGTCCTGCTCGTGCTCGTCGCCGTCGTCACCGGCGGCGTCTGGTGGTACGCCGCTCTCGGACCCGGCGCCTGGACCGACGTCCCGACGGTGGCCGGCAAGGCCGTCGCCGACGCCGAGCGCGCGCTGGTCGCCGACGGGCTCGAGGCGTCGTCGACCAAGGCGTACGACGACGAGGTACCCGTGGGCGACGTCGTCTCGAGCGTTCCCGTCGCCGGCCAGTCCGTGCGCAAGGGCTCGACGGTCGAGCTGACCGTGTCCGAGGGCCCGCGGTATGTGAACGTGCCGTCGGGTGTGGTGGGCGAGATGCAGGCGCAGGCCGACGCCACCCTCGTGGACGCGGGACTGAAACCCGTCTACGCGCCCGGCGAGTACGACGCCAAGGCAGCGATCGGCGAGGTGCTCAGCGCCACGTTGCCCGACGGCAGCGCCGCCGACCCCGGGACGCGCACGACCTGGGGCACCGAGGTCCGGCTCACGGTCTCCAAGGGGCGCCAGCCGGTCACGGTGACGAACGTCGTCGGCGCTACCCTCGACGTCGCCAAGGAGACGTTCAAGGAGGCCGGGCTCAAGGTCAAGACGACCAAGGAGTTCAGCCACACCGTCCCCGAGGGCACCGTCATCAGCCAGGACCCGAAGTCAGGCACGAGCCGCCTCGAGGGCGACACGGTCAAGCTCGTGGTGTCCAAGGGACCCGAGCCCGTCGAGGTCCCGAACGTCGAGCGGATGGGCTTCGACGAGGCCGAGCAGAAGCTCACGGACCTCGGGTTCGTGGTCAGCGAGAAGAAGTCGTGGGGCGGCTTCATCGGTCAGGTCGTCGACCAGAGCGTCGAGGCCGGCACCACCGCCCCCTGGGGCAGCACGATCGTCCTGACGGTCGTCTGACGTCACGGGCCTTCTGACTGGTAGGCCCGCGCCGTCAGCGCATCACGCCTTGCGGAGCAGCTCGACGACCTGGAAGGCCAGCTCGAGTGACTGCTGGTGGTTCAGCCGCGGGTCCACGAGCGTCTCGTAGCGACGCGCGAGGCCCTCGTCGTCGATCTCCTCGGACCCACCGAGCACCTCGGTGACGTCGTCACCCGTGAGCTCGATGTGCAGGCCGCCGGGCACCGTGCCGAGCGCGCGGTGCACCTCGAAGAAGCCCGCGACCTCGTCCATCACGTCGGAGAACCGGCGCGTCTTGTAGCCCGACGCCGACGTGATGCCGTTGCCGTGCATGGGGTCGCAGACCCAGGTGACCGGCCGGCCGTCGGCCGTGACCTTCTCGACGAGCGCGGGCAGCAGGTCGCGGACCTTGCCGGCACCCATGCGCGTGATGAAGGTGATCCGGCCGGCCTCGCCCTGCGGGTTCAGCTTGTCGATGAGCGCGAGCGCGTCGTCGGCCGTCGACGTCGGGCCGAGCTTGATGCCGAGCGGGTTCTGCACGCGCGAGAAGTAGTCGACGTGCGCGCCGTCGAGCTGGCGCGTGCGCTCCCCGATCCACACGAAGTGGCCCGAGCAGTCGTACGGCAGGCCCGTGCGCGAGTCGATCCGGGTCAGCGGGCGCTCGTAGTCGAGCAGCAGGCCCTCGTGGCTCGAGAAGAAGTCGACCGAGCGCAGCGCGTCGAAGTCGGCGCCGCACGCCGCCATGAAGCGGATCGCACGGTCGATCTCGGCCGCGATCTCCTCGTAGCGCGAGTAGGCCGGGTTGGCCATGAAGCCGCGGTTCCACTCGTGCACGCGCAGCAGCGACGCGAAGCCGCCGGTCGTGAACGCGCGGATGAGGTTCAGCGTCGAGGCGGACGTGTGATACGCCTCGAGCAGTCGCTGCGGGTCCGGCGTGCGGGCCTCGGGCGTGAACTCGTAGCCGTTGATGATGTCGCCGCGGAACGCCGGCAGCGTCACGCCGTCGCGCGTCTCGGAGTCCGAGCTGCGGGGCTTGGCGTACTGCCCGGCCATGCGGCCCATCTTGATGACCGGCAGGCTCGCGCCGTACGTGAGCACGACCGCCATCTGCAGGATCGTCTTGATCTTGTTGCGGATGTTGTCCGCGGTCGCCTCGCCGAACGTCTCGGCGCAGTCCCCGCCCTGCAGCAGGAAGGCCTCGCCGCGGCCGGCCGCCGCGAGCTGGGACCGCAGGTGGTCCGCCTCGCCGGCGAACACGAGCGGCGGGAGCGTCGACAGGCGCGAGGTCACGGCCTCGAGCGCGGCGGCGTCGGGCCACTGCGGCTGCTGGACGGCCGACATCGACCGCCAGGCGTCGAGCCCCTCGACGACGGCCGGGTCCGGCGCGACGCTCATGAGTGGCTCGCGGGGACGAGATCCTGGCCGATGTCGGACAGCAGCGAGCCGAACCAGGGCTGCGAGACGTCGAACGCCTTGCCGCCGGCGATGCGCGGGAACTCGATCGCGCGCAGCACGTCGTCCTGCTCCTCGTCGTGCCCGATCACGCCGGACTCGCCGCGCAGGGCGCACTCGACCGCGAGGTCCGTCATCGACTTGATCAGGCGCAGGTCCTCGGCGTTCGCGGCCGCGGCGCGCGAGTAGTACCCGGACTTCTGGACCATGGTCTTCTCCGCGCCGAGCTTCTCGCCGAACTGCTTGGCGAACCACTGGCCGGGGTTGACGGTGTCGAGCTTGACGTGACCGAACGGGTCGCGCTCCACGGGCGTGCCCGCGGCCTCGAGCTGCTCGACGATCTCGTGCATGCCCGCGCCCTCGGACAGGAAGATGTTGACGTTGCCCTGGCTGTCCATGATGCCCTTGAGGCGCTCGGCCTCGGCGTCGATGTCGAGCGCGAGCTCGGGCACGAAGACGGCGTGGATGTCCCAGCGCTCGCGCGTCAGGCCGATGCCGGGGACCCACTCCTGCTGGTCGAGCCACTTGCGGTACTCGACGGCCGCGGCGGCGGTCAGCCACCCGCAGTGCCGGCCCATGACCTCGTGGACGATGAGCATGCGCGGGCCCGAGCGGTGCTCGCCGATGATGTTCGCCGCGAAGCCGGCGGCCTCCTCGGCGGCGGTCCAGGCGCCGAGCGACTGACGGATCGGGATCACGTCGTTGTCGATCGTCTTGGGCAGGCCGACGACGGTCAGGTCGTAGCCGTTCTCGTGCAGGTAGGCGGCCAGGTCGGCAGCCGTCGTGTTCGTGTCGTCGCCACCGATGGTGTGCAGCACGTCCACGCCGTCGGCCTTGAGGCGCTCGGCGGCGACCTTCAGCGGGTCCTCGCCCTCCTGCACCAGGCCGCGCTTGACGCAGTCCTTGGCGTTGGTGAGCTTGACGCGCGAGTTGCCGATCGGCGAGCCGCCGAAGCGGTGGAGGATCCCGGCGTTGGCGCGGACCTGGTCGTCGATGACGATCTTGTCGCCGCGCAGGAGTCCGTAGTAGCCGTGCTCGTACGCGATGATCTCGACGTCCGGGGCGATCTCGGTGTAGCGCTCGATGAGGCCACCGACGGCGGACGACAGGCACGGAGCGAAGCCACCCGCGGTCAGGAGGGCGACGCGACGAACCGACATGAGACACACCTCTCGTAGAACTGCACTGTTGGACCTGCTCGCGCAGGGGTTCGAACGTATGACGGCGACCCGTGCCCGGACCGGGACCGAGGTCCGATCAGCGCGGGTGCGACGCGGTCATCCTACTGACGCGGCGTCCTCGTCCTGCGGGGGGACCGGAACCTGGACGTCCGGCACCGGACGCCCGCCCGGCGCAGCCGGGAGCTGGTCCGGGGCGTCGCCCGTGACCGCCGGGTGGCCGGTCGCGATGCGGGCCTTCTGGGTCGCGGCGTAGACGTCCACGTACTCCTGGCCGGACAGGCTCATGATCGCGTACATGATCTCGTCGGTGACCGCCCGCAGGATGAAGCGGTCGTTCTCCATGCCCTGGTAGCGGCTGAAGTCGAGGGGCTCGCCGACGACCATGCCGATCCGCATGACCTTGGGGATCGTGCGCCCGAGCGGCTGCGCGACGTTCGTGTCGACCATCGCGACCGGGACCACCGGCGCGCCCGACTCGATCGCGAGGCGCGCGATGCCGGTCTTGCCGCGGTACAGCCGGCCGTCGGGGCTGCGGGTGCCCTCGGGATAGATCCCGAACAGCCCGCCCTCCTCGAGGCGTCGCAGACCCGTGCGCAGCGCGGCCTCGCTGGCCTTGCCGCCACCACGGTCGACCGGGATGGTCCCGACGCCGCGGAAGAAGCCCGCCTGCAGGCGGCCCTTGAGGCCCTGGCCGGTGAAGTACTCCTGCTTGCCGATGAACACGAGCTCGCGGTCGAGCATGAGCGGCAGGAAGAACGAGTCGATGACGGCGAGGTGGTTGCTCGCGAGGATGGCAGCACCCTCGGCCGGGATGTTCTGGGCACCACGGATCCACGGTCGGTAGACCAGGTGCAGGAGCGGACCCACGAAGACCCGCTTCATCAACCAGTAGAACAAGTGCTCACCTCTCCAGCCGGCCTGCTCGGCAGCATGCCGCAACGCGGGCCGGACACCTCGACCGCACCGTCCGACTCTAGAGTGCTCTCATGGCTCCTCGCCCCGACGACCCGGACGAGCCGGCCCTCGGTCCCGACGCAGACGTCCCCGGACCCGAGGATGACGGCTCGCGCGCCGGCGCGTCCACACCCGCAGACGACGAACCCGTCGACGACGAGCAGTGGGCCGCCATCGTGGCCCAGCTCGGCGAGATCGACAGCGCCGACGCGCCGAGCCCACCCGCGCTCGACTTCCCCGTGGCGCCCTGGGTGGGCACCGCACACGTCGTGCGCGCGGCCGACGAGGCGCCGGCCGCGGCGCGCGACTGGGACGGCACCGACCAGTACGACGAGGCGGAGGCCCGGGCCGACGAGGCCGAGGGCTTCGTCGCGCCGGACCCCGGGCCCGTGATGGGCGGCGACCCGCTGCTGACGATGGCGTGGCTCGCGGCGGCCGGCATGCCGGTGTTCCTGCTCGTCGTGCTGATCACGTGGCGCGGCGCACCGGCCGCCCTGGTGCAGGCGGCGTGCGCGGTGTTCGTGCTCGGCGTGGCCGTGCTCGT
Organism: Cellulomonas rhizosphaerae; assembly: GCF_003470205.1. Classification (GTDB taxonomy): domain Bacteria; phylum Actinomycetota; class Actinomycetes; order Actinomycetales; family Cellulomonadaceae; genus Cellulomonas; species Cellulomonas rhizosphaerae. Next base: position 6,772 of record NZ_QWKP01000196.1, read on the forward strand.
CTGGCGCATGCCGAGCCGTCGCGATCCGGGCGACGACGACACGGGCGCCGTGGTCTGACGTCAGAGCCGCGCCAGGTCCGCGGCGCCGACCATGCCGGCGTCGTTGCCCATCGCGGCGACCACGAAGGTCGCCTCGGGGCGGTGCCCGCGGCCCGAGAGCTGCTCGCTGAAGGCCTTGCGGGCCGGGACGAGCAGGAGGTCGCCCGCCGCGGCCACGCCGCCGCCGACCACGATGAGCGCAGGGTCGAGCAGCGCGGTCGCCGATGCGGCGCCCTCGCCGAGCCAGCGGCCCAGCTCGGCCAGCAGCTCGACGGCGAGCGGGTCGCCCTCGACCGCAGCCTTCGTCACGTGCGGGCCGGCGATCTTCTCGGCCGAGCCGCCCGCGAGCTCGAGGATGCGCGCGGCGCGCTCGGGCGCCGTGATGGCGGCGGCCTGGGCGTCGCGCACGAGCGCGCTGCCGGACGTGTACTGCTCCCAGCAGCCCTCGTGGCCGCAGCCGCAGTAGTGGCCACCGGGGACCACGCGCATGTGGCCGATCTCGGACGCCACGCCCCACGCACCCCGCAGCAGCTCGCCGTTGGTGACGATCGCACCGCCGAGGCCGGTGCCGACGGTGAGCGTGAGCATGTCGTCGACGTCCTGCGCGGCGCCGAACCGGAACTCGGCCCAGCCGGCGGCGTTCGCGTCGTTCTCGACGACGATCGTCACCTTGTCGTCGATGAGGGCTGCCACGTTGTCGCGCAGCGGGTAGTCGCGCCACGCGATGTTCGGGGCGAACAGGACGCCCGAGCGGTCGGCCGCGACGAACCCGGCGGCGGCGAGGCCGATCGCGGAGATCTTGTGGTCCGCGCTGAGCTCGGCGTAGACGTCCGCGATCGCGCGGTCGATGCTCGCGGCGTCGTCAGGCTCCGTCTCGCGTCGCGTCTGGGCCAGGATCTGGCCGTCGTCGTCCACGACGCCGGCCGCGATCTTCGTCCCGCCGATGTCCACACCGATGGCGTGCATGTGTGAGTACTCCTACGCGATCGTCACTGGGGGCGCCGCATCCGCTGCGGCACGGGTGCCAACGCTAGCGGTCCCGCAAGGGTGCGGGTGACGACCTTGGTCCGTGCAGCACCCGCGCCACCCGGACGGGCGCTGGCGTACTGCTCGGTAACGTCCCGTATCCTCGTCGCACACTTCGCCACCTGCCACTGGAGCCAGCATGGACGAGTTCAGCACGCCCCTGCTCATCGAGGTCGATCCGTCGAGCAACCTCAACGCCCTGTTCGCCGCACGCGTGCAGTCCGACCCGGACTCCCCGGTCGTCGAGCACAAGACCCAGGACGACGGGCCGTGGATCCCGCTGACGGGACGCGAGCTCGACGCCGAGGTCGTCGCCGTCGCGAAGGGCCTCGTCGCGCGCGGCGTGGAGCCCGGCGACCGCGTGGGGATCATGTCCCGCACCCGGTACGAGTGGTCGCTACTCGACTGGGCGGCCTGGGCCGCGGGCGCCGTGCCCGTCCCGCTGTACGAGACGTCGTCGGCCGAGCAGGTCGCCTGGATCCTCACCGACGCGGACGTGTCCCTGCTCGTCGTCGAGAGCGCCGAGCACGCCGCGACGGTCGACGAGGTCCGCCCGGACACGCCGAACCTTCGCGAGGTGCTGGTCATCGACGACGGCGCGATCGACAGTCTGGTCGCCGCCGGGGTCGACGTCAGCGACGACGAGATCGCCCGCCGCCGCGCGCTGGCCTCGCTCGCCGACATCGCGACCGTCATCTACACCTCGGGGACGACAGGTCGGCCCAAGGGCGTCGAGCTCACGCACGGCAACTTCTACGAGCTGACCGTCAACGCGGTCGCCGACCTGCACGAGGTCGTCTCCGAGCCGGGCGCGCGCACGCTGCTGTTCATGCCGCTCGCGCACGTCTTCGCGCGCTTCATCCACGTGCTCGTGATGCCGGCCGGCGCGGTGCTGGGCCACACCCCCGACACCCGCACGCTGATCGACGACCTGGCCTCGTTCCAGCCGACGTTCATCCTCGCCGTGCCGCGCGTGTTCGAGAAGGTCTACAACTCGGCCGAGCAGAAGGCCGTCGCGGGCGGCAAGGGTGCGATCTTCCAGCGGGCCGCCAAGACGTCGATCGTCTACTCGCGAGCGCTCGACACCCCGCGGGGCCCGAGCCCGTGGCTGCGCCTGCAGCACAAGGTCGCCGACGTGCTGGTCCTCAAGCGCCTGCGTGCGGCGCTCGGCGGCCGTGCGCGCTGGGCGATCTCCGGCGGCGCGCCCCTGGGCGAGCGCCTGGGCCACTTCTACCGCGGGCTGGGCCTCAACGTGCTCGAGGGCTACGGCCTCACCGAGACGACGGCGCCCGCCACCGTGAACCGGCCGGGCAAGACGAAGATCGGCTCGGTCGGCCTCCCGCTGCCCGGCTCGTCGGTCCGCATCGCCGCGGACGGCGAGATCGAGGTCAAGGGCATCCAGGTGTTCCGCGGCTACCACGCGAACGAGGCCGCGACCGACGAGTCGCTGACCGACGGCTGGTTCCGCACGGGCGACCTCGGCGCGATCGACGACGAGGGGTACCTGTCGATCACGGGTCGCAAGAAGGAGATCATCGTGACCGCGGGCGGCAAGAACGTCGCCCCGGCCGTGCTCGAGGACCGCCTGCGCGGCCACCCGCTGATCAGCCAGGTGGTCGTCGTCGGCGACGCCCAGCCGTTCATCGGCGCGCTCGTGACGCTCGACCCCGAGGGCGTTCCCGGCTGGCTCGCGGCGCACAACAAGCCCGCGCTGTCGATGGCCGAGGCGGCCGCCGACGCCGACGTGCTGGCCTCGATCGACAAGGCCGTCGAGCGCGCCAACAAGGCCGTCTCGCGCGCCGAGTCCATCCGCAAGTACCGGATCCTCGACACGGACCTGACGATCGCGAACGGCTACCTCACGCCCAAGCTCAGCGTGAAGCGCTCGCTCGTGCTCAAGGACTTCTCCGCCGAGGTCGACGCCCTGTACGCGGGCAAGCGCGACGACTGAGCGACGACTGACCCCGTCGCGGATGGGCCCCGTCACACGGCGGGGTCCATCCGCAGCGGAGGCACGAGCCCGGAGGCCGCGAGCACGCCGATCGCGTGCTGCTCGGCCACGTCCAGGTCGATCAGGTCCGGCTCGATCCCGTCGGAGGCGACGACCGGCGCGCGCGGGCTGCCGATCGCCAGGAACGTCATCACGCAGTCCCCGCACGCGACGGGGCGCGCGGTGCAGCTCTCGCAGTCGATGATCATGCGTCGGACGCTAACGACGCCCACCGACACGACCGGCCGGCCGCGGGCTACACGCGGTTGAGCCGCGCCACGAGCGTCGCCGCGGGGACCACCCACGCGCCGGTCGCCTCCACGTCGCGCGCGACCGCCTGGTCGCTCGTGACGACCACGACGACGCGCCCCGCGGGCTCGGCCCGCACGAGCCGCCGAATGAGGTCGTCGGCGATCTCCCCGACCGAGAACCGCACGCGCACGCCCCGGGCGAACCCGCCGGGCGGCATCGCGCTCTCCTGCCCGTCGAAGCAGCACGTGACCTCGGCGCCCGTGCGCGCGGCGACGACCGCGAGCCCGTCGACGACGCGGCGGCGCTGCTCGTCGAGCGCGAGCGACCCGAAGCCGGTCTTGGAGACGTTGTAGCCGTCGACGACGAGGTGCGCCCACGGCTGGCGCAGCACCTCGTCGAGCAGCGCGGGGTCGTCGAGCGAGCGGCCACGCGACCCGCTGCGGCGGCCCGGGACACGCTCGGGCTCGGGTGCGACGAGGTCGGCCGGCAGGTCCGCCACGGGGGCGAGCGCGAGCTCGGCCCGCAGTCCGCTCGCGGCGTCGACCACCGTGTCGAGCAGCAGCCGCACGCGCGCGTCGGCGAGCTTGCGGGCCACCCGGATCTCGGCGCGCGCGGCCGTGCGGACCGCCTCGGCCTCGCGCCGGTCCTCGGCCGCCTGCTCGCGCTCGGACCGGGCGTGGGACCGCTCGGCGTGCGCCTCCGCGAGCGCAGCGCGCGCCTCGTCGGCTGCCCTGCGCCCCTCGCTGCGCGCACGGTCGGCGTCCGAGCGCAGGCGTCGCATCTCGCGCTGGCTGCCGGCGAGCTCGTCGCGCGCGGCCTGCGCGTCCGCGACGGCCGCCTCGGCGCGGGCCTGGGCGCGGGCGAGCTCGTCGCGCGTGCGCTGCAGCCGCTCGTCCACCGGCGGGGCGGCCGGCTGCTCGTCGGCAACCACGCCCTGCCACTCGTTGGTCCCCCGCAGCCACGCGCCCACGGCTTCCACCAGCGGTGTCGGCTCCTCGTCCCCCGCCGAGGCGCGCCCGGTCGCCCACTCGCGCGCGACGCGGGCGCGGAAGGCCTCGTCGTGCAGCGCAGCCCACAGCGGCGCCGCGCCGGTCGCGGCACGCTTGCGCGGCGTGAACTTCGCGACCGCGCGCAGCGAGGTGGGCACCTCGACGGGTTCCATCCGCCCGAGCACCTCGGAAGCCGCCTGGACGAGGGCGGCGCGCAGGACGTCGGGGACGTCCGGACCGTTCGGGGCAGCGCTCATCCGACCCACCCTAGGGGCGTCGTCCGCGCGCCTGCAGGTCGTGTCGGCGGTCGTGGGTAGCGTCCCTGCCATGTCGACCGTCCGCCGCCTGCGCCCCGTGTGGGCGGACGCGTCGGTCGACGTCTCCGGGACGCCCGTGCAGCCGAGCCTCGACGACGTCGGGACGCCTCTGTCCGACGTGACGTTCGTCGTCGTCGACCTCGAGACCACGGGCGGCACGCCCGCGGACTGCGCGATCACCGAGATCGGTGCGGTCAAGGTCCGCGGCGGCGAGGTGCTGGGCGAGTTCCAGACGCTCGTCGATCCCGGCGGTCCCGTCCCGCCGTTCATCCAGGTGCTCACGGGCATCACCACGACGATGCTCATCGGCGCGCCCCGCATCGAGGAGGTGCTCCCCGCGTTCCTCGAGTTCTCCCGGGATGCGGTGCTCGTCGCCCACAACGCGCCGTTCGACGTGGGCTTCCTCAAGGCTGCCGCAGCGCGCACCGGCCACGCGTGGCCCGGCAACCGCGTGGTCGACACCGTCCGCCTCGCGCGCCGCGTCGTGACGCGCGACGAGGCGCCCAACCACAAGCTCTCCTCGCTCGCCGCGCTATTCGGCGCGAGCGTGACGCCCAACCACCGCGCGCTCTCGGACGCGCGCGCCACCGTCGACGTGCTGCACGCGCTGCTGTCACGGATGGCGCCGCTGGGGATCACCCACCTCGAGGACCTCGCCACCGCGACGGACCCGGTGCCTGGGGAGGTGCGCCGCAAGCGGACGCTGGCCGACCACCTGCCGGACTCCCCGGGCGTGTACCTGTTCCGCGGCCCGGGCGACGAGGTGCTCTACGTCGGCACGTCGACGACGTCGCTGCGCCGCCGGGTGCGCTCGTACTTCACGTCGGCGGAGAAGCGCGGCCGCATCCTCGAGATGGTGCGGATCGCCGAGCGCGTCGACCCGGTGCCGTGCGCGACCCCGCTCGAGGCGCGCGTGCGCGAGCTGCGGCTCATCGCCGAGCACGCCCCGCGGTACAACCGCCGCTCGCGCAACCCCGAGCGGATGCCGTGGGTCCGGCTGACGTCGGAGCCCTTCCCCCGGCTGTCGGTCGTCCGCGAGGTGCGCGACGAGGACGGCGCGGCCTATCTCGGCCCGTTCGGCACGTCGCGCAGCGCGACCCTCGCGGTCGAGGCGCTGCACGAGGCCTTCGAGATCCGGCAGTGCACGCGCCGACTTCCTCTGATCGCACCCGCGGGCTCGTCGGCGTGCGTGCTCGCGGACATGGGCCGGTGCGGCGCGCCGTGCATCGGGGAACAGTCGGTGCCGGACTACGCCGAGGTCGTGTCGCGCGTGCGCGCCGCGATGCTGGCCGACCCCGCGCCAGTCGTCGCCGCCCACGCGGCCCGGCTCGAGGCACTCGTCGACCAGCAGCGCTACGAGGAGGCCACCACGGTCCGCGACCGGCTCGGCGCCTACCTGCGCGGCGCGGCCCGTGCGCAGCGGATGGATCCCCTCGCGCGTTGCTCCGAGCTCGTCGCCGCGGGTCGGACGCTCGACGGCGGTTGGGAGATCGTCCTGGTCCGGCACGGCCGGCTGGCGGCGACCGCACGCGTCGACCGCAGGACCGACCCGCGCCCGGTCATCGAGACGCTGCGCGCCACCGCCGCGCACGTGCCGGCACCCGTGGCCCCCGCGACGGCCGCCCACCCGGAGGAGACCGACCTCATCGCGGACTGGCTCGAGCGGCCCGGTGTCCGGCTGGTCGAGGTCGTCGGCACGCTGGCGTACCCGGTGCGCTCGGCGCTGACCGACGTCGACCCCGCGGCGGCCGTCGCCGCGCACGCACGCCTGCTCATCGGCGCTCCCCCGCGCCCCCTCGCGCTCGTGCCCTCGCCAGATGCCAGCGCGGTGGTCGGCCGCACGGCATGATGGCGACATGCTGACTGCGATCGTGCTCATCGACACCGACGCCGCGCGCATCCCCGAGGTCGCCGCCGCCATCGCGGACATCCCGGGCGTGAGCGAGGTCTACTCCGTCACCGGAGAGGTGGACCTCATCGCCATGGTCCGCGTGCGCGAGCACGACGGCCTCGCCGACGTGATCGCCGACAAGGTGAGCAAGATCGAGGGCGTCCAGCGCACCCAGACGTACATCGCGTTCCGCACGTACTCCCAGCACGACCTGGAGCAGGCGTTCGCCCTGGGCCTCGAGGACTGAGCTGCCGCTGCGCCTGGTCGCTGTCGCCGCTGGATCGCAGCGAGGCGCGCTGCTCGGCTAGGTGCGTGTGCGCGTTGCACCGCTCGTTGCAGCCTGCGCGTCGCTGAGGTGCACGAGTGCTTCAACGAGAGGTGCGTCGACGTGGTCGTCGGCGCCCGTCATCGGCCCCAGCGGTTGTGAGCGCGGCCAGCGTGCAGCAGCGGCGTCCGGCGCTACGTCAAGTGCTCGAGGTCAGGCGCTGGCGGAGCGCCAGCGGTCGAGCGCGGCCGACGCGGCACCAGAGTCGAGCGAGGTGCGCGCGTGCTCGGCGCCCGCGGTGAGGCGCTCGACGAGCGAGCCGCTCTCGGTGCCCGGGAGTGTCCCGTCCGCGACGAATGCCGCCGCGACGTTGAGCACCACGGTCTCGCGGACCGCGCCAGGCTCGCCGGCCAGCAGGCGGCGGGCGACCTCGGCGTTGTAGGCCGCGTCGGCGCCCCGCAGCTCGGCGAGCGTCACGGGCGCGACGCCCAGGTCGGACCAGTCCACGACGCTCTCGGTCACGACGCCGTCGCGGATCTCCCAGAGCCGGCTGGGACCTGTGGGCGCGATCTCGTCGAGGCCGTCCTCGCCGCGGAACACCACGGCGCTCTTGCCGCGCCCGGCCAGGACGCCCGCGACCAGGGGCGCCATCCGCGCGTCGGCGACACCAATCGCCGCGGAGTCGGGCTGCGCGGGGTTGGTGAGCGGGCCAAGGAAGTTGAAGGCCGTCGCGATGCCGAGGCCCGCGCGCGCGGCGGCGGTGTGGCGGAACGAGGGGTGGAACACCTGCGCGAAGCAGAACGTGATGCCGGCGTCGGTCGCGATCTGGGCGACGCGCTCGGGCGTGTGGTCGAGCCGGATACCGAGCTCCTCGAGCACGTCGGCACTGCCGGACGACGACGACGCCGCGCGGTTGCCGTGCTTGACGACCCGGATCCCCGCACCGGCGATCACGAGCGCGGACATCGTCGAGATGTTGACCGTGTGGGCACGGTCGCCGCCCGTCCCGACGATGTCGAGCGTGCGGCCCGGGACCGAGATGCGCTTGGCGTGGCCCAGCATCGTGTCGGCCAGGCCGGTGAGCTCCTCGACGGTCTCCCCCTTGGCGCGCAGTGCGACGAGGAAGCCGGCGATCCGGATCGGCGAGGCCTCGCCGCTCATGATCTCGTCCATCGCCCAGGAGGCCTGGGACGTGGTGAGGTCCTGGCGCGCGACCAGCGAGGTGAGCAGGTCCGGCCAGGTGGGTGCGTCGGTCATCCGGCGACGGCCCTCGTCTCGAGGACCGCGGCCACCGCGGCCTGCAGCTCGATCGGGTCGAGCGGACGGCTGACGACCGCGTCCGCGTGCGACCACGACGCGAGCCAGGCGTCCTGCGGGCGGCCGGTGAGCACGAGCGTGGGCGGGCAGGCGTAGACCTCGTCCTTGAGCTGGCGCGCGAGCCCCATGCCGCCGACCTTGTCGGCCTCGCCGTCGAGGATCAGCAGGTCGAGCCCACCGGCCTCGGTCGAGGCGATCACCGCGGGCGCGGTGGCGACCTCGAGCCACTCGATCTCGGGTGCGTCGTGGCGCAGTCGCCGACCGACGGCGAGTCGCACCTGGGCGCGCGCGTCCACGTCGTCGCTGTACAGCAGGATCCGCGGACCGGTGGCCGTGCTCATGGGTCGTCCTCACTCGTCGTCGACGTGGCGTCCGAACGCATCTTGGCACGACCCGCGCGCGCGTTGTGGCGCCGCCCGGCGAGCCATAGCACGGACACGCTGGTGGGCTCGGCGTGTCGGCTCGTCGGCCGGGGCCCGAAAGCGCCTCGCGGGCGCGTGTTCGCGCGGAAATCTGGGCCTCTCGGGGCCCAGATCCTGACGGTGTGACATTTACCGCGCGCCACGGCCTGGGTCCAAGGGCCCACACGGGCCCGAGTTCAGCCATAATGGCGAACGTGTCGACCGCAACGGCTGCCCCTCGCACCGCCCCCCACGTGAGTGTCAACCGACCCAACCCGGTGTCGGTGGGAACGATCGTGTGGCTCGCCAGCGAGCTCATGTTCTTCGCTGGCCTCTTCGCCATGTACTTCACGCTCCGCGCCGCCGTGCCGGACGAGTGGGCGGAGCAGACCGCCAAGCTCAACGTGACGTTCGCGGCGATCAACACCACGGTGCTGGTCCTGTCCTCGGTCACGTGCCAGATGGGCGTGTGGGCGGCGGAGCGGTTCCAGCCCGTGCGCTCGGGCAAGCTGATCCAGGTCAACCGCTGGGGCATGAACGAGTGGATGACCGTCACCTACGTGATGGGCGCCTTCTTCATCGGCGGCCAGGTCTTCGAGTACGCCGCCCTGGTGCACGAGGGCCTGACGATCTCGTCGAGCCCCTACGGCTCGGTCTTCTACCTGACGACGGGCTTCCACGGCCTCCACGTCATCGGCGGTCTCATCGCCTTCCTGTTCCTGCTCGGTCGCTCGTTCTCGGCCAAGCGGTTCGGTCACCACGAGGCCACCACGGCCATCGTCACGTCGTACTACTGGCACTTCGTCGACGTCGTCTGGATCGCGCTCTTCGCGGTCATCTACCTGCTCAAGTAGCACCGTCGTCGCGCGAAGTCGCGCACCGACCACCCGCCCCCCACCCCCCATGTGCGAGACGAGGATCGATCCGTGAAGGCACTCGCAGCCCGCAGGCACGATCGGCGAGCGCCGATCGTCCTGCTCCTGCTGGCGCTGCTGCTCACCGGCGGCCTGTACGCCGTCCTGGCCCCGACGTCCGCTGACGCCGCTCCGGCAGCCGTCAGCACCGATGACGTGAAGGCCGGCGAGAAGCTGTTCCAGGCCAACTGCGCGACGTGCCACGGCCCGTCGGCCGCCGGGACCCAGAGCGCTCCGTCGCTCATCGGTGTCGGCGCCGCAGCAGTGGACTTCCAGGTCGGCACCGGCCGCATGCCGATGCAGATGAACGGCCCGCAGGCCCCGGCCAAGCCCGTCCAGTTCGACGACGAGCAGATCACCCAGCTGGCGGCGTACGTCGCGAGCCTGGGCGCCGGACCGGCCATCCCCACGGCCGACCAGGTCGACCCGGCCAAGGGCGACGCCGCCAACGGCATGGCCCTGTTCCGCACGAACTGCGCCATGTGCCACAACGCGGTCGGCGCCGGCGGTGCCCTCTCGCGCGGCAAGTTCGCCCCGAACCTGTGGGAGACGACCCCGACGCACCTCTACGAGGCGATGCTGACCGGGCCGCAGTCCATGCCCGTCTTCGGCGACACCAACCTCGACTCCGAGGAGAAGCGCGACATCATCGCGTTCATCGACCAGCAGGGCGAGGCCACCCCGGGCGGTCTCGACCTCGGCTCGCTCGGCCCCGTCAGCGAGGGCCTGTGGGCCTGGGTCGTCGGCATGGGTCTGCTGATCGGTGCCGCAGTCTGGATCGGAGCGAAGTCCTCGTGAGCACGCACGACAACACGTCCCACGACCTCGAGGTCCGCGACGGCCACACGGCGGTCGACCGCTTCGAGGACCCGGGTCACCCCGAGCACAAGCCTCGGCTGGGCGACCTGGACCCCAAGGCGAACAAGAAGGCCGAGCGCCAGGTCCTGTTCCTGTTCGGGATCTCGGTCCTGGGCACGATCGGCTTCGTCATCGCCTACTTCGCGCTCCCCCCGGGCGAGACGCCGGAGTCGATGCGCACGTCCAACCTGGCCCTCGGCGGCGCGCTCGCGTTCGCCCTGCTGGGCATCGGCACGGGTGCGATCCACTGGGCCAAGGCCCTGATGAACGACCACGAGAAGTCCGAGGAGCGCCACCTGCAGGCCAGCGACGCGGAGACGCGCGAGGCCGCGGTCAACGCGCTGAAGGACGGCGCGGACGACTCGGGCATCAGCCGGCGCGGCGCGCTCAAGGGCGCGGTCGTCACGGCGGTCGCCCTGTTCCCGGTCACCATCGCCCTGCCGCTGATCGGCAACATCGGCGAGGACTGGGACGTCAGCAAGCTCAAGCACACGATGTGGAAGAAGGGCACCAAGCTGGCCCGCGACCCCTCCGGTCGTCCCATCAAGGCGTCCGACGTCACCATCGGCCAGGTCTTCCACGTCATCCCCGAGGACCTCGAGGAGGCCGAGCACCCGCTCGACGAGAAGGCCAAGGCCGTCGTCCTGCTCGTCCGGCTCGACCCCCGCGACATCAAGTCGGAGCAGGGCGAGGGCTGGTCGTACGATGGCATCATCGCCTTCTCGAAGATCTGCACCCACGTCGGTTGCCCGGTCGCCCTGTACGAGCAGCAGACGCACCACCTGCTCTGCCCGTGCCACCAGTCCACGTTCGACGTCGCTGACGGGGCCCGAGTCGTCTTCGGTCCCGCCAAGCGTCCACTGCCCCAGCTGCCGATCACGGTCGACGCCGAGGGTTACCTCATCGCACAGAGTGATTTCCTTGAGCCGGTCGGCCCGAGCTTCTGGGAGCGTGAGAAGTGAGCACCACCACCACCCCCACCCCGCTGGGCCGCGCGGCCGCGGGCACCGCGGACTACCTGGACCAGCGCACCGGTCTCGGCGTCGCGGTCAAGACCTTCGCGCGCAAGATCTTCCCCGACCACTGGTCGTTCCTGCTCGGTGAGATCGCGCTGTTCAGCTTCGTCACGCTGCTGATCTCGGGCGTCTTCCTCACGATGTTCTTCGTGCCGAGCATGGCCGAGACGCACTACACCGGCCCGTGGGACTCCCTCAACGGCGTGCAGATGTCCGAGGCCTTCTCCTCGACGCTGCGCCTGTCGTTCGAGGTCCGCGGCGGCCTGCTGATGCGTCAGATCCACCACTGGGCCGCGCTGATCTTCATGGCGTCGATCGTGACGCACATGATGCGCGTGTTCTTCACGGGTGCGTTCCGCAAGCCCCGCGAGCTCAACTGGGTCGTCGGCTTCACGCTGCTGATCCTCGGCCTGCTCGCCGGCTTCTCGGGCTACTCGCTCCCCGACGACGTCCTGTCCGGCAACGGCCTGCGTATCACGGACGGCGTCATCAAGGCCGTGCCGATCATCGGCTCCTACGCCTCGTACTTCGTCTTCGGTGGCGAGTTCCCCGGCCAGGACCTGATCCCCCGCCTGTTCACGGTGCACGTCCTGCTCGTGCCGGCGCTGATCCTCGCGCTCATCGGCCTGCACCTGCTGTTCGTCGTGCTGCACAAGCACACGCAGTACCCGGGCTCGGGCCGCAAGGACACGAACGTCGTCGGCTTCCCGCTGTTCCCGATCTACGTCGCCAAGGCCGGTGGGTACTTCTTCACCGTGTTCGGCGTGATCGCGCTCATGGCGGCGACCATGTCGATCAACCCGGTCTGGAACTACGGCCCCTACGACCCGTCGCCGGTGTCCGCGGGAGCCCAACCCGACTGGTACATGCTGTTCCTCGAAGGTTCGCTGCGGCTCATGCCCGGCGGCGCCGAGTTCGTCACCTGGGGCGACTTCACCGTCAGCCTCAACGTGATCATCCCGGCGATGATCGTGCCGGGCGTGCTGTTCACGCTGCTGGCGATCTACCCCTTCGTCGAGGCAGCCGTCACGGGCGACAAGCGCGAGCACCACGTGCTCGACCGCCCGCGCAACCGTCCGTTCCGGACCTCGTTCGGCGTCGCCGTGCTCGTGGCCTTCTTCATCCTCGTGCTGGCCGGCTCGAACGACCTCATCGCGACGCACTTCCACCTCTCGATCAACGACATCACGTGGGTGTTCCGCGTGCTGTTCTTCGTCGGGCCGTGGCTGGCGTTCATCATCACCAAGCGCATCTGCCTCGGGCTGCAGCGCAAGGACCGCGAGCTGGTCCTGCACGGCCACGAGACGGGCCGGATCGTGCGGTTCGCGAGCGGTGAGTACATCGAGGTGCACAAGCCGCTGGATGCTCACGAGCGCTGGCTGCGTGTGCAGCACGACAACATCCGCCCGCTCGAGATCGAGCCGGCCGAGGACGCCCGCGGCGTGCGCCGCAAGGGCTACCAGGTCGACCGGATCCGGCAGCGGCTGTCGCAGGTCTTCTACGAGGACCGCGTCGAGCCCGTGACCCCGTCCGAGGTGGCCGCGGCGCACGCGCACGGCCACGGTGAGCACGACGAGATCGCGGCGGACTCGCACGAGCCCGCCCAGGTCGGCGGCGGGACGCACCTGGTCGAACCAGAGGGTGAGACGACGACCGACGGGCGGAATCCCCAGGTCTGAGCAAGAGTTGGATGAGTCGGGCGGCTCGCCGTAGCGGCGGGTCGCCCGTTCTCGTTCGTCGATGTCCCGATTGACCGTGGGCCCGGATTCCGTACGGCCCGCACCGACCGCAGGAGAGGTACTCACGCATGGCTGACTACACGCTTCCGGATCTGGCCTACGACTACGCAGCCCTCGAGCCGCACATCTCCGGCCGCATCATGGAGCTGCACCACGACAAGCACCACGCGGCCTACGTCACCGGCGCCAACACGGCCCTGGAGAAGCTCGCCGAGGCCCGCTCGAAGGACGACTTCGCGGCGGTCAACCTCCACGAGAAGAACCTTGCCTTCAACCTCGGTGGCCACGTCAACCACTCGGCCTTCTGGGCCAACCTCTCCCCCGAGGGCGGCGACCGCCCCGAGGGCGAGCTCGCCGTGGCGATCGACGAGAACTTCGGCTCGTTCGAGGCGTTCCAGAAGCACTTCGCGGCCAACGCGCTGGGCATCCAGGGCTCCGGCTGGTCGATCCTCGCGTGGGACTCGATCGGCTCGAAGCTCGTGATCGTGCAGCTGTACGACCAGCAGAGCAACATCGCGCTCGGCCTCGTGCCGATCGTGCTGCTCGACATGTGGGAGCACGCGTTCTACCTCGACTACGTCAACGTCAAGGCTGACTACGTCAAGGCGTGGTGGAACATCGTGAGCTGGTCCGACGCCGCAGCGCGCTTCGACCGCGCGCGCACCCAGACGGCCGGGCTCATCGTCCCGTCGCTCTGAGACACCCAGCACCGCACGAGGGCCGGCTCCCGCTCGGGGGCCGGCCCTCGGCGCATCCCGGAGGGACAGCCATGGCGTCACGGTTCGAGCTGGTCGAGCGCGAGCGCCGCTTCCTCGCTCCCGGCCCTCCCCCGGCCGACGCCGTCGTCGCGACGCGGACGATCCACGACCGGTACCTCGACGGCACGCGGCTGCGGGTGCGGCTCATGATGCCCGGGCGGGACGGCACGGATGCCGAGCGCAAGCTCACCCAGAAGGTCCCCGGAGCCCCCTGGGGCACGCTGACGACGATCTACCTGAGCGCCGACGAGCATGCTGCGCTGGCCTCACTGCCGGCCGCGACGCTCAGCAAGACGCGGCTCAGCGTGCCTCCGCTCGGGTACGACGTGTTCGACGGCCACCTCGCGGGCCTCGTCCTGGCCGAGGTGGAGTTCGACTCCGACGAGTCCGCCGCGCGCTTCGTGGCCCCACCCGGCCTCGTCGAGGTCACGCACGACGAACGCTTCACCGGCGGCAGGCTGGTCCGCGCCTCGTCCGACGAGGTCCGCGGCTGGATCAGCTCGCTGCGGTGATGGCGTCGAGCTCGGCCAGTGCGTCGGCGGGCAGGACCAGGTCGGCAGCCGCAAGGTTCTCGCGCAGGTGCGCGACGCGGGACGTACCCGGGATGACGACGATGTTCGGCGCCCGGTGCAGGAGCCACGCGATCGCCACGGCCTGCGGGCGGACCCCGAGCCGGACCGCGACGGCGTCGAGCGTGCCCGACTGCAGCGGGCTGAACCCGCCGAGCGGCCAGAACGCGGTGTAGGCGACGCCGAGCTCGGCCAGGGACGCGATCAGCCGCTCGTCGCCGCGGTGGGCGACGTTGTACCAGTTCTGCACCGTGACGACCGGGGCGATCGCCCGCGCCTCGGCGACCTGCTCGGCGTCGACGACCGAGAGCCCGAGGTGCCGGATCAGGCCCTCGTCGCGCATCGCCGCGAGGGCACCGAACGGCTCGGCGATCGACCCGGCGACGGTCGAGTGACCGTCGGAGCCGCCACCCACCCGCAGGTTGACGACGTCCAGCACGTCGACCCCGAGCGTTCGCAGGTTGGACTCGACCTGCGCGCGCAGCTGCTCGGGCGTGCGCGCGTGCGGCCAGCCGCCGTGCTCGTCGCGCACGGAGCCCACCTTGGTGACGACGTGCACGCCGTCGTACGGCGCGAGCGCCTCACGGACGATCTCGTTGGTCACGTGCGGGCCGTAGAAGTCCGCGGTGTCGACGTGGTTCACGCCGGCCTCGACCGCTGCGCGCAGGACCCGGACGGCCTCGCCGCGGTCGGCGGGAGGCCCCCAGACGCGCGGCCCGGCCAGCTGCATCGCGCCGTAGCCCATGCGTGTCAGGGTCAGGCCCTCGGTGGTGGAGTAGGTCTCGAAGCGGTTCATGAGAGCAGTCTTCGGCCACCGTGCGCGGGCAGCCAGGGCCCCGGCGATCCTGGGTGCGACAGGACCAGGCGCCCAGCGCTCCCCCGGCCTACCGTGGGCGCATGAGCGACGCGCAGAACTCCCTGGGCGACTACCTGCGCGCCCGCCGCGAGCTCGTCACGCCCGAGCAGGCCGGCATCCCGGTCCTCGGCGTGCGCCGCGTGGCGGGTCTGCGGCGCGAGGAGGTCGCCATGCTCGCGGGCATCAGCGCCGACTACTACCTGCGCCTCGAGCAGGGCCGTGACCGCAACCCCTCGGTGCAGATCCTCGAGGCGCTCGCGCTGGTGCTCCGCCTGGACGGCGACGGCACCGCGTACCTGCTCGGGCTCGGCGCCGACAAGCCACGGCGCACGCGTCGGCGCCCCCGGCGCGAGGTCGTCCCGCCCGGCATCGCGCGGCTCGTCGAGACCCTCCCGCTCCCCGCGTTCGTCGAGGGGCGCTACTTCGACGTCCTGGCCGCCAACGCGCTCGCGACCGCGCTGTCGCCCCGCCTCGTCGCCGGCGCGAACCGGCTGCGCGACGTCTTCCTGGACCCCGCCGAGCGCGACCTCTACCCGAGCTGGTCACAGGCCACCGAGCACCTCGTGGCGGGCTTCCGCCAGTCGGTCGGCACCGAGACCGACGACCCACGCCTGGTCGAGCTCGTGGGCGAGCTGTCCCTCGCGAGCCCGCAGTTCCGCCGGCTGTGGGGTCGGCACGACGTGCGCGGCCGTGAGGGCGAGCCTGTCCTGCTCGACCACCCTCAGGTCGGGGAGCTGCGGCTCAACCGCGAGAAGCTCGGGATCGGCGACACCTCCGGGCTCCTGCTCGTCGTCTACCACCCTGACGCGGGCAGCGACGCCGCGGACAAGCTCGCGCTCCTCGCGTCGGCCGTCCTGACGCCGGCCGCACCACGGACGACGAAGGCCCCCACCGGGAACCGGTAGGGGCCTTCGTGATGATCCAGGTCAGTGCGCGTGCTGCCCGCGGGAGTACTCGAACACCCAGCCGACCAGGGCGATGATGCCCAGCACGACGCCGATGCCCGAGAGCCAGAAGCCGACCGCGAAGCCGAGGAACGTGACGGCCCCGGCGACACCGATGGCCAGCGGCCACCAGCTCCACGGCGAGTACACGCCCTGGTCGCCGGCGCCCTGCTCGATCTCGCCGTGCTCGTCGTCCTCGGGACGCGGGTCGATGCGACGCGACAGGAGCGCGAAGTACGCGCCGATCATGCCGACCATGCCGCCCACGAGCGGGATGCCGAGCATGCCGACGGCCTCGCCGTCGCTCCACACGCCGTAGATCAGGCCGACGGGGATGAAGAACAGCACCCCGTAGAGGAAGAGCTTCGTCTCGAGCTTCACTTGTCGCCCTCCTCGTCACGCGAGGACGCGGGGCGCTCCTCGATGATGACCGTCGAGGACTGCTCCTGCTCGCCCGAGCCATCCGCGACGCGCTCCTGCGCGAGCTCGGTCTCGCCGCGGCGGTCCGCCTCCCAGTCCAGCGGGCCCTTGGTGGGTTCCGGCTCGACGAAGTCCATCGCGGCGACCTCGGGGTGGTGCAGGTCGAACGCGGGGCGCTCCGAGCGGATGCGGGGCAGCGACGTGAAGTTGTGCCGCGGCGGCGGGCAGCTCGTGGCCCACTCGAGCGAGGCGCCGTAGCCCCACGGGTCGTCGACCTTCACGAGCGGGGCGTTGCGCCACGTCGTGTAGACGTTCCAGAGGAACGGCAGGGTCGAGGCCGCGAGGATGAAGGCGCCGATCGTCGAGAGCTGGTTCATCCACGTGAAGCCCTCGTCCGGCGAGTAGTCCGCGTAGCGACGCGGGAACCCGATGACGCCCAGCCAGTGCTGGATGAGGAACGTGGTGTGGAAGCCGATGAACAGCAGCCAGAAGTGCCACTTGCCGAGCCGCTCGTCGAGCATGCGGCCGGTCATCTTGGGCCACCAGAAGTAGAAGCCCGCGAACATCGCGAACACGACCGTGCCGAACACGACGTAGTGGAAGTGCGCGACGACGAAGTAGGAGTCGGACAGCTGGAAGTCGAGCGCAGGGCTGGACAGGATGATGCCCGTCAGGCCACCGAAGAGGAACGTGATCAGGAAGCCGATCGTCCACAGCATCGGGGTCTCGAACGTGAGCTTGCCCCGCCACATCGTGCCGATCCAGTTGAAGAACTTCACACCGGTCGGTACCGCGATGAGCATCGTCATGAACGCGAAGAACGGCAGCAGCACCGAGCCCGTGACGTACATGTGGTGGGCCCACACCGTGACGGACAGGGCCGCGATCGCGATCGTCGCGTAGACCAGGCCCTTGTAGCCGAAGATCGGCTTGCGGCTGAAGACCGGCAGGATCTCGGTGATGATGCCGAAGAACGGCAGCGCGATGATGTAGACCTCGGGGTGCCCGAAGAACCAGAACAGGTGCTGCCAGAGGATGGCGCCCCCGTTCTCGGGGTTGAAGACCTGCGCTCCGAGGCGGCGGTCGGCACCCAGCGCGAACAGCGCGGCGGCCAGCGGCGGGAACGCCATGAGCACCAGCAGCGACGTCACCAGGATGTTCCAGGTGAAGATCGGCATGCGGAACATCGTCATTCCGGGCGCACGCATGGTGACCACGGTGGTGATGAAGTTGACGGCACCGAGGATCGTGCCGAAGCCGGCGAGCGCGAGGCCGAAGACCCACAGGTCACCGCCGAGCCCGGGCGAGTACACGGTGTTCGACAGCGGCGCGTAGGCGAACCAGCCGAACGAGGCGGCGCCCTGCGGCGTGAGGAAGCCCGCGGCGGCGATCAGGCCTCCGAAGAAGAACAGCCAGTAGGCGAACATGTTGAGCCGCGGGAACGCCACGTCGGGCGCGCCGATCTGCAGCGGCATGATCACGTTGGCGAAGCCTGCGAACAGGGGCGTCGCGAACAGCAGCAGCATGATCGTGCCGTGCATCGTGAACGCCTGGTTGTACTGCTCCTTGGACTGGAACACGTCCATGCCCGGCGTGAAGAGCTCGGCGCGGATCAGCAGCGCCAGGATGCCGCCCACCGCGAACCACACGAAGGACGTGATCAGGTACATGTACCCGATCGTCTTGTGGTCGGTGGAGGTGATCCACTTGATGACGGTGCGGCCCAGCGTCTGGCGCGACGGCGCCAGCCCCGGGATCGTCTCAACGGCGTACGCCATCAGTCGTTGCCTTCCTGCGTGGCGCTCTCGAGGTCCTGCAGGCGGCTGTACTCGAGCCCGAGGGAACCCTCCTGACCCTTGGCCTTGAGCTCCGCGATGTGCTTGTCGTAGTCCTCACGGGACACGACGTTGACGTTGAACAGCATCGACGAGTGGTACTCGCCGCAGAGCTCGGCGCACTTGCCCTCGTAGTTGCCGATGACCTTGGGCGTCAGCTGGAACGAGTTCGTCTTGCCCGGGATCATGTCCATCTTGTACAGGAACGCCGGGACCCAGAAGGAGTGGATGACGTCGCGCGACTCGAGCGTGAAACGGGTGCTCTCGTTGACGGGGAGCCACAGCGTGACCTGGTCCTTGAGCACGCCGGTGCCGGCAGCACCGACGTCCTGCGCGTGCTGGCCGGTCTCGTAGGCGTCGTCGTCGAGGTAGTTGAAGTCCCAGCTCCACTGCTTGCCGATGACCTCGACGTGGTTCTTGGTCGGCGTCGAGGTGTCCTGGATCGCCGTGACGTCGCGGTTCGTGTAGTAGAAGAGCACGCCGACCATGACGATCGGGAGCACGACGTACATGAACTCGAGCGGGACGTGGTACCGCAGCTGCACGGGCAGGACGTTGTCGTCCTTGCGCTTGCGGTAGACGGCGACGCACCAGAGCATCAGGCCCCACGTGATGAGGCCGACGATGAGCGCAGCGATCCACGAGCCGACCCAGAGGTTGACGATGCGACCCGTCTGGTCCGTGATCTCGTTGTCGGAGTTGCCGGGCAGCCAGCCGCGCTGCACCTCGGCGGAACATCCGCTGAGGGCGACCGCGACGACGGCTGCGAGGCCGGCCATTCTCAGGGCCGTGCGCCGCTTCCGGCGGGGGGTGTCCGGGTGCACTGGGGACCTCTCACTCGCGTCCCGTTGGCGCGCCACCCAAGGCAGGCAGCCGTCACCCGGGACCTTCGTCCTCGACCCGTGCAGCCTAGCGCGCCGACCAGCCGGTTTCGCCCCGGGGACACGACTTCGCGACACCGTGTCAGCACCGTCACACCGGCCCGCCGCAGCTCGGCGAGCGAGCGGGACGGGCACTCGCGCGTGCTCATGCGGCCCCGCGGGCTAGCGTGCCTCCGTGAGCTCTCCTGCCGACGACGCCACCGCGCGCACCGATGTGACGGACGCCACTGCGCCGCGCAGCGCCCCGAGGCGCGTGATCCTCGACGCCGGGGGCCGTGCGCCCCTGCTGACCGAGGCGCGCGCCGCGTTCGTCGAGGCGCTCGACCAGGGCTGGGCGGACCCGCGGCGCCTGTTCTCCGAGGGGCGCCGCGCCCGGATGCTGCTCGACGGCGCCCGTGAGGCGATCGCGGGCGTCGTCGGCGCGCGGACCGAGGAGATCGATCTCGCGCCGTCGCACGTGGCCGCGCTGCACACTGCGGTCCGGTCGGTGGCGCGCGGCCGGCGGCGGGTCGGGTCGGGCGTGGTCGTCGGCGCTGTCGAGCGCGCCGCAGTGCTCAACGCCGCGGCGTTCGTCGCGGGCGACGCGCGCCTCGTCGTCCCGGTCGACGCGACCGGCAGGGTCGACGCGGCAACGTTCGCCGCGGCCGTCGCCGCACCCGGGGTCGCGCTCGCCGCGCTGCAGCACGCCAACGGTGAGGTCGGCACGCTCCAGCCGGTCGACGAGGTCCACGTCGCCGCCCGCGCGGCCGGGGTCCCGCTGCTCGTCGACGCCGGCGCGAGCCTCGGACACGTGGCCGTCCCGCCGAGCTGGGACCTGCTGGCCGCGGACGCGGGCGACTGGGGCGGACCGGGCGGCATCGGCGTCCTGGCCACCCGGCGGGGCGTGCGCCGCTCCCCCGACGGCCCCGAGGACGACGACCGCTGGTTCCCCGGCGGCGTGAGCGTGCCTGCGGCCCTCGCGGCAGCCGTCGCGCTCCAGGTCGCCGAGCAGCGGCGGGTGGCGGAGGCGCAGCGGCTGCACGCGCTCGTCGACCGTGTCCGCGCCCGCGTCGCGGCCGAGGTGCCGGACGTCGACGTCGTCGGCGACCCCGACCGCCGGCTCCCCCACGTCGTGACGTTCTCCTGCCTGTACGTCGACGGCGAGGCGCTCGTCACCGCGCTCGACGCCGAGGGCTTCGCGGTCGGCTCCGGATCCGCCTGCACGTCGAGCGCGCTCGAGCCCAGCCACGTGCTCGCGGCGATGGGCGTCCTCACGCACGGCAACGTGCGGCTCGCGCTGCCGGCAGGCACCACCGAGCGCGACGTCGACGCGTTCTGCGACGCGCTGCCCCGCCTTGTCGCGCGCGTGCGCTCGGCCCTGGGCGTGGAGGGGCTGTGACCGTCGTCGACGCGCGTGGCCTGCGCTGCCCGGCACCCGTCATCCGGATCGCGCGCGCCGCCCGCGACGCTGCATCGGGGACGCACATCACCGTCCTGGCGACCGACCCGGCGGCCGTGCACGACGTGCCCGCGTGGGCGCGGATGCGCGGCCACGCGATGGTGTCCAGCACCGAGGCGGACGGCGAGTACGCGCTCACCGTGGAGATCGGCTGACACGACGAAGGCCCGGCCGATCGGCCGGGCCTTCGTCACGTCGCTGGGATCAGCTGAACGAGCCGCCGCACGCGCAGGCGCTGCCGGCGTTCGGGTTGTCGATCGTGAAGCCCTGCTTCTCGATCGTGTCCGCGAAGTCGATCGTGGCGCCGTCGAGGTACGGGACGCTCATGCGGTCGACGATGACCTCGACGCCGTCGTAGTCCTTCGTGACGTCACCGTCGAGGTAGCGCTCGTCGAAGTAGAGCTGGTAGATCAGGCCCGAGCAGCCACCGGGCTGCACGGCGACGCGGAGACGAAGGTCGTCGCGACCCTCCTGCTCGAGGAGGCTGCGCACCTTGTCCGCGGCGAAGTCGGTGAGGAGGACGCCGTGCGTCGCAGTCTCGGTGGTCTCGCTCATGGGTCTCTCCTGGGTGCTGGCGGTCGGTGCTCGGGCCCGGGTCCCACGATGCAGCGATCGCCGACCCCGTTCACGGTCGGCAACACGCGCCTTCGCGCGATTGTTCCCGGCCGGTTCCAGCGTACGTCTCCTGCGCCCGGATGCCGCATGACGTCCGCCACACCACGCCGAGGCTGTTCAGCGCGACCAGGTCCGCGCCACCCGCTCGGCGCGCCGCTCGAGCGACCCTCCCGCGTCGGCCAGCGCGACCGCGACCTCGTCGGGCCCCTCGGCGACCGCGTACGCGGCCGTGACGCCCGCCGCCGACAGCTCACGCCGCCCGACGAGCACCTCGCCGGCCAGGACGACGGCGGGCACCGCGTGCGCGAGTGCCCGCGCGGCGACGCCGGTGGTGACCTTGCCGTGCAGCGACTGCCAGTCGAACCGCCCCTCGCCGGTCACCACGACGTCCGCGACCGCGAGCCGCTCGTCGAGCCCGACAGCGTCGGCCACGAGGGCCGCGCCCGGGA
This sequence comes from Cellulomonas rhizosphaerae, assembly GCF_003470205.1. Lineage (GTDB taxonomy): Bacteria > Actinomycetota > Actinomycetes > Actinomycetales > Cellulomonadaceae > Cellulomonas > Cellulomonas rhizosphaerae. The sequence goes on from NZ_QWKP01000196.1 coordinate 28,551, forward strand.
CCAGGCGCGCGCCGAGCAGCGCGAGCCCGAACCCGAGGCCGCCCGCCGCACCCGCGCCCGGCGCGGTGAGCAACCGCCGCCCGGCGCCGCTCGGTCCGGCCAGCAGGTCGGGACGGAGAGCGTCGCCCAGCGCGTCGATCGCCGCGTGCGCGAACGTCGCGAGCGCACCCTCGAGGTCCTGCGCCTGCTGGGGCGTCGCGCCCTTCTGCGGGGCGAAGCCCGCGGAGGCGCCCTGCAGCCCGAGCAGGGGGACGTCGACGTCCGTCGCGACGACGAGCTCGACTCCCGCCAGCCGCTCGCGCAGCTCCCGCAGCCCGACGAGGTCCGCCGCCGCCACGTCGGCGAGCGCGCCACCGCCCGCCGCGAGGGCCGGCGCGTCCAGGCCCAGGCCGACGAGCGCGCCCGCACCGGCGTCGTTGGTCGACGACCCCCCGAGCCCCACGACGACCCGACGGGCGCCCGTGCCGATCGCCGCGCCGATGAGCTCGCCCGCCCCGCGCGTCGACGTCAGCGTGGGATCGCGGCGGTCGGCGGGCACGAGACCGAGGCCCAGCGCGTGCGCGGTCTCGACGTAGGTCGTGTCGCCGACGACCAGGATCGCCGCAGGCACCGCTGTGCCGAGCGGCCCGGCCACGGTCGCGGCGACCAGGGAGCCGCCGAGGCTCGCGTGCAGGGTCTCCACGAAGCCGGGGCCGCCGTCGGACAGCGGGCACGCGGTCACCTCGTCGTGCGGCGCGGCCCGGCGCCAGCCCGAGGCGATGCGGGCCGCGGCCTCGCGGGCGGTCAGGGCGGTGCCGAAGGAGTCCGGGGCGATGAGCACGTGCACGCGGGCATCGTGACATGCGCCACGTCTCGCCCCGCGACCGACGGGCCCCGTGGCGCGCCGGTCGCCGTGTGGGAAGATCGCGCCGTGAGCACCGCGACCTCCGCTCCCTCCCCCGCCGGCTTCGCCGAGCCCGCCCCGTCGGCCCTGCTGCTGCTGGGCCGAGGAGTCGACCTGGCCTCCGAGCGCGGGGTCGAGTGCGTCGGCGACCTGCCGTCGCCGAGCGACCCCGACCTCGTCGAGCGCGCCCGCGTGGCGCGAGCCGCCCTGGGTGACCGGGCGTTCATCCTCGGTCACCACTACCAGCGCGACGAGGTCATCGACTTCGCCGACGTCACGGGCGACTCCTTCAAGCTTGCGCGCGAGGCCGCTGCCCGGCCCGACGCCGAGTTCGTGATCTTCTGCGGCGTCCACTTCATGGCGGAGTCCGCAGACATCCTCACGTCCGACACGCAGCAGGTGATCCTCCCGGACCTCGCGGCGGGGTGCTCGATGGCCGACATGGCCGCGATCGACCAGGTCGAGGACGCGTGGGACGTGCTCGTCGACGCCGGCGTCGCGGAGTCCACGGTCCCGGTCACCTACATGAACTCGACCGCCGCGATCAAGGCGTTCACCGGTCGCCACGGCGGCACGATCTGCACCTCGTCGAACGCGCACGTCGCGCTGCGGTGGGCGTTCGACCAGGTCGGCGGCGTCGACGGCACCGGCAAGGTCCTGTTCATGCCGGACCAGCACCTGGGCCGCAACACCGCGGTGCTCGAGCTCGGCCTCTCGCTCGACGACTGCGTGGTGTTCGACCCGCGCAAGCCGAACGGCGGCCTGACGACCGAGGAGCTCAAGGCCGCGCGGATGATCCTGTGGCGCGGGCACTGCTCGGTGCACGGCCGCTTCTCCGAGCGCAACGTCACCGACATCCGCGCCGCGGCGCCGGGCGTCACCGTGCTCGTGCACCCCGAGTGCAAGCACGAGGTGGTCAACGCGGCCGACATGGTCGGCTCGACGGAGTACATCATCAGGGCCCTGGACGCCGCCCCCGCGGGCTCGGTCTGGGCGATCGGCACCGAGCTCAACCTCGTGCGCCGGCTCGCGGCCGCGCACCCGGACAAGCAGGTGCACTACCTCGACTCGACGGTCTGCTTCTGCTCGACGATGAACCGCATCGACCTGCCGCACCTCGTGTGGGCGATGGAGTCGCTCGTCGCGGGCCGTACGGTCAACCAGATCGTCGTGGACGCCGACGACGCGCACTGGGCCCGCGTCGCGCTTGACCAGATGCTCGCCCTGCCGGGCTACTGACGAGCATGAGCACCGGGAACGCCCTGCGTGTCGGCATCTTCGTCTTCGACGGCGCCGAGGAGCTCGACGTCGTCGGCCCGTACGAGGTGCTCGCGGCGTGGGCCAAGATCTCGCCGCTGCACCCCGAGGTCGTGACCTTCTCCTGGGACGGCGGCGGGATCCGCTGCGCCAAGGGCCTGTGCCTCGTCCCCGACCTGGCCGCGCCCGACGTCGGCCCGCTGCACGTGCTCGTCTACCCCGGCGGCCACGGCACCCGGGCCCTGGCCGCGGACCCCGACCACCTGGTGTGGGTCCGGGAGATGCGCGAGCAGACGCCGCTCATGACGAGCGTGTGCACTGGCGCTCTCGTCTACGCCGCCGCGGGCCTGCTCTCGGGCCGCACGGCAACGACGCACTGGAGCGCGTTCGACGAGCTCGTCGCGTTCGACCCGAGCGTGCTGGCCGACGACGAGGCGCGCTACGTCGACGACGGCGACGTCGTGACCTCGGCGGGCGTCTCGGCCGGCATCGACATGGCCCTGCACCTCGTCGCCCGGCTCGACTCGGTCGACGTGGCGCGCGCAGTCCGCCGCGAGATCCAGTACGACCCCGCTCCCCCGATCTGATGATCGACGCGCCCGTCCTCGAGCACGCGATGCTCGACGTGCGTCCCGGCACGTCCGCGCAGTTCGAGGCGGCCATGGCCCAGGCGCTGCCGATCATCGAGTCCGTCCCCGGCTGCCGCGGCGCACGGGTCAGCCGCTGCCTCGAACGGCCGGACACATACCTGCTGCTCGTCGGCTGGGACTCGGTCGAGGCGCACACGGTCGGCTTCCGCGGATCGCCGGACTACGGGCGCTGGCGTGAGCTGCTGCACCACTTCTACGAGCCGTTCCCGGTCGTCGAGCACTTCGTCGACCTCGAACGTACTCGTGAGTAACATCGCCTCGTGACCCGCACCCTGCAGCTGGCGCTCGCCACCTACCGCCCCCGCAAGGCCGTGCCCGGCCAGGGCCTGTTCGACCCGTCGGTGACGCGCATGCGCGTGTGGCCGACCGACCTCGACCTGTACCGGCACGTGAACAACGGCGTGTACCTGCAGTGCATGGACGTCGGGCGCAGCAACTTCCTCGCGGACCTCGGCTCGTTCACGGCGCTCAACGAGAAGCACTGGTACCCCGTCGTCGCCGCCCAGACGATCAAGTACCGCCGGTCGCTCACGCTCGGCCAGCGCTTCGAGCTCACGACGACCGTCCTCGGCTGGGACGCGCGCGTCGTCTACCTCGAGCAGTCGTTCTCGCGCAACGGCGAGCACGTCGCTCGCGGCGTCGTCGCGGGCCGGTTCCTGGGCCGTGGCGGCGAGCGCGTCGCGGCGCCGGACGTCGTCGCACTGATCACCGGCGCGCCGGTCGAGAGCCCCGCGCTGCCCGACGACGTGGCCGCCTGGGCCCGCGCGGTGGACGTCGCCGCGCGCTAGCTGTCGACTCGGGCGAGCCGCTCGAGCAGGAGCGCCTCGGCCAGCACGACCTTCTCCAGCTCGCCGAGGTGCACCGACTCGTCGGCGCCGTGCGCGCGGCTGTCGGGGTCCTCGACGCCCGTGACCAGGATCGAGGCCGACGGGTACACCGCGAGCAGGTCGGCGATGAACGGGATCGACCCACCGATGCCGATGTCCACGGGCTCGGTGCCCCACGACTGCGCGAACGCCCAGCGTGCGGCCTGCATCGCGGGCGAGTCGGCGGGCGCGAGGAACGGCTTGCCGGCCTCCCCGTCGCGGACCGTGACGCGCGCACCGAACGGCGCGTGCTCGACCAGGTGGGTGCGCAGCGCGTCCATCGCGGCCGCCGGGTCCTGGCCCGGGGCGAGCCGGACCGAGAGCTTGGCCGTCGCGCGCGGGGTCAGGGTGTTGGAGGCGCTCGCGACGCGCGGGGCGTCGAACCCGATGACGCCGATCGCCGGGCGCGTCCACAGCCGTGCGGTCAGCGGGCCGGTACCAGCGAGCTGCACGCCGTCGAGCACGCCGGCGTCGGCGCGGAACGCCGCCTCGTCGTAGTCGACGGTGGGGTCCGGGGCGTGCACCAGGCCCGCGACGGCCACGTCGCCCGCGTCGTCGTGCAGCGTCGCGATCAGGCGCGAGAGGAGCGTGGGTGCGTCGAGGACGGCGCCGCCGAACATGCCCGAGTGCACCGCGTGGTCGAGCACGGCGACCTCGACCTCGCAGTCGACGAGCCCGCGCAGGGACGTCGTCAGGGCCGGGGTGCCGACGGCCCAGTTCGCCGAGTCCGCGACGACGATGACGTCGGCCTCGAGCTCCTCGCGGTGCGCGTGCAGGAACTCGACGAACGTGGGCGAGCCGATCTCCTCCTCGCCCTCGACGAATACGGTTACGCCGACCGCCAGGTCCTCGGCCAGCACGCGCAGCGCGCCGACGTGGGCGATCACGCCCGCCTTGTCGTCGGCCGCGCCCCGCCCGTACAGGCGGCCGTCGCGCTCGGTGGGCTCGAACGGCGGCGTGTGCCAGTGGGCCTCGTCGCCCGGGGGCTGCACGTCGTGGTGCGCGTAGAGCAGGACCGTCGGCGCGCCGGCCGGTCCGGGGCGCCGCGCGATGACCGCCGGGCGACCGGTACCGACGCGGGTGATCTGCACGTCGGTGATGCCGGCGCCGCGCAGGAGGTCCGCCACGGCCTGGGCGCTGGCCGCCACGTGCGCCTGGTCGAACTCGGCGTTCGAGACGCTCGGGATCCGGACGAGGTCCTCGAGGTCGGAGCGGAGCGCGGGGAACGCGGCGGCGGTGCGGGTGCGGAGCTCAGCGGTGCGGGAGTCGTCGGTGGTCACGCTTCGCCACGGTACTCGACTACCCTTGCGGGGTGTTCGGACGTGACAAGGACCCTGTGACCGCCGCTGCGACCTCGCCGACGGGCGACGAGTCGAACCCGACCGACGTCACCGGCAAGGGCCGTCCGACGCCCAAGCGCAAGGACGCCGAGGCCGCCAACAAGCGCCCGCTGGTCCCGACCGACCGCAAGTCGGCCGGCAAGGCCAACAAGAGTGCGTCGCGCGAGGCCCGCAACCGCGAGTACCAGGCCATGCAGACCGGCGACGAGCGGTCGATGCCGCCGAACCACCGCGGCCCCGTGCGCCGGGACATCCGCGACTACGTCGACGGCCGCTGGAACCTGGGCGAGTTCTTCCTGCCGATCGCCGCCGTGTTCCTGGTGCTGCAGATCAGCCTGGCGAACTCCGCTCCGGACCTCGCCGCGCTCGCCGTCATCATCCTGTACGCCTACGTGATCTTCGCGATCGTCGACGGCTTCATCATGTGGCGCGGCCTGCGCAAGCGCCTGCGGGCCAAGTTCGGCGAGGACAAGCTCGGCCGCGGCCTGGTGATGTACTCCCTGATGCGGTCGTTCCAGCTGCGCCCGACGCGCCTGCCCAAGGCCCAGGTCAAGCGGGGCACCAAGCCCGAGTGAGCCACTCGCGCGCGGTGGGAGCACGCGGCGCGACGTAGGGTTGTTGACATGGTCAACTACCGCAATCTGGGCCGCTCCGGCCTCAAGGTCACCGAGATCACCTACGGCAACTGGCTCACGCACGGCTCGCAGGTCGAGAACGAGCAGGCCACCGCGTGCGTGCGCGCCGCGCTCGACGCGGGCATCACCACCTTCGACACCGCGGACGTCTACGCCAACACCAAGGCGGAGTCCGTGCTGGGCGAGGCCCTCAAGGGCGAGCGCCGGCAGAGCCTCGAGATCCTCACCAAGGTCTACTGGCCCACCGGCCCCAAGGGCGCGAACGACTCGGGCCTGTCCCGCAAGCACATCCTCGAGTCCATCGACGGCTCGCTCGAGCGCCTGCAGACCGATTACGTCGACCTGTACCAGGCGCACCGCTACGACCACGTCACGCCGCTCGAGGAGACGATCCAGGCGTTCGCCGACGTCGTCCGCCAGGGCAAGGCCCTCTACATCGGCGTCTCCGAGTGGACCGCGGACCAGATCCGCGCGGGCCAGGAGCTCGCCACCCAGCTCGGCTTCCGCCTGATCTCGAGCCAGCCCCAGTACTCGATGCTGTGGCGCGTCATCGAGGAGGAGGTCGTCCCGACCTCGGCCGAGCTCGGGCTCTCGCAGATCGTCTGGTCCCCCGTGGCCCAGGGCGTGCTCACCGGCAAGTACCTGCCCGGGCAGCCCGCGCCCGAGGGCTCGCGCGGCACCGACGACAAGGGCGGCGCGCAGATGATCAGCCGCTTCCTGTCGCAGGAGGAGACGCTGCGTCGCGTGCAGGACCTGCGTCCGATCGCCGACGAGCTCGGCCTGTCGATGGCGCAGCTCGCGGTCGCGTGGGTGCTGCAGAACCCGAACGTCGCCTCGGCGATCATCGGCGCCTCGCGGCCCGAGCAGGTCGCCGAGAACGTCAAGGCGTCCGGGGTGACGATCCCCGCCGAGCTCCTGGCGCGGATCGACTCCGTCCTGGGCGACTCGGTCGTGACCGACCCGCGCGAGACCGAGAAGAGCTCGCCGCGCCCGTGAGGTGACGCGTCAGCCCCGGCGGCCGGCTCCTGACGAGCCGGCC
>NZ_QWKP01000197.1 GCF_003470205.1 Cellulomonas rhizosphaerae
GCTCGGGCACAAGCAGGTGCGGCAGCACGGAGGTGTACCAGGAGCCCGGTCCGAGAACCACCCAGTCGGCGGCATCGACGGCGGCGACCGCCTCGCTGCACGCGGGCGGGTCCGCCGGCACGAGCCGGACTTGCTCGATGTGGTCCGTCGTCTGGGCGACCGACGTCTGCCCGCGCACCACGTCCGTCGAGCCGTCGGCCCGCCTCACGTCTGCCTCGATCGACAGCGGCACGTCGGCCATCGGCAGCACGCGGCCGCGCGCACCCAGCAGTCGGCCTACCCAGTCCAGTCCCCCGACGGGATCCCCGAGGAGCTCCCAGAGCGCCACGATGAGCAGGTTGCCCACCGCGTGCTGGTCGAGGTCGCCCGACGAGGAGAAGCGGTGCTGGAGCACGTCGCGCCAGGTGCGGCCCCAGTCGGAGTCGTCGCACAGCGCGGCCAGCGCCATCCGCAGGTCGCCGGGCGGCAGGACGTCGAGCTCGTCACGCAGGCGGCCCGACGAGCCGCCGTCGTCGGCCACCGTGACGACCGCCGTGATCCGGTCGGTCATGAGGCGCAGCGCGGACAGGCTCGACGACAGGCCGTGGCCCCCGCCGAGCGCGACGACCGCGGGACCGCCACCGCCCGCGCGCCCGTGGACCGGCGCGGCCCTCATTCCTTGCCGAGGTCCCGCGCGGCGACCGTCACGCGATGGCCGGCGTCGCGCAGCCGCGTCGCGATGGCCTCGCTGACCGCGACCGAACGGTGCTTGCCGCCCGTGCAGCCGACCGCGATGGTCACGTAGCGCTTCTCCTCGTTGAGGTACCCCGCGAGCACGGGCTCGAGGGCGTCCACGTAGCGCTCGATGAACGTCACCGCGCCGGGCAGCCCGAGCACGTAGTCGCGCACGGGTGCGTCCCGCCCGGTCAGGTGCCGCAGCTCGGTGATCCAGTACGGGTTGGCGAGGAACCGCATGTCGACCACGTGGTCGGCGTCGAGCGGGATGCCGTACTTGAAGCCGAACGAGACGACGTTGATCCGCAGGACGTCCTCGGTGTCGCCCGCGACCGCTGCGCGGACCTCACGCGCGAGGTCGTGGACGTTGAGCTCGGAGGTGTCGATGACGGTGTCGGCCTGCTCGCGAATGTCCGACAGGACCGCGCGCTCCTCGGCGATGCCGTCGAGGATCCGGCCGTTGCCCTGCAGCGGGTGCGGGCGGCGGACCTGCTCGAAGCGCCGGACGAGCACCTCGTCCGACGCGTCGAGGAAGAGGATCGCGTACTCGAGGCCGGCCTCGCGCAGCCCGCCGAGCACCTGGGCCAGGTCGCGGAAGAAGCCGCGGCCGCGCACGTCGATGACGGCAGCGACCCGCTGGGCGCGCGTGTCGTGCGGGCCCGTGGTGAGCATGCCGACCAGGTGGGTGAGCATCTGGGCGGGCAGGTTGTCGACGACGTACCAGTCGAGGTCCTCGAGCACGGCGGCGGCCCGCGACCGACCCGCCCCGGACATGCCGGTGATGATGAGCACCTGCGCGGGGTGCAGGCGCGGCGGCTCCGTCTCGGCGTCCAGCGCCGGGATGCCGTGCGGGACGGTGATCGGCGACGGCTCGTCAGTCATGTGTCCAGCATGCCAGCCGTGGCAGCGGCGTCCGCCGACGCGTCGGGCGGGTGCGAGGAGTTCACCTGATCGACATCGGGCTGCGACTCGGGCGCCGCGGTCGGGCTGCCGGCCAGTGCCGCGACGACTGCGGCCGCCGTCCGCTCCCCCATGCCGGGCACCGTCGCGATCTCCTCGGCGCTCGCCTGCTTGAGCCGCTTGACCGAGCCGAAGTGGCGCAGCAGCGACGCCTGTCGCGCCGGACCCAGTCCGGGCACGTCGTCGAGCACGGACGCGGTCATGCCCTTGCTGCGCCGGTTGCGGTGCGCGTTGATCGCGAAGCGGTGCGCCTCGTCGCGCACGCGCTGCAGCAGGTACAGGCCCTCCGAGCTGCGCTGCAGGATCACCGGGTAGTCGTCGCCGGGGACCCAGACCTCCTCGAGCCGCTTGGCCAGCCCGCACAGCGCGACGTCGTCGATCCCGAGCTCGGCCAGCGCGGCCGCGGCCGCGGCGACCTGCGGCGGGCCGCCGTCGACCACGACGAGGTTGGGCGGGTACGCGAAGCGGGTCGGCTTGCCCGTGCGCTCGTCGATCGGGCCGGACCGGGGCCGGCCGTCGTCGTCCGTCCAGTCGTCCGCGCCGAGCTCGAGGTCGCGCGCCTCCGCGCGGTCGGTCAGGTAGCGGCGGAACCGGCGCGTGATGACCTCGTGCATCGCGGCCGTGTCGTCGCGCGCGCCCTGGCCCTCCGGGCCGCGGATGATGAACGAGCGGTACTCGCTCTTGCGGGCCAGCCCGTCCTCGAAGACGACCATCGACGCCGACTGGTAGGTCCCCTGGTTGTGCGAGACGTCGTAGCACTCGATCCGCAGCGGGGCCGAGGGAAGGTCGAGCGCCTCCTGGATCTCCTGCAGCGCCTGGCTCCGCGTGGTCAGGTCACCCGCGCGCCGCGTGCGGTGCAGCATGAGCGCGTGCTCGGCGTTCTTCAGCACGGTGGCGGCGAGCTCGCGCTTGTCGCCGCGCTGGGGCACGCGCACCTGGACGCGTGAGCCGCGCAGCCCCGAGAGCCAGTCCTGGACCTGCTCGACGTCGTGGGGCACCACGGGCACCAGCACCTCGCGCGGCACGTTGGCTCCCCCGCCGTCGGCCTCCGCGCCGTAGACCTGCTGCAGCAGGTGCTCGACGAGCTCGGCGTCGTCGAGGTCCTCGACCTTCTCCACGACCCAGCCGCGCTGGCCGCGGATGCGGCCGTCGCGGACGTGGAAGACCTGCACGGCGGCCTCGAGCTCGTCGCCGGACAGCGCGAAGATGTCGGCGTCCGTCCCGTCGGCCAGGACCACCGCGTTGCGCTCGGTCGCGCGCTCGAGCGTCGCGATGTCGTCCCGCAGCCGCGCCGCGCGCTCGTAGTCGAGCTCGGCGGCCGCCTCCTTCATGCGGGCGGTGAGCCGGCGGGTGAACCGGGCGGCGTCGCCCGCCATGAAGTCGCAGAAGTCCTGCGCGAGAGCCTGGTGGTCCTCGGGCGAGATCCGCCCGACGCACGGCGCCGAGCACTTGTCGATGTACCCCAGCAGGCACGGCCGACCCTGCTGGGCGGCGCGCTTGAAGACGCCCGACGAGCAGGTGCGCACCGGGAAGACCCGCAGCAGCAGGTCGACCGTCTCGCGGATCGCCCACGCGTGCGCGTAGGGGCCGAAGTAGCGCGTGCCCTTGCGCTTGGCACCGCGCATGACCTGCACGCGCGGGAACTGGTCCGCCATCGTCACCGCGAGGTACGGGTAGGACTTGTCGTCGCGGTACTTGACGTTGAACCGCGGGTCGAACTCCTTGATCCAGGAATACTCCAGGGCCAGCGCCGCGACCTCGGTGGGCACCACGGTCCACTCCACCGCGGCCGCCGTGGTCACCATCGTGTAGGTCCGGGGGTGCAGGTTGGCCGGGTCCTGGAAGTAGCTGCTCAGGCGCTGGCGCAGGCTCTTGGCCTTGCCGACGTAGACCACCCGGCCGTGCTCGTCGCGGAAGCGGTACACGCCCGGCTCGTCGGGGATCTCGCCCGGCGCAGGGCGGTACGAGGACGGGTGAGCCATGCCGACGAGCCTAGTTCGCGCCACCGACACCGCCCGACGGCTAGCGTGGGGCGATGGGCCCCCTGCACACGTACTCCGCCGAACTCACCTGGACCGGAGCCGGCTCGCGCGGCACCGCCACCTACACGTCGTACAGCCGCGACCACGAGGTGCGGATCGGCTCCAAGCCGCCCCTGCTGGGCTCGTCCGACCCGTCGTTCCGCGGCGACCCGGACCGGTTCAGCCCTGAGGAGCTGCTGGTCGCGGCGCTCTCGCAGTGCCACATGCTGTGGTTCCTGCACGTCGCCGCGACGGCGGGCGTGACCGTGCTCGGCTACGAGGACAGCGCCAAGGGCACCATGCGCGTCGAGGCGGCGGGGCACGGGCAGTTCACGGACGTCGTGCTGCGCCCGCGTGTCACCGTGGCGCACGGCGCTCTCGGGCCCGAGGGCGAGCCGCTGACGGACGTCGACCTCGCGCACCTGCACCACAAGGCGCACGAGCACTGCTTCATCGCTCGGTCGGTGAACTTCCCCGTCCGGCACGAGCCGTCGCCGGTGCGGGTGGCGCAGGGGCTCGCCAGCTGAGCCAGCGCGGCTCGAGCACGTAGCCCAGGCGCAGGTTGGCGCGCAGCGAGCCCTCGTTGACGGCCGCTCCACCGGTGCCGAACACGCGGTGGCCCTGCGCCGCCAGGCTCAGGATCGACTCGGCCTTGACGGCGGTGGCCAGTCCCTGGTGGCGGGCGTCGGGGTGCGTGGCGGTGAACTCGGTCTCGACCCGGTCCGGGTGCTCGCTGACGACCGTCACGGCGCTCAGCGGCGCGTCCGGGTCGGAGTCGTACCAGTCGTCGTCCCCCGGGGCGTCGGCGACGTCCGGGTCCCCGTCGCGGCGGAAGGCACCGAACGCAGACCAGCCGTCACGCAGTCGTCGCCCGAGGATCTCGGGGTCGGGCACGTCGTGACCCGTGGCGGGCGTCCACGGGTAGTCGTCGGCGCAGTCCGCGTCGAGGTCGGCGATGCGGGCTGCGTCCTGCGGCCCGAGCTGCTCGATCCGCCAGCCTGCTCGTGCCGCCTCGACGACCGCCTGCAGGCAGGGCCCCAGAGCGGCATCCTGCGCGTCGCCGTCCGGAGGCAGATGCAACCGTGCGCCCCACGACTCACCCACGACGCTCCACCCCGCGGCCCGCAGGACCTCGGTCTCGGGGTCGTCCTCGCGCAGCACACGGATCTCGGGATCGACGGGCTCGGGCCCGAGGCTGTCCGGGTCGAACCGCTCGACGATGCTCACGCCGACGCGCGCTCGCCCTCGGGCTCGAGCACCTCGGCCAGGAAGCGACCGGTGTGGCTCGCCTTCACCGACGCGAGGTGCTCGGGTGTGCCCTCGGCGATCACCTTGCCGCCGCCCGACCCGCCCTCGGGGCCCATGTCGATGACCCAGTCGGCGTTCTTGATGACGTCGAGGTTGTGCTCGATGACGATGACCGAGTTGCCCTTGTCGACGAGGGACTGCAGCACGCCGAGCAGCTTGCGGATGTCCTCGAAGTGCAGGCCGGTGGTCGGCTCGTCGAGCACGTAGATCGTGCGGCCGGTCGATCGCTTCTGCAGCTCGCTCGCGAGCTTGACGCGCTGCGCCTCGCCGCCGGACAGCGTCGGCGCCGGCTGACCGAGCCGCACGTAGCCGAGCCCGACGTCCGTGAGCGTCTTGAGGTGACGGCTGATCGCGGGCACCGCGGCGAAGAACTCCGCGGCCTCCTCGATCGGCATGTCGAGCACGTCGGCCACCGTCTTGTTCTTGAAGTGCACCTCGAGCGTCTCGCGGTTGTAGCGCGCGCCGTGGCAGACCTCGCACGGGACGTAGACGTCCGGCAGGAAGTTCATCTCGATCTTGATCGTGCCGTCGCCGGAGCACGCCTCGCAGCGGCCGCCCTTGACGTTGAACGAGAACCGGCCGGGCGTGTACCCGCGGACCTTGGCCTCGGTCGTCTCCGCGAACAGGCGACGCACGTGGTCCCAGACGCCCGTGTAGGTGGCCGGGTTCGAGCGCGGCGTGCGCCCGATCGGCCCCTGGTCCACGTGCACGACCTTGTCGAGGTGGTCCAGGCCGGTGATGCGCTTGTGCCGGCCGGCGACCTGCCGAGCGCCGTTGAGCTCGTTGGCGAGGACCGTGTAGAGGATCGAGTTGACCAGCGTCGACTTGCCCGAGCCGGACACCCCCGTCACCGCGGTCAGCGTTCCCAAGGGGAACGAGACGTCGATGCCCTGGAGGTTGTGCTCGCGCGCGCCGACGACCGTGAGCTGGCGCTTCTTGTCGATCGGCCGCCGCTCGGCCGGCATCGGGATGGAGCGCCGCCCGGACAGGTACGCGCCGGTGACCGACTCGGCGGACGCGAGCAGCCCGGGCAGGTCGCCCGAGTGCACGACGCGGCCGCCGTGCTCGCCGGCCCCTGGGCCGACGTCGACGATCCAGTCGGCCGTGCGGATGGTGTCCTCGTCGTGCTCGACGACGATGAGCGTGTTGCCCAGGTCACGCAGGCGGGTCAGGGTGTCGATCAGCCGGCGGTTGTCGCGCTGGTGCAGGCCGATCGACGGCTCGTCGAGCACGTACAGCACGCCGACCAGGCCGGAGCCGATCTGCGTCGCCAGGCGGATGCGCTGCGCCTCGCCGCCGGACAGCGTCCCGGCCGGGCGCGTCAGCGAGAGGTAGTCGAGGCCGACGTCGAGCAGGAAGCCGAGGCGGGCCTGGATCTCCTTGAGCACCTGCGTGGCGATCGCGCGCTCGCGCTCGCCGAGCTCCAGGGTGTCGAGGAAGTCGCGCGCCTCGCGGATCGGGAGCTGGCAGACCTCGGCGATCGAGCGCCCCCCGACGCGCACGGCGAGAACCTCGGGCTTGAGTCGCGCGCCCTCGCACACGGGGCACGGGACCTCGCGCATGAAGGCCTCGTACTTCTCCTTGCTCCAGTCCGAGTCGGTCTCGGTGTGCCGCCGCTCGAGGAAGGTGATGACGCCCTCGAACCCGGTCGAGTACTGCCGCTCGCGGCCCCACCGGTTCTTGTAGCGGACCTTGACCTCGTGGTTCTGGCCGAACAGCACCGCGTCCCGGGCACGCTGGGGCAGCGCCCGCCACGGCACGCTCGTCGAGAAGCCCATCTCCTGCGCCAGCGCGGCCAGCACGCGCTGGAAGTACTCGCTCGAGATCTGCGCCCACGGCGCGACCGCACCGGCGTCGAGCGAGAGCTCGTCGTCGGGGATCACGAGCTCGGGGTCCACCTCGAGGCGCGAGCCGATACCGGAGCACTCGGGGCACGCGCCGTACGGGGCGTTGAACGAGAACGTGCGCGGCTCGATCTCGTCGAGCGTGAGCACGTGGTCGTTCGGGCACGCGCGGTGCTCGGAGAACCGGCGCTCGCGCTCGGGGTCGTCGATGTCCGCGTCGACCAGCTCGACGACCAGCAGGCCGCCGGCCAGGTTCAGGGCTGTCTCGACGGAGTCGGTCAGCCGACGCTGCACGCCCTCCCGGGCGACCAGACGGTCGACGACCACCTCGATGTCGTGCTTGAGCTTCTTCTCGAGCGTGGGCGGCGACGTGAGCTGGACGACCTCGGTGTCCACCCGCGCCCGCGAGAAGCCCTTGGCCTGCAGCTCGGTGAACAGGTCCGCGTACTCGCCCTTGCGACCGCGCACGACAGGCGCGAGCACCTGGTACTTGGTGCCCTCGGGCAGCTCGAGCAGCTTGTCGACGATCTGCTGCGGCGTCTGGGCCGTGACCCTCTCGCCGCAGACCGGGCAGTACTGCGTCCCGGCGCGCGCGTAGAGCAGACGCAGGTAGTCGTAGACCTCGGTGATCGTGCCGACGGTCGAGCGCGGGTTGCGGTTGGTCGACTTCTGGTCGATCGACACCGCGGGCGAGAGCCCCTCGATGAAGTCGACGTCGGGCTTGTCCATCTGCCCGAGGAACTGGCGCGCGTACGCCGACAGCGACTCGACGTACCGCCGCTGCCCCTCGGCGAAGATCGTGTCGAACGCGAGCGACGACTTGCCCGAGCCCGACAGCCCCGTGAACACGATGAGCTTGTCGCGCGGGAGATCGAGGTCGACGTTACGGAGATTGTGCTCGCGGGCGCCCTGCACCACCAGACGGTCATTCACGCCTGCGAGTGTACGTTCCACCACCGACATTCGCACAGCTGTTCGACGTGGGCGAACGTCGAGCGCGTCGGCGTGCCCCGGCGCGGTCGTCGGGCGATGCTGGACCACCATGACTGAGCCGACGACGACTCCCCGCCCCGACCCCGTGCCGATCGCCGACTACGCCGTGCTCGGCGACGGGCGGACCGCGGCACTCGTCTCGCTGCGCGGCTCGGTGGACTGGCTCTGCCTGCCGGGATTCGACTCCGCGGCCTGCTTCTCCGCGCTGCTCGGCACGCCCGAGCACGGCCGCTGGCTCCTCACGGTCCCCGACGCCGAGCAGGTCACCCGCGAGTACCTGGGCGACTCGTTCGTGCTCGAGACGACCTACCGATCCCCCACCGGCGCCGCGCTCGTGCGCGAGGCGATGCCCCTGGGCGACGGTCGCGCCGACCTCGTGCGCCGCATCGAGTGCACCGAGGGCGAGGTCACGGTCTGCCACGAGTGGACCGTCCGGCTCGGCTACGGCGACATCGAGCCCTGGGTCACGCACCTCACGGACGACGACGGCAACGAGGCGCTGCGCGCGATCGCCGGGCCCGACGCGCTGCTGCTGCGCGGCGACCGTCTTCCGCACCCGAGCGACCACCACCACGAGGACGAGTTCACGCTCCGGGCCGGCGAGTCGGTGGAGCTGGCACTGACGTGGATCCCGTCCTGGTCGGCGATCCCCGAGCGGCTCACGGTGCCCGACCGGCTGGACGCCACGCGCATCGCGTGGGGCCTGTGGGCCCGGTCGAGCGACTACGAGGGTTCCTACCGCGAGGCCGTCGTCCGCTCCCTGCTCGTCCTGCGCCTGCTCACCGACAACGAGACGGGCGGCATCGTCGCGGCCCCGACGACGTCGCTCCCCGAGGAGTTCGGCGGCAGCCGGAACTGGGACTACCGCTACTGCTGGCTCCGCGACGCGGCGATGACGCTGGAGGCGCTGCTCGAGCACGGCTACCGCGACGAGGCCACGGAGTGGCGCGACTGGCTGCTCCGTGCCGTCGCGGGCGACCCGGCGGACCTGCAGATCATGTACCGCGTGGACGGCGGCCGCGACCTGCCCGAGCGCGAGCTGCCGCACCTGCCCGGCTACGCCGGATCGCGGCCGGTGCGCATCGGGAACGCCGCGGTGGGTCAGGTGCAGAACGACGTGCTCGGCGAGGTGATGTGCGCGCTCGCCGCCGCGCGCGACGCCGGCCTGCCCGACTCGACCGACTCCTGGTCCCTGCAGCGCCACCTGGTCACCGACCTCATCGGCCACTGGCGCGAGCCCGACCGCGGCATCTGGGAGGTCCGCGGCGACCCGCAGCACTTCACGCACTCGAAGGTCATGGCGTGGGCGGCCCTGGACCGCGCCGTGCGCGCCGTCGAGGACCACGGGCTCGACGGCCCCGTCGACGAGTGGCGGCGCGAGCGCGACGCCGTGCACGCCGACGTGCTCGCGCACGCGTGGGACGACGAGCGCGGGACGTTCGTGCAGGCGTACGGCGCGACGCACGTCGACGCGGCCCTCCTCGCGATGGCCTTCGTCGGTTTCCTCCCGCCGGACGACCCGCGGCTGCGCTCGACGATCGCCGCCATCCGCGCAGACCTCGAGATCGCCCCCGGTCTGCTGCGCCGCTACCCGACCGACCAGACCGACGACGGAGTCGGCGGCGACGAGCACGCCTTCCTCGCGTGCTCGTTCTGGCTGGCCGACGCCCTGGCCCGCACGGGCGACGCCGACGGAGCCGAGAAGGTGCTCGACGTCCTGGTCGGCCTGGTCAACGACGTGGGCCTGCTCGCCGAGCAGTACGACCCCGCGGGCGGCCGCATGGCCGGCAACATGCCGCAGGCCCTCTCGCACCTCGCGCTCGTGCGCGCGGTGCACAGCCACGACCTCGCACGACAGGAGCAGGCATGACGTACGACGGCGTGGTCGAGGCCGGTGGGCCGAGCAGCGTCCGGGTTCTCGACGAGGTGGAGATCCGCAAGCTCTCCGTCGGCCCGATGGACAACAACGCCTACCTGCTCACGTGCCGGCAGTCGGGCGCCCAGCTCCTGGTCGACGCCGCCGACGAGCCCGAGCGGCTGCTCGAGCTCGTGCGCGAGGGCTCGGGCTCGGCGCGTCTCGACACCGTGGTCACGACGCACCGGCACGCCGACCACCTGCGCGCGCTGCGGTCCGTCGTGGCCGTCACGGGGGCGTCGGTCGCGGCGGGGGCCGACGACGCAGACGCGATCAGTACCTCCGCCGACGTGCCGGTCAGCACGCGCCTGCAGCACGGTGACACGCTCGTCGTCGGGCACGTGACGCTCGAGGTGATCGCCCTGCGCGGCCACACGCCAGGCTCAGTCGCACTCGTCTACCGCGAGCCGTCGGGGCGCGCGCACGTCTTCACGGGCGACTCGCTCTTCCCCGGCGGCGTCGGCGCGACCCGGGGTGACTCGGCCGCGTTCGAGCAGCTGATCACGGACGTCACCGAGCGCCTCTTCGCACCCCTGCCCGACGACACGTGGATCTATCCCGGGCACGGCCGCGACACGACGCTGGGGGCGGAGCGGCCCTCGCTCGACGAGTGGCGGGCCCGGGGCTGGTAGGCGCTAGGTTCACCGGATGCTCCTCGTCCGCCGCCCCCACGCCGAGGTCGTGGCGTCGGCCCGCGAGGGGGCGCTGGACCTCCTCGTCGGCCCGACGGACAGCAACGGGTGGACCGCGGTGCATGCCGGTCGCTGGGAACTCTCGTTGAGCGATGTCAAAGGACCGGCAATCCTCCTCGGCGACGACGACGATCCGGTCCGCCTCGCCGTACGCCGCTCGGACCTCGAACCCGAGGTTCATGTGCCGTGGGACGCTCAGGTCGCGGACGGATCACTCGCCATGCTGCTGGCTGAGATGTTCGATGCGCCTGAGGCCGCGCCTCGGCTCGCCACCTGGCTCGGCGAGAATCATCTCGACGACATCCACGCCGCATCCGAGCTCGGAAGGATCGTCTCCCTCCCTGATCTCCAGGAGCTCGAACCGACCGGTGTCGTTCTGGTCTTCCGCGGCGACCCGGTCACCACTCACCTCGCGGTCCGCGCCACGGGGCCGGCGTGGGTCGCGGGGGCTGGTGACGCCTGGCAGGTGCTGCGCGCCGAGTCCCCCTCCAGCCTGGAGTGGGAGCTCCGGTCAGCGCTGCGGCCGGACGACATCCTCGTCACGGTCACGCGATGGGGATCCGAGGTCGCCGTCGAGGTCGTGTCGTACACGTCCGTCGCCCGCGTGAGATGGCATGCCCAGTGGGAGCGCTCGCTGGCCGATCCCGTGCATGACGGCGAGACCGTTCTCCGAGCACTCGGATCGAGCGCCGTCCGTACGACCGAGCTCGCTGTCGCCGACGACCCACTCGCGGCACTGGTCCAGGCGCTCGATCTCCCCACGAGCCTGCTCGAGGTCGGGCCCGTCGACGCAGGTGCGCCGCAACCGCGAGCCACGGGGCTCAGCCGGCTCATCGTGATGCTGCGGATCGAGTGGCGGAGGGCGGCGCGCCAGGACCGGGCCGAGCGGATCACGCTCCACCACGCCCAGCGGGCGTTCGCGGTGCGGGCAGTCTGCTCGGTGATCGCCGTGTCGGCGGTCGTGGCTGCTCTCCTCGTCGTCACGACTGACGGCGCCGCCGTCGGGTGGGAGCCCTTGTCCACCTACCGCCGGGTCGTCCTGATCGTGGGCGCGGTGGGCTGGGCGACGTGGTCGATCGGCCTCACGTACGCAGCGTGGCGGGCGGGTCGACGCCTGGTCACGGCGCTGCGGCTGCACCGCACGGCGTAGCGCCCGTCAGCTCCGCCGCTTCCACCAGCGGGACCTGTCGGCCGGTGGCGTGACCACGGTCGTCTGCCCGGCCCGCCTCGCGCTCATGCGGTGCGCCGCCGGGGACTGCGCCGCGACCCGACCGGCGGGGTCGAGGGTGAACAGCGCGACGTCCATGTGCTGGCCGTACTGCATCGATTGCGCCGAGAAACCGCCGGCCGCGAAGACGAACAGCTGCACGAACGTCTCGTAGCCCCGCTGGCCGACGAGCCACTGGAGGTCGGATCGCTGCACCGTGGCAGTGCTCGGGGACACCAGGACGAGGGCCCGTGTCGCCCGGACCGCGTCATCAGCGACGTGGGCGTCCGGGTATCCCATTGCTCGCATCGCAGCGGCCACCGCGTGCGCCTGCGCCACGCTCGCCGGATCCGCTGCCATGACGACGACCGTAGTGCCGGCTGCCCTCCGGTGCCGCTACCGTCGCGGCATGCACCTGCGCGTCGACCTGCAGACCCGGCGCGCACGCAGGGCTGCTCGCCGAGTCCTGGCGCAGACATGTCTCGAGTGCGGACATCCATGGCTCGAACACTCCGATGGCGGGGACGCACCGTCCATCGCGGGGATGTGCGGGGAGTGCCAGCACGAGGTCGAGCACAGCGAACGCGACGACGGCAGGCAGTGCCGGGTCGTCGTACCGAACGCTCTGGTCGTGCGCGCGCAGGAGGCCGCCTCCCAGGCGGAGTACGGCGTCGCGGCGAATCACATCGATGCGCTGCACGAGCACTTCGACACGGTCCTCGGCCAGGACGTGCGGGAGGGACCGCGGTTCGACTGACGCGTCAGCCGCCCAGCGACTGAAGGCACGCCGCCACCAGCGGCCGGTCGTCGACCTCGTCCGCGACCACCTCGAGGTGCGCGGAGCTCCCGTCGGCCCGGGCCAGCACGAACAGCGTGAACCCCGGCCCGCCGCCACCGTGCCCGAGCACGGTCGGCGGCACTCCGTCGGTCATGACGCCAAACCCGTACCCCGGCTCCGCGAACGGGTGCCCGGGCGCCTCGAGGCGGAGCGACGAGCGGCGCAGGACGTCGGGGATCGCTGCGCCGAGCGCGCCGCCGAGCAGGGCCGCGACGGCCGCCGCGATCTCGTCGGGATCGGCGGCGAAGGTGCCGGGATACACCCAGCGCGGGTCATAGGCCGCGACGTCCGGCACGGCCGAGCCGCGCACGCCGGCCCAGTCGTCGGTGCGGTCGAGCGGGTGCACCGACGTGACACCGAGCGGGCCGAGCACCCTGTCGACGAGCAGCTCGGTGAGGCGCACGCCGTGCCGCTGCTCGAGCGCGTGGCGCAGCATGAGGTAGCCGATGTTCGAGTACTGGAAGCCGCCGGGCTCGGCGACACCCTGCGCGGCGGCGCGCTCGAGAACGAGGTCGTCGGGCCATGCGGGCTCGCGGCCGGCGACGGCCTCGCGGTAGTCGTTCCAGCCGAAGTAGTCGCCCAGGCCCGACCGGTGGCGCAGCAGGTCGCCGACCCGCAGGTGGCCGAGGGCGTCCGGGACGCGGGCGTGCGTCCCGATCGCGTCGTCCAGGTCGATGACCGGGTCGGCGAGGACGGCGACCGCCGTGAAGAGCTTGGCGATGCTGTAGACGGGGACGAGGTCGCTCATGCGTCGAGCGGACCCAGGATCGAGGTCGCGACCGTGCCGTGCGCGGACTCGTCGTCGGATGGGTGGTACATCCCGGCCAGGACGTCGCGGTACAGGCGCGTGAGCTCGCTGCCGGTGAAGTACGCGCCGCCCCCGGAGACGCGCAGCGCGAGGTCGACGACCACGCGCGCGGACTCGGTGGCCCGGACCTTGAGCCCGACGAGCTGCGCGAACCACCGCGCGCCGTGGTCGGCCTGCTCGTCGACGTCGCGCGCGAGCGCGAAGACCTGGAGCTCGGCGCCGTCCTGCGCGAGGGCAGCGTCGGCGACCTTCCAGCGGATGTCGGGGTCCTGGGAGTACGCGCGGCCGTCGAACTTGAACGACGTGCGTCGGCGCGTGGCCTGCGCGCCCAGCTCGAGCGCGCGCCGGCCGATGCCCGTGTAGACGGCGGCGAGCAGCACCTCGAAGACGGCGAACAGCGCGAAGATCAGCGGGTCGGCGCTCGGGCCGGGCGGCAGGGCGCGGTAGACGTGCTCCGGGCGGGCTTCGGCACCGTCCAGGACCGTCGTCGCCGATTGCGTGGCGCGCATGCCGAGGGTGTCCCAGTCGTCCTTGGTGCTGGTGCCACCACGCCCGACGACCGCGTGGACGAGCCGGGGCCCATCGGGGTGGTCCGCGTCGAGGCCGAACGTCGCGAGCCGGGTCCACACCGGGGACAGCGAGGTGAAGATCTTCGTCCCGAAGAACCGGTAGCCCCCGTCCGCCTGCCGCTCCGCACGGGTGCGGGAGCCGAACATCACCAGGTCGTTGCCGGCCTCGGAGTTGCCGAACGCGAACACCTCGCCCGCGGCGGCGTCACGCAGGATGAAGGCCGTCGAGTCGTCGCCCCGCCCGGCGAGCAGCGCGGACAGACCGGTGACGACCAGGTGCATGTTGACCGCCAGCGCGGTGGCCGGGGCCGCCGCGGCGAGGCGGGCCTGCTCCCGGGCGACCTCCTCGAGGGTCAGCCCGGCGCCGCCGAGGTCGGTCGGCACGAACGCCCGCAGGTAGCCGGCCTCGGCCAGCTCGCGCAGGTCGTCGTCGGGAAAGGTGTTGTCCCGGTCGTGGTCCGCGGCGCGCTCGTGGATGCGCGCGAGCAGGTCGTCGGTCAGCAGGGTCCGCAGGGTGCGCGGCATGTCACTTCACCTCGTCCGGGTGGGAGCCGACCCGCGCGCCGCGGTCGAGCGCGGCGATCCGGTCGTGGTCGTCGGGGGTCAGGGCGAAGCCGTTCACGTCGAGGTTCGCGCGGATGCGGTCGGGCGTGACGGACTTGGGGATCACCGCGACGCCGAGGTCGAGGTGCCAGCGCAGGATGACCTGCGCGGGGCTGACGCGGTGCGCGGCGGCGATGGCGACGATCGTCTCGTCGGCCAGCACCGCGCCCCGTCCCAGCGGCGACCACGCCTGCGTGACGATCCTGTGCTCGGCGTGGAACGCCCGCAGCTCGCGCTGCTGCAGGTAGGGGTGCAGCTCGATCTGGTTGAGCACGGGTACCTCGCCCGAGTCCTCGATGATCGTCTCGAGGTGGTGGCGCTGGAAGTTCGAGACGCCGATGGACCGCACGCGCCCGTCGTCGCGCAGCTCGACCAGCGCCCGCCAGGTCTCGGCGTACAGACCGCGCGCGGGGCACGGCCAGTGGATGAGGTACAGGTCGGGCGCGGTGTTGAGCCGCTTGACCGAGTCCTTGAACGCGCGCCGGGTCTTGCCGCGGCCGTGCGCGTCGTTCCAGAGCTTGGTCGTCACGTACACGTCGTCGCGAAGAACGCCGCTGTCCTTGAGGGCGCGGCCGACCCCGCGCTCGTTGCGGTAGAACGACGCCGTGTCGACGAGGCGGTAGCCGGCCTCGAGAGCCGTCGTGACGGAGTTCCGCGCGGTCGTGTCGTCGACCTTGTAGACGCCGAGACCGAGGGCCGGGATCGACGTGCCGTCGAGCAGGGGCAGGGCCGAGATGGTGGTCACCCCGCCACTGTGCCACCGGACTGGGGCAGGATGCCCGCATGACCACCTATGCCGTGCGCTACACCTACGACGAGCGAGCCGACGTCCGCGACGTCGTGCGCCCCTCGCACCGCGACTACCTGAGCGGCCTCGCCGACCAGGGACACCTGCTCGGGTCCGGCCCCTGGGCCGACGGCGACCCCGGCGCGCTCCTCGTCTTCGCGTTCCCCGACCGGGCCGCGCTCGACGAGGCCCTCGCGGCCGATCCGTTCGCCCGCGAGGGCCTCATCACCGCTGTCGACGTCCGGGAGTGGACGCTCGTGCTCGGCCCGTGGGCCGCCTGACGATCAGCTCGTCTGCTCGCTCGTCAGCTCGCTGTTCAGTGCCCGCTCGTCGCGCCGCGTCTTGATCAGGCTCGCGACGGTCGCGACGGCCAGCGTGCCCAGGATCACGGTCAGCGAGAGCCAGATCGGTATCTCGGGCGCCCACTCGACGTGCTCGCCGCCGTTGATGAACGGCAGCTCGTTGACGTGCAGCGCGTGCAGGACGAGCTTGATGCCGATGAAGCCGAGGATGATCGACAGGCCCTGCGAGAGGTAGACGAGGCGCTCGAGCAGGCCGCCGATGAGGAAGTACAGCTGGCGCAGGCCGAGCAGCGCGAACGCGTTCGCCGTGAAGACGATGTACGGCTCGGTCGTCAGGCCGTAGATGGCCGGGATCGAGTCGAGCGCGAACAGGATGTCGGTCGAGCCGATCGCGACCATGACGAGCAGCATCGGCGTGAGGAAGCGCTTGCCGTTGATCTTCGTGGTCAGGCGGTCGCCGTGGTACTCGTCGGTGGTGGGGACGAAGCGCTTGAGCAGACGCACGGCCGCGCCGTCGCCGGCCTTCTCGTCCGCGGGCTCGTCGGGGTCGTGGCTCTCACGGGCGAGCTTGATCGCGGTGTAGACCAGGAACGCGCCGAACAGGTAGAAGACCCAGGAGAACTGCTCGATCGCCGCGGCACCGGCCAGGATGAAGATCGTGCGCAGGACCAGGGCGATCGCGACGCCGACGAGCAGCACCTTCTGCTGGAACTCTCGGGGCACGGCGAACTTCGTCATGATGATGAGGAAGACGAACAGGTTGTCGACCGACAACGACTTCTCCGTGACGTAGCCGGCGAAGTACTCGGTGCCGCTCCCCCAGCCCCACACCATGCCGACGACCACGCCGAAGATCAGCGCGAGCGCGATGTAGAAGATGGACCACTTGACCGACTCGCGGAACGTGGGCGCATGCGGCGTCCGCACATGGGCGAAGAAGTCGAAAAAGATTAGGCCGACGACGCCGAGCGCTGTGGCGAGCCAGACAAAGGTAGAGACATCCATCGTGAACCTCCGGTATCGAGACGTGCTTCGGTACCGAAGGTCTCCCCCACCGTGCGACATGTCGCCGGCCGAACGCCCCGGGCCCTCATCGTCGAGGACCGTGCTGACGGAACGTTCGCTTGTGGGGTACTCCCCTTCAACGTCGCTGACACTACGGGACGAACGTCCCGACTGCGCGGTGGCCTGCGTGTCGCGCACCCGGGCGTGTCGCGCAGGTCGGCGTCACTGCACGCAGAACTCGTTGCCCTCCGGGTCGAGCATGACGATCCAGTACGCGCCGTTCTCCTCCTGCTCGCGGACCCGGGTCGCGCCCGCCTCCTCGAGCTCGGCGACGCGCGCCCGGACCGCGGCGGGTCGCTCCTCGCGCGGCAGACCCGCCGCGGCGTTGACGTCGAGGTGGACGCGATTCTTGGCGGTCTTCGCCTCGGGCACCTTCTGGAACCAGAGCCGAGGGCCGACGCCGTCAGGATCGACCACCGCGTAGGCCGTGTCGCGCTGGTCGAGGGGGACGCCCATCGCGTCGAGCGCCTCGTCCCACGTGGCGTAGCCGGGCGGCGGCGCGTCCTCGACGTAGCCGAGCGCCAGCGCCCAGAACGCGCCGAGAGTCGGCGGGTGGGCGGCGTCGAACGTCACCTGGATCTGTACGGCCATCAATCGCTCCTCACGCGCGGTCGGTCAGGCGGTGGCGGCCTGCATCTGCCGCAGCTCCTTCTTCATGCCCGAGATCTCGTCGCGCAGCCGCGCCGCGAGCTCGAACTGCAGCTCCCCGGCCGCCGCGTGCATCTGGTCGGACAGCTCCTGGATCAGCGTCGCGAGCTCGCCGGCCGCGGCCCCCGTCAGGCGCGTCCGCTCGTCGCGTGGCGCACCCTTCGACCCGAAGCCCGGCACCGGGGCCTTGCCGCGGCTGGCCTGCCGTCCCGCGCCGCCGAGCAGCTCGGCCGTGTCGGCGTCCTCGCGCGCGAGCAGATCCGTGATGTCGCCGATCTTCTTGCGCAGCGGCGTGGGATCGATGCCGTGCTCGAGGTTGTACGCGACCTGCTTCTCGCGGCGACGGTCGGTCTCCTCGATGGCCATCGCCATCGCGGCAGTGATCTTGTCCGCGTACATGTGGACCTGGCCCGAGACGTTGCGCGCCGCGCGACCGATCGTCTGGATGAGCGACTTCCCCGAACGCAGGAAGCCCTCCTTGTCGGCGTCCAGGATCGCGACGAGCGAGACCTCGGGAAGGTCGAGCCCCTCGCGCAGCAGGTTGATGCCCACCAGCACGTCGTACTCGCCGGTGCGCAGCTCGCGCAGCAGCTCGACGCGGCGCAGGGTGTCGACCTCGGAGTGCAGGTAGCGCACCCGCACGCCCTTCTCCAGGAAGTAGTCCGTGAGGTCCTCGGCCATCTTCTTGGTGAGCGTGGTGACGAGCACGCGCTCGTCCTTCTCGACGCGCTCGTGGATCTCGCCCAGCAGGTCGTCGATCTGGCCCTTGGTGGGCTTGATGATGACCTCGGGGTCCACCAGCCCGGTGGGACGGATGATCTGCTCGACCACGCCGTCCGCCATCGAGAGCTCGTAGTCGCCCGGTGTCGCGGACAGGTACACCGTCTGCCCGATGCGCTCGACGAACTCCTCCCACCGCAGCGGCCGGTTGTCCGTCGCGCTGGGCAGCCGGAAGCCGTGGTCCACGAGGGCCCGCTTGCGCGACATGTCGCCCTCGAACATCGCGCCGATCTGCGGCACGGTCACGTGCGACTCGTCGATGACGAGCAGGAAGTCCTCGGGGAAGTAGTCGATGAGGGTGTTGGGTGCCGTCCCCGCCGAGCGCCCGTCGATGTGCCGCGAGTAGTTCTCGATCCCCGAGCACGAGCCGATCTGGCGCATCATCTCGATGTCATAGGTCGTACGCATACGCAGCCGCTGAGCCTCGAGCAGCTTGTTCTGCCGCTCCAGCTCGGCGAGCCGGCTCTCGAGCTCGGACTCGATGCCGCCGATCGCGCGCTCCATGCGCTCCGGTCCGGCGACGTAGTGGGTCGCCGGGAAGATGTGCATCTGCTGCTCCGAGCGCACCACGTCACCGGTCAGCGGGTGCAACGTCGCGATCGCCTCGATCTCGTCGCCGAAGAACTCGATGCGGATCGCGAGCTCCTCGTACATCGGGATGATCTCGACCGTGTCGCCGCGCACGCGGAAGGTCCCGCGCGTGAAGGCCATGTCGTTGCGCGTGTACTGCATCGTGACGAACTTGCGCAGCAGCTGGTCGCGGTCGAGCTGCTGGCCGACGCTGAGCGTCACCATGCGGTCGACGTACTCCTGCGGCGTGCCCAGGCCGTAGATGCAGGACACCGAGGCGACCACGATCACGTCGCGGCGCGTGAGCAGCGAGCTGGTCGCCGAGTGCCGCAGCCGCTCGACCTCGTCGTTGATCGACGAGTCCTTCTCGATGTAGGTGTCCGTCTGCGCGATGTACGCCTCGGGCTGGTAGTAGTCGTAGTACGAGACGAAGTACTCCACCGCGTTGTTCGGCAGCAGCTCGCGGAACTCGGTCGCGAGCTGCGCGGCGAGGGTCTTGTTGGGCGCCATCACGAGCGTGGGGCGCTGCACCTGCTCGATCAGCCAGGCGGTCGTCGCCGACTTGCCCGTGCCGGTCGCGCCGAGCAGCACGATGTCCTTCTCGCCGGCCTTGAGCCGCTTGGTGAGGTCGGCGATCGCCGTCGGCTGGTCGCCCGAGGGCGTGTACTCCGAGACGACCTCGAACGGCGCGACGGTCCGCTGCAGATCGGTGACTGGACGCATGTCCTCACCGTACGTGCCACCACTGACACGTGCTGCTGAGCGGGTGCGGTCACTCCCCGCTGACGAGGGTCACGAGGGCCGCGGGGTCCTCGCCGACGACGCCCGAGACGAACCAGTCCATGTAGCTCTCGTACGCGGAGAACGCGACGAGCTTGCGCTTGGCCGCGGGCATGAGCGACGAGACGCCGCCCTTGACCGTGAAGTTCGTGATCATCGTGCGCGAGTTCGTCCGACCGAGCGCCCGGTCGATGAGGACGTCGAACCGCAGGAGCTCGTGGCCCTCGATGTGGTCGCGCACCGACAGCGAGACCGCGTTGAGGCTGCGCGCCTCGACCCGGATCCGCCCCGCGGGGTCGTCGACCGACGACGCAGCCTTCGCCGCGAGGTCAGCGACCCTGCTGACGGGCAGGGCCGTGCCGACGGACAGTGATGCGCGGGTCTGTGCCGGCTTGGTCATCTCGTGCTCCTCCACCTGAGCGGAGCGCCGAGACGACGTCCGCTGTGACGAACGGCACAGTAACCCACTGTTACCGGTGGGTACTACGTCCCGTCCGGATCCTCCGGGTAACGGCCCCCCGGATGGGTGAGCGGCGCGTCAGGGGGTCTCAGGGAGATTCCGCAGCGATCTCGTCGGCGGTCTCCGACGACAACCGGGCCCACAGCGCGTCGACCTGTGTGCGCAGGTCGTCCTCGCTGCCGGTGCCGTCGAGCACGACGTCGGCGACGGCGAGCCGGTCCGCGTCGCTCGCCTGCGCGGCGATCCGCGCCTCGGCCTCCTCGCGCGCCAGCCCACGGCCGACGACGAGCCGTTCGACCCGCAGCACCGCGGGAGCGTGCACGACGACGAGCACGTGGAACGCGTCCGCCTGGCCGGTCTCGACCAGCAGCGGGATGTCGTGCACGATGACTGCCCCGTGGTCGGCCGTGGCCGCGGCGGCCTCCCGCTCCGCGGACAGGCGCCGGACGACGGGGTGCACGATCGCGTTGAGCCGCGCGCGCGCGTCGTCGTCGGCGAACACCAGGGCACCCAGCGCGGCTCGGTCCAGCGAGCCGTCCGCCGCGAGCACGCCAGGACCGAACTCGTCGGCCACCGCCTCGAGCCCCACGGAGCCGGGCGCCACGGCCTCCCGCGCGAGCACGTCGGAGTCGATCACGACCGCGCCCAGCTCGGCCAGGCGCGCTGCCGCCACCGACTTGCCTGCCGCGATCCCGCCGGTCAGCCCGATCCGCTGCATCGGTCCATCCTGCCCGACCTGGGGCCTGTGCGCCCCTGCCCGGGAAAAGCCGACGGGCCGGCCAC
Organism: Cellulomonas rhizosphaerae; assembly: GCF_003470205.1. Classification (GTDB taxonomy): domain Bacteria; phylum Actinomycetota; class Actinomycetes; order Actinomycetales; family Cellulomonadaceae; genus Cellulomonas; species Cellulomonas rhizosphaerae. Next base: position 20,648 of record NZ_QWKP01000197.1, read on the forward strand.
CCGAAGGTGACCGGCCCGTCGAGCCCGGGTCGTGGACCCGGGGTGGATCAGTTGCCCGTGAGCTTCTCGCGCAGTGCGGCGAGCGCCTCGTCGGACGCGAGGGTGCCAGTGGCCTCCTCGGTGGACGACGAGTACGTCGACGCAGCGGCAGGAGCCGAGGACGACGAGGACGAGGACGACGAGGACGTCGCGCTCTCGCCACCGGCGGCAGCGTCGGCGTCGGCCTTGGCGGCCTCGGCGACCTGCTTGCGGTGCGCCTCCCAGCGCTCGTGGGCGGCCGCGTACTGGCCCTCCCACGTCTCACGCTGCGACTCGAAGCCCTCGAGCCACTCGTTCGTGCTCGAGTCGAAGCCCTCGGGGTACTTGTAGTTGCCGGCCTCGTCGTACTCCGCCGCCATGCCGTACAGCGCGGGGTCGAAGTCCTCGCTGGCCGGGTCGAAGCCCTCGTTCGCCTGCTTGAGCGACAGCGAGATGCGGCGGCGCTCCAGATCGATGTCGATGACCTTGACGAAGACGTCGTCGTTGACCTGGACGACCTGCTCCGGGATCTCGACGTGGCGCACGGCCAGCTCCGAGATGTGCACGAGGCCCTCGATGCCGTCCTCGACGCGCACGAACGCACCGAACGGGACGAGCTTCGTGACCTTGCCCGGGACGACCTGGCCGATGGCGTGCGTGCGGGCGAATGCCTGCCACGGGTCCTCCTGCGTCGCCTTCAGCGACAGGGAGACACGCTCGCGGTCGAAGTCGACGTCGAGAACCTCGACGGTGACCTCCTGGCCGACCTCGACGACCTCGGACGGGTGGTCGATGTGCTTCCAGGACAGCTCGGAGACGTGCACGAGGCCGTCCACGCCACCCAGGTCCACGAACGCACCGAAGTTGACGATCGAGGAGACGACACCGGGGCGCACCTGGCCCTTCTGGAGCGTCTGCAGGAAGGTCGAGCGGACCTCCGACTGCGTCTGCTCGAGCCACGCACGACGCGACAGGACCACGTTGTTGCGGTTCTTGTCGAGCTCGATGATCTTCGCCTCGATCTCCTTGCCGACGTACGGCTGGAGGTCGCGGACGCGACGCATCTCCACCAGCGAGGCGGGCAGGAAGCCGCGCAGGCCGATGTCCAGGATGAGGCCACCCTTGACGACCTCGATGACGGTGCCGGTGACGACGCCGTCCTCCTCCTTGACCTTCTCGATCGTGCCCCAGGCCCGCTCGTACTGTGCGCGCTTCTTGGACAGGATCAGGCGGCCTTCCTTGTCCTCCTTCTGGAGGACGAGAGCCTCGACTGCGTCGCCGACCTTGACAACGTCACCGGGGTCCACGTCGTGCTTGATGGACAGCTCGCGGGACGGGATGACGCCCTCGGTCTTGTAGCCGATGTCGAGAAGGACCTCGTCGCGGTCGACCTTGACGATGGTGCCCTCGACGATGTCGCCATCGTTGAAGTACTTGATGGTGGCGTCGATCGCGGCGAGGAAGTCCTCGGCCGAGCCGATGTCGTTGATCGCGACCTGCGGGGAGGCGGGCTTCGCGGGGGTGGTGATGCTCATGTAGGGATGGGCTCCGTTGCGGACAGGAAGTTGTACGGACAGGTTGACGGGCCGACGTCAGCTGATTCTGGAAGGAATCGGGACCGGAACACCCACCGCCAGACAGCGAGCGGGTTCGACCGGAACAAGGCGCGCGGCACCGCCGTCTACCTTATCGCTGCCTCGTCGGGCGGGTCAAAGTGGTCAGGCGAGCGCGCGAGCCACCCCGAGCAGCTCGTCGGGCACGTACTTGACCTTCCCGGCGATCTCCGAGAGCGGCACCATCTCGACCGTCTCGCCGCGCAGCGCGGTCATCACACCGGATTCGCCGCGCGTGATCGCGTCGATCGCCGCGACGCCGAAGCGCGAGCCGAGGATCCGGTCCGTCGGCGTCGGCGTCCCTCCGCGCTGGATGTGGCCGAGCACGGTGACGCGCGTGTCGAACCCGGTGCGCTTCTCGATCTCGACCTTGAGCCGCTCGCCGATCGCGCCCGCCACGATCTCGCCGAACTTGCCCATCTGCGTCTCGTAGTGCATCGACGTGCCCTCGGCGGGGACCGCGCCCTCGGCGACCACGACGATCGAGAAGCTCGCGTGCGCGCGGTGGCGGTGCTTGAGGAAGCGCTCGATCTTGTCGATGTCGAACGGCTGCTCCGGCGCGAGCACGATCTCCGCTCCCCCGGCGATGCCCGACGTCGCGGCGATCCAGCCGGCGTGCCGACCCATGACCTCGACGATCATCACGCGGTTGTGGCTCTCGGCGGTGGTGTGGATGCGGTCGATCGCCTCGGTCGCGATGGAGACGGCGGTGTCGAAGCCGATCGACTGGTCGGTCCCCCACACGTCGTTGTCGATCGTCTTGGGGATCGCGACGATGCGGACGCCCGCCTCGGCGACCTTGCTCGCGGCGTGCAGCGTGCCGTCGCCGCCGATGCAGATGAGCGCCTCGATCCGCTCGGCCTCTAGCGTGGCGAGCACCGCGTCGATGCCGCCGTCGTCGGCGTGCGGGTGGAAGCGCGCGGTGCCGAGCAGGGTGCCGCCCACGGGCAGCACGTTGCGGATGAGCTGGCGGGTCAGCGGGACGGAGTAGCCGTCGACGACGCCCTTCCAGCCGTTGCGGAAGCCGATGATCGAGTGCCCGTGCTGGCCCTCGCCGTGCTTCACGACCGCCCGGATCGCGGCGTTCAGGCCGGGGACGTCGCCGCCGCCGGTGAGCAGTCCGACTCGCACGTTGAGCACTCCTTCGTCGCTGGGTTCGCTGGTCAGGTGCGCATCGTCGAGCAGCCGTCATAGGCAGCCTAGCCAGCGCGAACGCCGGAACCTATGCCTTCGGTCCCACGTGGGAGGCCACACTGGGGTCATGCCCGCCGCGACGCCTGAGCCCGAGTCCGCCGAGTCCGCCGGGTACCAGGACGTCGAGGACTCCGCGGCGACCGGCGCCGGCCGGGCGTGGTGGGACGCGAACGCCGGGGAGTACCTCGACGAGCACGGCGCGTTCCTGGGCCCGGCCGACTTCGTCTGGTGTCCCGAAGGGCTGCGCGAGGCAGACGCAGGGCTGCTCGGCGACGTCACCGGCGCCCGCGTGCTCGAGATCGGCGCGGGCGCGGCGCAGTGCTCGCGCTGGCTGGCGTCGCGCGGCGTCGAGGTGGTCGCGACCGATGTGGCCGAGGGCATGCTGCACGCCGGGCTCGGGTACGACGAGGCCGCGGGCGTGCGCACACCGCTCGTCGTCGCCGACGCCCGGGAGCTGCCCTTTCCCGACGCGAGCTTCGACGTCGCGTTCACCGCCTACGGTGCGATCCCGTTCGTGCCGGACGCCGACCGCGTGCACCGCGAGGTCGCGCGCGTGCTGCGGCCGGGCGGGCGCTGGGTGTTCTCCGTGACGCACCCGATCCGCTGGGCGTTCCCCGACGACCCCTCCGAGCGCGGGCTCACCGCAGTGCGGCCGTACTTCGACCGCCGGCCCTACGTGGAGATCGGCGGCTCCGGGCGCGTGCTGTACGCCGAGTACCACCGGACGCTCGGCGACCACGTCGCCGAGCTCGTCGGAGCGGGGTTCGTGCTGGACCGGCTCGTCGAGCCGGAGTGGCCGGAGGGGCACGACGCGGTGTGGGGCGGCTGGTCACCGCTGCGCGGGGCGCTGCTGCCGGGTACCGCGATCTTCGTGACGCACCGACGCCCGGGATGACCGCTCGGCGGCCATCCCGGGCGCCGGGCGTCAGTGGACGGTCGCCTTCTCGGAGCCGGCACCCGTGAGCGAGCGGACCTCCATCTCCGCGTACTTCTCCGGGCTGGACTTCCCCTTGCTCGCGTAGGTCCCGACGATCCCGAGCACGAACGCGAGCGGGATCGTGATCAGGCCCGGGTTCTCGAGCGGGATCAGGTGGAAGTCGATCGACGTGTCCTTGATCATCGACAGGCTGTCGCCCGTGACCGGGTCGACCTTGCCGGACACCACCGGCGAGAACGTGATGAGCACGATGCAGGAGATGAGCCCGCCGTACATGCTCCACAGCGCACCCGACGTGTTGAACCTCTTCCAGAACAGCGAGTAGAGGATCGTCGGGAGGTTGGCGCTGGCGGCGACCGCGAAGGCGAGCGCGACGAGGAACGCCACGTTCTGCCCGTTGGCGAAGATGCCGCCGATGATCGCGAGGATGCCGATGACGACGACCGTGATCCGCGCGACGCGCACCTCGCCGTCGGGCTTGATCTCGCCCTTCTTGATGACCGACGCGTAGATGTCGTGCGCGAAGGACGTCGCCGCGGTGATCGTGAGGCCGGCGACGACCGCGAGGATCGTCGCGAACGCCACCGCCGAGATCAGGCCGAGCAGGATCGTGCCGCCGAGCTCGAACGCGAGCAGCGGGGCCGCGGAGTTCACGCCACCTGGCGCCGCCTTGATCGCCTCCGGACCGACCAGCGCTCCCGCGCCGTAGCCCAGGACGAGCGTGAACAGGTAGAAGATGCCGATCAGCCAGATCGCCCAGACCACGGAGCGGCGGGCCTCCTTGGCGGTCGGCACCGTGTAGAAGCGCATGAGCACGTGCGGCAGCCCGGCCGTGCCGAGCACGAGGGCCAGGGCGAGCGAGAGGAAGTTCAGCTGGCTCGTGGCGCTCGCGCCGTACTGCTTGCCGGGCGCGATGAGGGCCTCACCGCCCTCGCCCGCCTTGTCGATCGCGCCCTGCAGGAGGTCGGACAGGTTGAACCCGAACTTCGCCAGCACCCACACGGTCATGACGGCGGCGCCGACGATCAGCAGGATCGCCTTGATGATCTGCACCCACGTGGTGCCCTTCATCCCGCCGATCAGCACGTACAGGATCATCAGCGCGCCGACGACTGCGATGACGACACCCTGCGCACCGGTCCCCTCGACGCCGAGGAGCAGCGCGACGAGCCCGCCGGCGCCGGCCATCTGCGCGAGGAGGTAGAAGAACACGACGGCCAGGGTCGCGAGCGACGCCGCCATCCGCACCGGGCGCTCCTTGAGCCGGAACGAGAGCACGTCGGCCATCGTGAACTTGCCGGTGTTGCGCAGCAGCTCCGCGACCAGCAGCAGCGCGACGAGCCACGCCACGAGGAAGCCGATCGAGTACAGGAAGCCGTCGTAGCCGTTGATGGCGATCGCACCGCAGATGCCGAGGAACGACGCCGCGGACAGGTAGTCACCCGCGATGGCCGTTCCGTTCTGCGGGCCCGTGAAGCTGCGGCCGGCGGCGTAGTAGTCCGCCGCGGTCTTGTTGTTGCGCGAGGCCCGGAACACGATGATCAGGGTGATCAGGACGAAGACGCCGAAGATCGCGATGTTGACGGCGGGCTCGCCGATCTGCTCGGTCTCGGCCATCGGCAGCACGGCGCTCATGCGGCACCCCCGGCGTTGTCGACCGTGCCTTCCTCGATGTGCAGCCGCAGCCGTTCAGCGACCGCGTCCTGGCGGTTGTTGGCCCACCGCGCGTAGACCATCGTGATGATGAACGTGCTCGCGAACTGGCCGAGCCCGAACAGCAGCCCGACCGTGATGTTGCCCCAGACCTTGGTCGCCATGAAGTCGTGGGCGTAGTCGGCGAGCAGGACGTAGACGAAGTACCAGATCAGGAACAGCGCCGTCATCGGGAACACGAAGTTCCGGAACCTGCGCTTGAGCGCCTGGAACTCGTCGCTGCGTTGGACGCGTTGGTAGTCGGTCTCGAGACCGTCGGCAGTTTCGCTCACTGCGCCTCCAGGGTGCGGGGTGGCCCCTTTGCCACCACCGAACAGGGTGTCGCATTTCACCCGGTTCGCACGTTGACAACGGTATCGACACGCCGAAGCACCCGAACGAGGGGCTAGTGGCCCGCCTCGTGCCAGCTCGCCCCGACGCCGACGCTCACGTCCAGCGGGACGTTCAGCGGCCCACCGGGGACGGCGTCCCCGGCGGCGGCCATCTGGGTGCGCAGCAGCGCCTCGACGGCGTCGCGCTCCCCCGTGGCCACCTCGACCACGAGCTCGTCGTGCACCTGCAGCAGCAGCCGCGACGCGAGGCCCTGCTTCGTCAGCTCGGCGTCGACGCCGAGCATCGCGACCTTGATGAGATCGGCCGCGCTTCCCTGGATCGGCGCGTTGAGCGCCATCCGCTCGGCGACCTCGCGACGCTGCCGGTTGTCGCTCGTCAGGTCCGGCAGGTAGCGGCGCCGGCCCAGGATCGTCGCGGTGTAGCCCGTGGTGCGCGCCTCGTCGACGACGCTCGTCAGGTAGTCGCGCACGCCGCCGAACCGCTCGAAGTAGTCCGCCATGAGCGCGGACGCCTCGGCCGGCGCGATGGACAGCTGCTGCGAGAGCCCGTACGCCGACAGCCCGTAGGCCAGGCCGTAGCTCATCGCCTTGATCTTGGAGCGCTGCGCGGCGCTGACCTCGGTGGTCGGCACGCCGAACACCCGGGAGCCCACGTAGCTGTGCAGGTCCTCGCCGGAGCGGAACGCCTCGATGAGGCCCTCGTCGCCCGAGAGGTGGGCCATGATCCGCATCTCGATCTGCGAGTAGTCGGCGGTCACGAGCGTCTCGTAGCCGTCGCCCACCACGAACGCGCGGCGGATCTGGCGACCCGCCTCGGTACGGATCGGGATGTTCTGCAGGTTCGGGTCGGCCGACGAGAGGCGGCCGGTCGCCGCGATGGTCTGCTGGAAGGTCGTGTGGATCCGGCCGTCGGGGGCGACCGAGCGCAGCAGGCCCTCGACCGTCTGGCGCAGGCGGATCGCGTCGCGGTGCGCGAGCAGGTGCTCGAGGAAGGGGTGCTGGGTGCGGCCGAACAGGTCCGTCAGCGCGGCAGCGTCCGTGGTGTAGCCCGTCTTGATCTTCTTGGTCTTCGGCATGCCCAGCTGGTCGAAGAGGACCTCCTGGAGCTGCTTGGGCGAGCCGAGGTTCACCTCGCGGCCGATCACCGCGTACGCCTCGGCCGCCGCCTCGCGCACCGTGGCGTCGAACGACCGCTCCAGGCTGCTCAGGTAGTCGGCGTCGATCGCGATTCCCGTGCGCTCCATACGACCGAGCACGTCCTGCAGCGGCAGCTCGAGGTCGGTGAGCAGGTGGCTCAGGCCGCGGTCGCCGACCTCGCCGTCGAGCACGTCGGTCAGGTCCCGCACGGCCGCGGCCCGGACGGCTGCGCGGCGGCCCTCGTCGGAGCCGTCCAGCTCGAGGTCGAGGGCACCCTGGCCGTCCGACGAGCCGTCGTCGCCGCCCAGCTCGCGGCGCAGGTAGCCGATCGCGAGGTCGGCCAGGTCGTACGCGCGCCGGTCCGGCTGGCACAGGTAGGCGGCGAGCTCGGTGTCGAAGACGACGCCGACCAGCGCGAGGCCGCGGCCCGCGAGGGCGTGCCAGGCGACCTTCGCGCCGTGGATCGACTTCGGGGCGTCCGCGTCGGCGAGCCACGCGGCGAGCGATGCGTCGTCGGCCGGGGCGATCTGCTGCAGGTCGAGCGCGACGGCCTGGCCCTCGTCGTCGGCGATCGCGATGCCCCACGCGTCGGGGGCCGCGGGAGCGCCCGAGCCGCGCACATCGAGGCCGAGCAGACGGCCCGCGCGCTGCGCGAGCCACTCCCCGAGCTCGCCGTCGCCGAGCTGGGCGACGTCGAGCTTCGCGGCGGCCGCGTCGACGGAGGCGGCCTGCTCCTCGTCGTCCAGCATCGCGAAGAGCCGGTCGCGCAACGTGCGGAACTCGAGCTCGTCGAGGATCGCGTGCAGCGCGGGGCGGTCCCACGCGCGTGCCTCGAGGTCCTCCGGGCCCAGGGGCAGCTCGAGGTCGGTGATCAGGGCGTTGAGCCGGCGGTTGAGGGCGACCTGCTCGAGGTTGTCGCGCAGCGACTCCCCCGCCTTGCCCGGCACCTGGTCCGCGCTGGCGAGGACGTTCTCGAGGCCGTCGAACTGCACGATCCACTTGGCCGCGGTCTTGGGGCCGACGCCGGGGATGCCCGGCAGGTTGTCGCTCGACTCGCCGACGAGGGCCGCGAGGTCCGGGTAGCGCGCGGGGCCGACGCCGTACTTCGCCTCGACGGCGGCGGGCGTCATGCGTGCGAGCTCGGAGACGCCCTTGACCGGGTAGAGGACCGTGACGTCCTCGGTCACGAGCTGGAACGAGTCGCGGTCGCCCGAGCAGATCAGCACCTGCATCCCCTGCGCGTCGGCGCGCGTGGACAGGGTCGCCAGGATGTCGTCGGCCTCGAACCGCTCCTTGGTCAGGACCGGGATGTGCATGGTCTCGAGCACGCGGCGGATCACGTCGACCTGGCCCTTGAAGGGCGCCGGCGTCGCGTCGCGGTTGCCCTTGTACGCCTCGTACTCCTCGGTGCGGAACGTGGTCCGCCCGAGGTCGAAGGCGACCGCCACGTGCGTCGGCGCCTCGTCGCGCAGCAGGTTGGCGAGCATCGAGACGAACCCGAACACGGCGTTGGTGGGCTGGCCCGACGAGGTCGCGAACTTGTCCACGGGAAGGGCGAAGAACGCCCGGTACGCCATGGAGTGTCCGTCGATCAGAAGCAGTCGGGCTGGCTGTGCGTCGCTCACGGGTGCCAACCTATCTGCCATGACCGACACGACCGACGCGACCGCGTCCCTGCCCCCCATCGCCGGCACGCTGCTCGAGCGGATGGGCATCGAGATCTCCGAGGTGACGCCCGAGCGCGCCGTCGGCACCATGCCCGTCGCGGGCAACACCCAGCCGTACGGGCTGCTCCACGGCGGCGCGTCCGCGGTCCTCGCCGAGACGCTCGGGTCCTACGCCGCCCAGGTGCATGCGGGACCGGGGCGTGCCGCGGTCGGCATCGAGATCAGCGCGACGCACCACCGCTCGGCGCGTAGCGGGCTCGTCACCGGGACCGCGACGGCCGTCCACCTGGGGCGGACGCTCGCGACCTACCAGGTCGTGCTGGAGGACGCCGACGGGCGGCGCATCTGCACAGCGCGGTTGACCTGCATGGTGATCGACACCGACGCCTGATCGACCGCGGCCGACGCGCTGCGGCTCTCGCGCACCTGGCGCCGTCGGGCGATCAGGTCCTCGAGGCCGCGCGGCGCGGGGCGGCGCGCGGCGCCGGCGCCCTCGTGCGCGAGCCGGCGCTGCAGGGCAGACGTCGTCACGACGCGGTGCGCGGCGGCCGGGGCGAAGCCGAGGCGCGCGAGGAAGCGCTGCATCCCCCGGCTGCCGGGCAGCGGCGTCGCGTACACGTCGGTCGCGCCGGCCTCGTCGGCCTGCTGCGCGACCGTGGCGAGGAGCATGTGCCCGAGCCCGCGGCGTCGCGCGTCGGGCAGGACGTAGACGGCCTCGAGGTTGAGGCTGACGGCGTCCGTGAAGAGGCTGGGGCCGACGAGCCGCGCGAGCAGCATCCCCGCGGGTGTCCCGTCGACCGTGCCGACGAGGATCAAGCCACCCGGGATCCCGAGGAGCACGCCCAGCTGGTCACGCAGGCGGTCGGCGTCGTCCGTGCACAGCTGGGCCCCGACGGCGGCTTCGGTGCGCGCGGTCAGGCACAGCTCGACGAGGGTGTCGAGATCGTCGGGTCCTGCGGGACTGACGTGAACTCCGGGGCGCACGGGCAACCTCCAGACGGGACGAGGGGGATCCGGTCGGGGTGGCACCGCCTCTGCCCGCGGTGGCGCCGCTGCCGATCATGGCCCAACTGGATCGTCTTGCCTAGACCTTCCGGCAAGTCAGGTCACGAGACGGACACGAAAGTTGGACATCTGACCGATATCCACGCCGTCAACCGCGATCTGTTGCGTCCGGACGCGCTGCGGACGCCGCCTCGAGCCAGCAGAATCACGGCATGCGGGTCGCCACGTACAACATCCAGCACGGCCGCTCCGAGCTCGACCGCCGCGTCGACGTGGACCGGTTCGCGGCCGCGGTGCGCGCGCTCGACGTCGACGTCCTGGTGCTGCAGGAGGTCGACCACCACCAGCGCCGCTCGCGCCGTGCGGTGCTGACGGAGGTCGCCGCGGAGGCGATGGGCGGGGCCGAGCACCGCTTCGTCCCGACGATGCGCGGGACGCCAGGACTGTGGCGCCGGGCGGGCTCGGTGCCCGCCGACCGCCCCGCCTACGGCATCGCGGTGCTGTCCCGCGTCCCGGTCCTGGAGTGGGAGACCGTCCGGCTCGCCGGCCGCCCCGGGATCACCTGGGTGGGCTCGGGCCGGGTCCGCCGGCCGGTGCGCGACGAGCCGCGAGCGGCCGTCGTCGCCGTCGTCGCGGCCGACAGCGGACCGGCGAGCGTGGTCGGGACGCACCTGAGCTGGTTGCCGTCGTGGAACCGCCACCAGCTCGAGATCCTGGTCGAGGCCACGAGCCGCTGGCCCCGCCCGACCGTGCTCATGGGCGACCTGAACATGCTCCCCGCGCAGGCGACCGCGACCTCGGGCTTCACCCCGCTGGCCACCGCCCCGACGCACCCGGTCGCGAAGCCTGTGCGGCAGATCGACCACATCCTCGGCCGCGGAGCCGTGCGGGCGACCGGGGCGGCGACGAGCGTCGACACCGGCCTGTCCGACCACCGCGCGCTCGTCGTCGACCTGGCGTTCGGTCCCTGACGCACGAAAGGCCCGCCGGGGCGGGCCTTTCGTCGTGCGGTGGAGCGCTGTCAGGCTGCGCCGCCGCCGACCTGCTCGATGACCGCGTCGGCCACCTCGCGCATCGTCAGGCGACGATCCATCGAGGTCTTCTGGATCCAGCGGAACGACTCGGGCTCCGACAGGCCCATCTTCGTCATCAGCAGACCCTTGGCCCGGTCCACGCGCTTGCGGGTCTCGAACCGGTCCGCCATGTCGGCGACCTCGGCCTCGAGCGCGCTGATCTGCGCGTACCGCGAGATCGCGATCTCGACGGCGGGCAGCAGGTCCGCGGGGCTGAAGGGCTTGACGACGTAGGCCATCGCGCCGGCGTCGCGCGCCCGCTCGACGAGCTCGGTCTGCGAGAACGCGGTCAGCAGCACGACCGGCGCGAGGTGCGCCTTGCCGATGCGCTCGGCCGCGGAGATCCCGTCCAGGACGGGCATCTTCACGTCCATGACGATGATGTCGGGCTTGAGCTCGGTCGCCAGGGCCACCGCCTGCTCGCCGTCGCCCGCCTCGCCGACGACGTCGAAGCCGGCGTCGCGCAGCGTCTCGACCACGTCCATGCGGATGAGGGCCTCGTCCTCGACCACGACCGCGCGGCGCTTGGGGCGGTCGGCGGGAACCACCTCGGGCTCGACGGACTCACCGGCAGTGGTGATGTCGAGGGCATCGGTGGGGGTGGCGGGGGCGTCCTTGGTCACGGGCACAGCGTAACCGTGCAGCGGCTGCGCGCGTCATCAGTTACTCCTGTGAGTGGTGACACGTGCTCGCGCGCGCGGGCCCTATGCTTTTCGCTGGCCCCGATAGCCCAACCGGCAGAGGCGTTCGGCTCAAACCCGATCCAGTGTGGGTTCGAATCCCACTCGGGGCACATCCGGCACATCTCGGGGCGTCTCGACACGTCGAGACGCCCCGAGAGTGACGCCGGGGGCATCGAGTACGGGCGTCGGCCGGCTACGACTCGTCGAGGACAACCCGCCGGAGCCAGTCGAGCATCACGCGGGAAGCCTCCTCCGGCAGCTCCTCCTGGATCCAGTGGCCGCAGTCCAGGTCCACGACCTCGACTCGCGGGACGAACGCCTCGAGGTTCGGCGCCCTCATGACCGCCGGGTCACGTGTGCCGTAGATCATCAGCGCCTGCTGTCGGACGATCGGGTCGACGTCGGCCATCAGCTCCCAGTTGCGGTCCAGGTTGCGGTACCAGTTCACCCCAGGTGTGAAGCCCGATGCCGCGAACGCGTCCACGAACACCGCGAGGTCGCGCTCGCTCATCACCGCCTCACCGCGTGGAGTCTCGGCGAGGGCGAGGTTGAGGAGCGCCATGCCCGCCCCCGGCTCGGTTGTCGGCTCGTTGTCGCGGTAGAGGTTGCGCAGGAACTGCCGGGTGTTCGCGTCAAAGACGGCGTCAGCCACCCCGGGCTGACGGTTGAAGTGAACGAGGTAGGAGTCGCTGCCGGCGATCGCCTCGATGAACGCCAGGGGCGGCACGTCCCCGCGTGCCATGTAGGGCAGGCTGAGCGCGATCACCTTGTTCACCCGGGTGGGATGCAGGACGGCACTGCTCCACACCACGTTGGCGCCCCAGTCGTGGCCAACGAACGTCGCGTCCTCGTACCCGAAGTGATCCAGGAGGCCGACGAGGTCGCCGGAGAGCTGCACGATGTCGTAGTCGGAGACCTCGGTGGGGCGGGACGAGTTGCCGAAGCCGCGCTGGTTGGGCGCGATGACGTGGTACCCGGCGGCGGCGAGCGCCTCCATCTGACGGCGCCACGAGAACGCCAGCTCCGGCCAGCCGTGGCAGAGGACGATGGGACTGCCGACGTTCTCCTGCCCCGCCTCGAAGACTTCGAGCTCGATGCCGTTGACGGCGACCATGCTCGGTCGGGGAAAGTCGATGGGGTTCGACATGGGCTGTCCTCTCGGGCGACTACCGGTCCGCGCGGTGCGGCGGCCGGTGGACGTGACCGTAGGAGCCATTGCGGACAGGATCTGTCCTCGATGGCGGGCAGACTGGGAACATGTCGGCTGACCCCACCGGGCGCGCGCTCACGCTGCTCTCGCTGCTCCCGACCCACCGGTTCTGGCGCTGTGCGGAGCTCGCCGAGCGTCTCGACGTGACCGAGCGGACGGTGCGCCGCGACGTGGACCGTCTTCGTGAGCTCGGCTATCCCATCGCGGCCACCCCGGGCAGGTACGGGGGCTATCGCCTGGAGTCCGGAGCGCACATGCCGCCGCTCGTGGTCGACGACGACGAGGCCGTCGCGCTGGCGGTCGGGCTCCGCTACGCGGCCGTCGCCGCCATCGACGGCATGGAGGAGACGTCGCTGCGGGCTCTCACCAAGATCGAGAACCTGCTGCCGCACCGACTGCGCAGGCGGGTGGCAGCCCTGCACTCCAGCGTGACATCCGTGCCGTCGCACACCACCTGGAACCCGGTCGACCCGGAGCTGCTCAGCGTCCTTGCGGCGGCGTGCCGCGACCACGAGCTCGCACGGTTCGACTACCGCACGGGCGAGGGCAGTGACGGTCGACGCCTGGTCGAGCCGCATCGGCTCGTCACTGCAGGCCGGCGGTGGTACCTCGTCGCGTGGGACAGGGACCGCGACGACTGGCGCACCTTCCGGCTCGACCGACTCGCGCGCCCATGGGCGACCTCGGGCCACTTCACGCCCCGCGAGATCCCCGGCGGGGACGCGGCAACGTACGTCGCCGGCGCTATCGGCTCGATCCCCCGTGAGCTGGTCGCCACGCTCGCGCTGGGCGCCGAGCTGGACGCCCTCACCGAGGTGCTCCGGTGGGTGGACCACGACGTGGTCGAGACCACGACGGGCGGCACGGTGATCCAGATCCGTGGCGAGGATCTTGGGCGGCTAGCCATGACGGTCGCCCGCATCGCTCTCACCACATCGGTGCGGGTGATCGAACCCGACGATCTCGCACGCGCCGTCGAGCGCATCGGCGCCCACCTCACGCCCCAGCTTCGACCCTGACGCGGCGGCACGTGGGCGGCAAGATCCGACTCGGGGGCGTCGCTGCACGCGACCAGGGTCAGCGCGAGGCAGCCGGCGACCACGGCCACGGTGCCGCGTGAGGTCACGCGACGATCTCGCGGCCGTGCGCCGTCAGCGCCCAGATGACGAAGACGTCCAGGACGATGACGATGATGCTCCACCACGGGTAGTACGGCAGCCAGGCGAAGTTCACCACGATGCTGACGGAGGCCACGACCACGCCGACCGTCCTCGCCCAGACGGCACCGGCGAAGACGAAGATCCCCGCGAGGGCGACGACGATCCCGAGCAGCAGGTGGACCCATCCCCACGCGGTGACGTCGAACTCGAAGACCCACTTCGCCCCCGCCACGTAGAACGTGTCGTTGAACAGCGCCACGAGTCCCTGCATGGCTTGCACCACACCCGCGATGATCAGCATCGTCGCGGCGAACACGGTCAGTCCCACGGCAAACCCGTTGCGTCCTTCAGTCACGGTCGGTCTCCTTCTCGATCACGCTGGTCGGCTGGCGGTCGCGGCGCCTCACGGAGCTCACGTGGCGATCGTCTCGGCGGCCCGGGTGGTCCCGCACTACCCCGGGCGGGGTGATCGTGCGTGAGCGTCGCGCCGTGCTCGACGCGCACGAGCCCGCCGGCACAACCTGCCCCCCGGCGATGACCGGGCCCAGTAGCCTCGTCAGATCGCTGCCAGGCGACGTCGCGCACGATGTTCCCCAGGAGTCCAGATGGTCAGACCGGTCGGGCCGCTGCCGCGCGCGCAGAGCCTCGTCCGCGTGTGGTCGTCGGCCGCCGACGCCCCTCGGCAGCGCCGCCAGACGGACATCCTGCTGCTGGCCGCATCCGTCGTCGCCCTCGGGGTGCTGTCCCTGGCTGCGCCGGGTCCGACCGGCGCCGATCACGCGCTCGCCACCCTGCTCGCGTGGCTCGAACCCGTGCTCGGCTGGCTGTGGGGTGTCGTCTACGCGGTCCTGACGCTGTGGGCCGTCGGTGTCGTGCTGCTCGCTGCGCTGAGCCGGGGGCGTCGTCGCCTCCTCGTGGACCAGGTGCTCGCCGCAGCCGTCGCCTACGGCGCAGCGTTGGCCGTCGGAGCAGTCGCCGGCACCGACCCCTCGGCCACCGCTCACGCCTTCGTGGCCTCCGGTCCCCCGGTCATCTACATCGCCACCCGGGTCGCCGTCATCACGGCGATCGTCGTCGCGGCGTCACCGCACCTCGCACGGCCGTGGCGGTACGCGAGCCGGTTCGTGCTCGGCCTGGGGGCCTTGGCCGCCGTCGGGCTCCAGGCGACGAACCTGCTCGGCGCGGCCGCGGCGATCGCGGTCGGCGTCGCGGCGGCGGCAGCGGTCCACCTGGTGCTCGGGTCGCCGCCCGGACGGCTCAGCGACGAACAGGTGCGGCAGGCACTCCTCGACCTCGGGGTGCCGACGAGCGAGCTCACCTCGAGCGCGGGCCGAGCCGAGGCCGACAACGTGCTCGTCGGCCGCACGGCAGAGGGTGCAGCCGTCCTCGTCACGGTCTACGGCCGCGACGCGTGGGA
>NZ_QWKP01000198.1 GCF_003470205.1 Cellulomonas rhizosphaerae
TCGCCGTCGGCGTGGCGATCGGCGTCGGGCTGGGCGACCTCGTCGCGCACGTCATCGGGCGTGGCATCTGGCAGATCGCGCTCGTGCTGTTCACCGCCGCGATCATCGCGCGGTTCATCGACCGCGGCGCGATGCTCACCACGCAGGCGGGCGTCCAGTCGATCGTCATCGTCGCGCTTCCCGCGACCTCGGGCGGCCCGTTCGGGCGCTGGACCGACGCGGCGGTCGGCGGTGCCATCGCGCTCGCGGTCGCCCTGCTCACGCCGTCGGACCCGCGCCGCCACCCGCGGTCGCTCGGCCAGCGCAGCATCGAGGAGCTCGCGGGAGTCCTGCACACACTCGCGCGCGGGCTCTCGTCGCGGTCGACGGCCGACGTCGAGGACGCGCTGGTCCGCGCGCGGGCCACGCAGCCCGTGCTCGACGACTGGCGCGAGATCGCCACCAACGCGCGCGAGCTCTCGCGGGTGTCGCCCGCGAGCCGGCGCTACCGCGACGAGCTCGCCGCGAGCGTGGACGCCGCCATCCTCGTCGACCGGGCGATGCGGAACGCGCGCGTGCTGGTGCGGCGCGCGCTCGCGCTCGTCGAGGCCGACACCCCGCACGACGTGCTCGGCGTCGCCGCCCGCGTGGACGCGACGGCCCGCGCGGCCGACGAGCTCGCTGCGGCGATCGGCGCCGGGCGTGACCCGGAGCGCGCGCGGGCGGCCCTGACCGTCGCCGCGCAGGCGCTCGACCCCTTCCTCGTCGCGCCCGACGACTGGCAGGTGCAGAGCCTCGTGCTGCTGCACCGCTCGCTCGCGGTCGACCTGCTGGAGGCCGCGGGCACCTCGGCGAAGGCCGCGCGCGAGGCGCTTCCCGAGATCTGACCTCGTCGGCACCGGGCGCCCGGTACGGTCGTTCGCATGGAGGTCGCGGTCAGCGCTCTGCGCGCGGAGCTGAAGCAGTGGATCGAGGCGGCGCGCTCGGGGCAGGACGTCGTCATCACCGAGCGGGGGATCCCGGTCGCCCGGCTGACGGGCATCGAGTCGGCCGACCTGCTGCAGCGGCTGGAGCGCGACGGGCTGCTCTCGGCCCCCTCGGCCGAGCGGGTCGCCTCCGACGGTGAGCGTGGGCGCGCGACCCGGCCGGTGTCCGGGCTGGTCCGCCGGCTGCGGCGCTGATCCGTGGCGATCGTCTACCTGGACACCAGCGCGCTGGTGAAGCTGTGCGTCGCCGAGCCCGGTTCCGACCTGGTCGCGGCGCTGTGGGACGGCGCCGACCTCGTCGCGACCTCCCGGCTCGCGGACGCCGAGGTGCGATCGGTCCTGGCCGCGGGGCAGCGATCCGGTCGGCTCGAGCCGACGCAGGCGCGTGCGGCGCTGACCGCCTGGTCGCGGCTCTGGCCCGGCCTGCACGTCATCGAGCTGCAGGACGTCGTCACGGCCGGTGCGGCGACCCTCGTCGGGACGCATCCGCTGCGCGCGGCCGACGCGCTGCACCTCGCCTCCGCGCTCGTGCTGCGCTCGCCCGACCTGCTCGTGGCGGTGTGGGACGAGCACCTCGCGGCGGCTGCCCGGGCGGAAGGGCTGCGGGTACTGCCCTGACGTGGGCGATGTCTCGTAGGCTCGCACCGTGGTCGCGACCCTCCAGCTGCCCATCTACCTCGTCTTCATGTTCGCCATCTTCGGGTTGGCGGCCTGGGCGTTGATCGATCTGCTGCGTCGCCCTGCTGCGGCGTTCGTGTCCGCGGGCAAGCGGACCAAGCCGCTGTGGGGGGCCATCCTCGGCGTCGCGACGGCCGTGTCGTTCGCCGCAGTGCCGTTCCCGAAGGGGATCCCCACGTTCCCGCTGTTCCTCGCGCTGCTGTGCGCGGTGGCGGCGATCGTCTACCTCGTCGACGTGCGCCCCGCGATCGCGCCGTACTCGCGCCGCCGGCCGCCGTCGTCCGGCCCGTCGCGTGGCGGCGGCTGGTGACGTCTCCGGCGACGGATCGATGACGGACCGATGACAGACATCGACTCTGCGGCCGTCCCGCTCGCTCGGGTCGTGCGCGGGGACCTCGTCGAGTCGGTGCACCGCGGGCACCTCGTCGTCCTCGCGCCCGACGGCTGCACCCGGCTCGCCCTCGGCGACCCCGAGGCCGTCATCTGGGCGCGGTCGTCGCTCAAGCCGTTGCAGGCCGTCGGCATGCTCGACGCCGGCCTCGACGTGGACGGCGCGCTGCTCGCGCTCGTCTGCGCGAGCCACAACGCGGAGCCGGGCCACCTCGCGATCGTCGACGCGATCCTCGCGTCGTCCCGGGTCACCGCCGGGCAGCTGCAGAACACGCCCGACTGGCCGCTCGACCTGGAGTCGGCCGCCCAGCGGCGGGCCGACGGCGGCGGCCCGGCGTCACTCACCCAGAACTGCTCGGGCAAGCACGCCGGGATGCTCGCCACCTGCGTGGTCGCCGGGTGGCCGACCGACGACTACCTCGCCGTGGACCACCCGCTGCAGGTGGCCCTGCGCGACGCGGTCGCCGAGCTCACGGGCGTGCCGGTCGAGCACGTGACGGTCGACGGCTGCGGGGCGCCGTTGTTCTCGACGACGTTGGTCGGGCTCGCGCGGTCGTTCGCGGAGCTCGTCGGCTCGTCGTCCGGGCCCCGGGCCCGCGTCGCGCGTGCCATGGCGCGCCACCCGTGGCACGTCGCCGGGACCGGGCGCGAAGCCACCCGCTTCATGGAGGCCGTCCCCGGGCTCATCGCCAAGGACGGCGCCGACGGCGTCTACGCGGCCGGGCTGCCCGACGGTGGGGCCCTGGCGTTCAAGATCGCCGACGGCTCCTCGCGGCCCCGTCCCGCGGTGCTGGCTGCCGCGCTGGCTGTGGCCGGGTACGACGTGGGCGACCTCGGCGCGACCCCCGTGCTCGGGCACGGGCAGCCCGTCGGTGAGGTCCTGCCGACCTTCGGCCCGGGTGCCGTGTGAGGGCGGTCGTGCAGCGCGTGACGCGCGCGTCGGTGACGGTCGACGGGATCGTCGTCGGTGCGATCGACCGGCCCGGGCTGCTGGCGCTCGTCGGCGTCACGCCCGGCGACGGGCCTGCTCAGGTCGAGCTGATCGCGCGCAAGATCGCCGAGCTGCGCATCCTTCGCGACGAGGCGTGCGCCGTGGACGTGGGAGCGCCGGTGCTGGTCGTCAGCCAGTTCACGCTCTACGCCGACACCCGCAAGGGCCGCCGACCCACGTGGAACGCCGCCGCCCCCGGCGATGTCGCGGCCCCGCTCGTGGAGGCGGTTGTCGCCGACCTGCGCGCCCGCGGCTTGGAGGTGGCGACAGGCGTGTTCGGCGCGGACATGGCCGTGGAGCTGGTCAACGACGGCCCGACGACGATCCTCCTGGAGTCGGTCCCCACCTGACCGCCCCGGCGAGCCCGCCCCCGGCCCGACCGCCCGCGCGCCGCCGTGGTTGCAGCGTTCGTTGCATCGGGCGCGCCGCGCGGCAGCACGGATCCTTCAACGAACCCTTCAACCATCCCGCGGGGCGCTGGTGATCCAGTGTCGCGGGCTGCCGCGGCGAACCGGAGACTCAGCGAGGCCGTCGCGGGGGACTGATGACCTGGCGGGGCTGCCCCGGGCATGACGAAAGGCCCCTCGGAGTAAGCGTCCGAGGGGCCTTCGTCGACCGCAGGCCACGTGTCTCCGGCAAGCCGGTGACGAGCGCCGCGCTGACGGTGCGGCGTGGTCCGACACCCAGCGATCCGGCGAGCCGGTCCGCTGCGGGCGGGTCCACTGCAGTCGGCCTTCTGGTCCGTAACGACCCCCGCGTCGTCATCCGCGGGTCGAGCAGGTTTCCCCACCCGATCTGGTCGCCCGTTCTCCGGTCGGCCCGTCCTCACCGCACCTGTCCCCGCTGGTCATCTGGCTCCCCGAGGGGCTCCTTCTGTCCTGCGGTTCTCGATCCGTCGAGGTCGATGTGTGATTTCTAGTCCTGTCCCGTGGACCCCCGCAAGAGCTTCTGGAGGGTTTCTTTATCCACCGTTTACTCCACAGGGGCGTCCACAGGCTGGCCTGCGGAAATACGGGATGAACACAGGGGTGTGGATGGAATTTGTGGATAACGCGAGTGTCGTTCACCCGCTCGGGCGCACCGCGCGGCTAGCCTGGGAACCGGTGAAGGCCCCTCGGAGTAAGCGTCCGAGGGGCCTTGCCTCGTCTCCGGGACTCGGACTCTCCTGACGGCCAGGGTGGGGAGGATTCGTCGCCCGCGCGTGTGCCTCCTCGAAAGCGGCCGGGGCCGAGGCTGACGGTGTTCGGGCTCGTCGCGAGGACGCTCCCTTCCAGCGACCCACGGCACGGCGCGCTCTCCCGGGACATGATGGAACGCATGCGCATCAAGGCCGTGCAGGGCGACATCACCACTCAGGACGTCGACGCGATCGTCAACGCCGCGAACTCGAGCCTGCTCGGCGGAGGCGGCGTGGACGGCGCGATCCACCGCGCGGCCGGGCCGGCGCTCCTCGAGGCCTGCCGCGAGCTGCGCCGGACCACTTACCCCGACGGGTTGCCTGTGGGTTCGTCGGCCGTGACGCCGGGCTTCGAGCTCCCGGCGCGGTGGGTGATCCACACGGTCGGACCGAACTGGCACGCGGGCGAGCGCTCGACCGCGATGCTCGCGTCGTGCTTCACCACGTCCTTGGAGCGGGCGGTCGAGGTCGGCGCCACGAGCATCGCCTTCCCCGCGGTCAGCGGCGGCGTGTACGGCTGGGACATGGACGAGGTGGCACGCGTCGCGGTCGCGTCGGCCCGCGCGTGGCAGTCCGGCGCCGACGACTCGTGGGAGCCCGGCCACCGGCGCCCGACGGGCATCGAGCTGGTGCGCTTCGTGCTGTTCTCCGCCGATGCGCTGGCCGCCTTCGAGCACCGGCTCGCCGAGTAGCCGCTCCGCTGGGCAGCAGCCGAGCAGCCAGCAGCCGAGCAGCCAGCAGCCGAGCAGCCAGCAGCCGAGCAGCGTGCCCCCGGCACCGGGCCGTCGGCCGTTCGGCACCAGCCTGGCGGACCTCGTCGGCCGCGCGACGCCGTGCGAGTGAACGCATGGGTGTGCGACACGCCGCGGAACGCGCGGCGTGTCGCACACCCATCGGTTCACCGAGACGGAGCGGACCAGCGGGCCCGGAGACCAGCAGGCCCGGGGCAGCGGGGCAGCCTGCACCAGCCGGCTTGAGCGCTACCCCACCGGCGCCGGCTCGCGCAGCTCTGCCGGGTCGGGGTCCGGACCCGGACCAGCGGCGGGCTCGGGCTGCCGCGCCAGGGCGGACGGCCACCACATGCGCTTCCCGATGTCCAGGTTCAGCGCGGTGACCAGCACCGACCGCACGATGAGCGTGTCGAGCAGCACGCCGAACGCCACGGCGAACCCGATCTCCGCGAAGCTGACCAGCGGCAGCGTCCCGAGCACCGCGAACGTCCCCGCGAGCACCAGGCCGGCCGAGGTGATGACCCCGCCCGTGGCCGCGAGCCCGACGAGCGAGCCCCGCCGGTGCCCGATCCGCAGCGCCTCCTCCCGCACGCGTGTCATGAGGAAGATGTTGTAGTCGATGCCCAGTGCGACGAGGAACACGAACACGAACAGCGGGAACCCGGTGTCCACGCCGGCGTAGTCGAAGACGTTCCGGAACACGAGCGCCGAGATCCCCATCGCCGCACCGAACGAGAGCACGACGGTCCCGATGAGCACGACGGGCGCGAGGATCGCGCGCAGCAGCACCGCGAGGATGAGGAACACGACCAGCAGGATGATCGGGATGATGACGATCGTGTCCCGCGTGGAGGCCCGTTCGACGTCGAGCGTGACCGCGGTGGTGCCGCCGACGAGGGCGTCCGCGTCGGGCACGGCGTGGACCGCGTCCCGCACCCGGTCGACCGTGTCGAAGGCCTCGTCGCTGTCCGGCTCGGACGTGAGCGTGCCCTCCATGTAGGCCGTGCCGTCCTTGACGACGGGCTCGGTCACGCTGGCCGGGTCGATGCCCTCGACGCCCGCGAACACGGTGCGCACGGCGTCGGCCTGCTCGGCGTTGGCGATGATCACGACGGGCGAGCCCGCGCCGGCCGGGAAGTGCTCGGCGAGGACCTGCTCGCCGACGACCGACGGCTGCTCGGTGGTGAACTGCTGCTCGGTGGTCAGGCTCGTCGGGTTGAGCTGCACGACGCCGATCGTCGCGACCGCCAGGAGCGCGGCCGTGCCGATCCAGGTGCGCCGCGGGTGGTGCGAGATGCGGCCGCCGATGCGCGCCCAGAACCCGTCCTCGGTCGGCTCGTGGTCGCCGACGTGCGGCGTGCGCGGCCAGAAGATCCAGCGCCCGACGAGCACGAGCAGCGCGGGCAGGAGCGTGAGCATGACCAGCAGCGCGACGATCACGCCGACGGCCGCCACCGGGCCGAGGCCCGCGGTCGAGTTCATCGTCGCGAACAGCAGCACCAGCATGCCGAGCGCGACGGTTGCGCCCGAGGCGATGATCGCCGGGCCGGCGCGGTGCAGGGCGACGGCCATCGCCTCGTGCCGGTTGGTGTGCTTGCGCAGCTCTTCTCGGTACCGCGCGGTGAGCAGCAGGGCGTAGTCGGTGCCCGCGCCGAAGACCAGCACCGTGAGGATCCCCGCGCTCTGCGCGTTGACCGTGAGGTCGAAGTTGTCCGCCAGCAGGTAGATCACCGCCTGCGCGACGGTCAGCGCCACGCCGGCCGAGATGAGCGGCAGGAGCCACAGGACCGGGCTGCGGTAGGTGAGCAGCAGGATGACGACGACGACGCCGGCCGCCGCGTACAGCAGCGTGCCGTCGATCCCCTCGAACGCCTTGGACGAGTCGGCGGCCTGGCCGGCCGGCCCGGTGACGTAGACGGTGACGCCGGACGGCAGCCCCTCCTCGGCGGTGGCGCGCAGGTCGTCGACCGCGTCGGCGGCCAGGTCCCACCCGTCCTTGCCGAGGTCGAGGGGCACGATGATCTGCGCCGCCTGCCCGTCCTCGGAGGGGATGGGCCCGACGACCTTGCCGTCGAGCGTGTCCAGGGTCCCGAACTCCTGGGCGTCGGCGGCGATCGCCGTGAGGTCGTCCGGCGTCAGGCCGTCCGGGTTCTCGTAGACGATGACCGCGGGGATGGTGTTCGAGGAGACGAAGCTCGAGGCGACCTCGATGACCTGCGTGGACTCGGCGGCCGCGGGCAACCAGCTCGCGGCGTCGTTGTCCTGGGCGCCCGTGAGCTTGCCGGCGAGCGGCCCGAGCAGGGCCACGACCACCAGCCAGAAGGCGATGACGACGAACTTCATGTAGCGATGGGTGATCCAACCCGCGACCTTGGACATGGCTGTTCCTCAAGGAGTCGACGACGACGAGGTGGCGCCAGGGGCGCCGTGCGGCTCTCAGGCTTCCGGTTCGGACACCACGGCCACCATCAGGGACACCCCCGACATCTTCCTCAGGGTCGTCCGGGTGTCACTCAGATACTTCTCAGGGTGCCCAGGTTCTGGGAAGCGGTTTCAGAGCCGCTCCAGGGCGCGTAGCCACTCGACCACCGCGGCGCAGACTGCCGAGTCGTTGGTCGGCGAGTGGTCTCCGGGGACGAACACCGTGGTCAGGGGGCCGCCGACGAGCGCGAGGTGCTCGACGAGCTCGTCGGGCGACCCGAAGGGATCCCGCTCACCGGACACCGCGAGGACCGGAACGTGGACGTCCGGCAGGTGCTCGGTGCGCAGGGTCTCCGGCTTGCCGGGCGGGTGCAGCGGGTAGGAGAGCAGGATGAGGGCCGCCGCCGGCTGCCCCTCGGCGACCGCGATCGAGCTCATCCGCCCGCCGAACGACCGACCGCCCAGGGCGATCTGCTCGGGCGGGACGCCGAGCTCGGTGGCGAAGTCGTCGGCCTGCGTCCGCAGGTGCGCGACCGCCGGCCCGGGCCGGTCGGGGGCCCTGCTGCCGGCGATCCGGTTGGGGAAGTCGATGCGCCGCACGGGCAGCGGGCTCACGGCGTCCTCGAGCGCGACAAGCGTGCGGTGATCGCGGCCGGCACTCGCGCCGGGCGTCAGCAGGAGGCCGGCGACCTGTCTCATGGATCACACCGTAGCGAGCCCTCCGCTGCGGTGTCCCGCGAGATCTCGCCGATCTCTGCATCTACCAGGGACCGATGCTGACCGGTTGGAAAGTCTTCGGCGCGCGCCATCTCGTCGGCGGTCCTAGCGTGACCCCGGCGCCGTTGCTGCGGCGTCACCACCGACGCACCGGGGATGCCTCTGATGATCCTGGAAGCCACCAACGACGCGCTGCGTCTCGACGCCAACTTCGTCGACTACACGCTCGTCGCCATCTACTTCGTCTTCGTCATCGGGATCGGGCTGGCCGCGCGCCGGCAGGTCTCGACGAGCCTGGACTTCTTCTTGTCCGGTCGGTCTCTGCCCGCCTGGGTGACGGGCCTGGCCTTCATCTCCGCCAACCTCGGTGCGGTCGAGATCATGGGCATGAGCGCCAACGGTGCCCAGATCGGCATGGCCACCATGCATTACTACTGGATCGGCGCGATCCCCGCGATGCTGTTCCTCGGCGTCGTCATGATGCCGTTCTACTACGGCTCCAAGGTGCGGTCCGTGCCGGAGTTCATGCGCAGGCGCTTCGGCACCGGGGCGCACCTGGTCAACGCGCTGAGCTTCGCGCTCGCGCAGCTGCTCATCGCCGGAGTGAACCTCTACCTGCTCGCCACGATCGTCAACGTGCTGCTGGGCTGGCCGCTGTGGATCTCCCTGATCGCCGCGGCCGCCGTGGTGCTGACGTACACCGCGCTCGGCGGGCTCTCGGCGGCGATCTACAACGAGGTGCTCCAGTTCTTCGTCATCGTCGCGGCGCTGCTGCCGCTGACCATCGTCGGCCTGCACCGCGTGGGCGGCATCGACGGGCTCGTCGACAAGGTCAACAACGGCCCGGTCGACGGCATGCTCTCGTCGTGGCCCGGCCAGAACCTCACCGGCTTCGAGTCGCCGACCGCCTCCGTCATCGGCATCGTGCTCGGTCTCGGGTTCGTGCTGTCGTTCGGCTACTGGACGACGAACTTCGTCGAGGTGCAGCGCGCGATGGCGTCGAACTCGATGTCCGCGGCCCGCCGCGCGCCGATCATCGGCTCGTTCCCCAAGATGTTCATCCCGTTCATCATCATCATCCCGGGCATCATCGCCAGCGTGCTGGCGCCCGAGATCCTGGCGCTGAACGAGGGCAAGGGGGACGGGAGCGTCCAGTACAACGACGCCCTGCTGATCCTCATCCGCGACCTGCTGCCCAACGGCATGCTCGGCGTCGCGATCGCCGGCCTGATGGCGGCGTTCATGGCCGGCATGGCCGCGAACATCTCGGCCTTCAACACGGTGTTCAGCTACGACCTGTGGCAGCAGTACGTGAAGAAGGACCGCCCCGACGGCTACTACACGCGCGTCGGCCGCATCGCGACCATCGCCGCCACGGTCGTCGCGATCTTCACCGCCCTGCTGGCCTCCGGGTACAGCAACCTCATGGACTACCTGCAGACGCTGTTCGGGTTCTTCAACGCGCCGCTGTTCGCCACGTTCATCCTCGGCATGTTCTGGAAGCGGATGACGGCCACCGCCGGTTGGGCGGGTCTGTCGAGCGGCACCATCGCGGCCATCGCGGTAGCGGTGCTCAGCCAGGACGCGCTCGGGCCGCTCAGTATCGGGGCGATCGACCTGTCCGGGCAGGGCGCGAGCTTCGTGGCCGCCGGGGCGGCGTTCGTCGTGGACATCGTGGTGAGCGTGATCGTCACGCTGTTCACGCGGCCCCGCGTCGAGTCCGAGCTGAAGGGGCTGGTCTACTCGCTGACACCCAAGGCGGACCGTACCGATCCGAACGAGTCGAGCCTGCCTTGGTACCAGCGACCGGTGCTGCTGGCCGGGATCTCGCTGACCATGGTCGTCATCCTCAACATCACCTTCCACTGACCGGACAGGAGACCGTCATGGCCGACACCGACAAGCACGCCGCCCAGTCGAAGCGCGCCGTCCGCGCCTTCGACATCCGCACCATCATCGGGACCCTGCTGGGCATCTACGGCGTGATCCTGCTGCTCATGGGGATCTTCGCGAGCGACTCCGACCTCGAGGGCTCGGACGGGTCGAGCATCAACCTCCTGACGGGCATCACCCTGCTCGTGGTCTCCGCGTTCTTCCTCACCTGGGTGCGGCTGCGGCCGCTCCTGGTGGCGGAGGGCGAAGAGGACGCGAGCGACGCCCACATCGAGTAGTTCGCATCAGCGCACGGCAGCCCCGCCTCGATGCAGCGAGCGGGGCTGCCGTGCGCCCTGGGCCTGGATGACGGCGTGGAAATGACCTCAGGCAGGAACGAGCCCGGGCGCGAGCACCGACAGGGCGCGTACGACGTCGTCGTGGTCGTTCCAGACGTGGAACGCGAGACGGACCCCGCCCCCGCGCGCCGCGACGACGCACCCGGCGTCGCCGAGCCGCTGGGCCACGACGCCGTCGGGGTCCGGGAGGGACACGATCGCGCTGCCTCCGGGCGGCAGTCCGCAGCCCAGCCGGAGGTCGTCCGCGAGGCCGACCGCGTGGTCGCGCACCGCGGCGGGCGCGACGGCGGCGAACAGCTCGAGGGCGGGGGCCGCGCCCACCCAGCACAGCCAGGCGGGCGACACGTCGAGCCGCCGCGCGCTCGTTGCGAGGCGCATGTGCGGGCCGTACACCGACGTCCACACGTCCTCGCCCGCGTACCAGCCGGCGGCCAGGGGGCGCAGCCGGTCGAGCACCGCGGGCCGGACGGTCGCGAACGCGGTGCCGCGGGGCGCGGCGAGCCACTTGTAGGCCGAGCACACGGTGACGTCGAACTGCCCCGCGTCGACGGGCAGCCAGCCGGCCTGGGTGATGTCGCACAGGGTCAGGGCGCCGGCTGCCCGGGCGGCGCTGGTCACGGCGTCGACGTCCGCGACCCGGCCGTCGCGCGACTGCACGAGCGAGAACGCCACGACGTCGGTCGACGGCCGGATCGCTCCCGCGAGCTCGTCGAGCGCGACGTGCCGGACGCGCACGCCGCGGTCGGCGTGCGCGAGGAACGGGAAGACGACCGACGAGAAGTCCCCGTCCACGACGAGCACCTCGGCGCCGTCGGGCAGTGCGGCCGCGACGAGTCCGACCAGGGCAGACGTCTGCGCGGCGATCGCGACGTCGTCCTCGGGGGCGCTCACGAGCCGCGCGAAGGCGCTGCGGGCGGCGGCGACCGCGGCGTCGTAGACGGCCAGGTCGGCGCGGCCCTGCTGCCAGTCGTCGATCGCCGTGCGCATCGCGTCGGCGGTCGCCCGCGCGGGGAGCCCGACGGTCGCGGCGTTGAGGTACCCGGGGGCGGGGGCGAAGGCGGCACGAAGGTCGATGAGGTCCACCCGAACAGCCTGCGGGGGCTGCAGGCATCACACCAGAGCGGATTCTGGCTGGGAGCCATCACGCAGTGTGATACTCGGCGCCATGACCGAGCTGGCCGTCGACGTGAACTCCCTGCGGATCCTGCGCGCCATCGCGGACCAGGGGACGATCACGGGCGCGGCGGGTGCGCTCGGCATCGGCCAGCCCGCGGTCAGCCAGCACGTCCGACGGCTCGAACGGCGACTCGGCACCGCGCTGCTCGACCGCACCGGTCGCGGCGTCCGGCTCACGGAGGCGGGGGAGGCGCTCGCCCGGCACGGCGCGACGGTCGGCGCCGCGCTGCGGGCCGCCACGGCCGAGGTCTCCGCGCTGACCGGCCTGCGCGCGGGGCGCGTGCGGCTCGTGGCGTTCCCGTCGTCGACCGCGACCCTCGTGCCGCGCGCGCTCGTCGCGCTCCGCGACGCGCACCCCGGCCTGCGTGTGACGCTCGACGAGGCGGAGCCGCCGCAGGCGCTCGCCATGGTGCGCAACGGGGTGTGCGACGTGGCGGTCGCCTTCGCGTACCCGGGGGCGGGGCTCGGCCGCGGCGAGGACGACCTCGACGGCCTCGTCACGCGGCACCTGCTCGACGAGCCGACGCTCGTCGCGCTCCCGGAGGGCCACGCGGCGGCCTCGGCCGAGAACCTCTCGCTCGCCGACCTGGCCGACGAGCCGTGGATCGCGGGATGCCCGCGGTGCCGGGGTCATCTGCTGAGCGCCGCGGACGCGTGCGGGTTCGAGCCGGAGATCGCCTACGCCACCGACGACTACGTGGCCGTCCTGGCCCTCGTCGCGGCGGGCCTCGGCGTGGCCCTGCTGCCCGACCTGGTGCGGCCGGTCGCGGAGCGCCAGCCCGGGGTCGTCATGCGCCGGGCCGCGGGGACCTCGCACCGCTCGGTGCACGCCGTGACCGCACCCGACCTGCTGCGCGTGCCGGCGGTCGCCGCGACGCTCGACGCCCTCGCGCTCGCGGTCTAGCGGCTACAGCTCGATCGCCAGGGCGGACGCGATCGTCCGGACCACGCCGTTGCGCGTGTTGGCCGGCGCGACGAACCGCGCGAGCGCCCGGACGTCGGGGTGCCCGTTGTCCATCGCGAACGACCAGCCCGCGGCCTCGAGCATGCCGACGTCGTTGAAGTAGTCGCCGAACGCCATCGTCTGCTCGCGCGTGACCCCCAGCGCGGTCTGCACCTGCTGCAGCGCGGCGCCCTTGTCCGCGGTGCGGCTCATCACGTCGACCCAGTGCAGCCCGGAGACGACCACCCGGTCGGCCTCGTCGAACGGCGCGAGCGCCCGGCCCGCGCCGCGCTCGGAGGACTCGAAGTCGTAGACGGCCACCTTGAGGATGTCGTCGTCGACCGTCAGCAGGTCCTCGACGACCTCGAGCCGCGCGTAGAACGGGCGCGCCTGGGCCAGGAAGGCCTCGTCGGCGCGCTCGACGTACGCGGACCGCTTGCCGCACACGACCGTGCCGAGGTCGAGCCCGCCGGCGCTCGCGGTGCGCATGGCGCCGACGATCGCCCGGGCCGTCGGCAGCAGGAGCGTGTCGGAGCTGAGCTCGGCGCCGTCGCGCACCACGTACGCGCCGTTCTCGGCGATGTAGACGAGGTCGTCGCGCTCGAACTGCGCCCGCAACGTCGCGTACTGGCGCCCGCTGGCGGGGCAGACGACGATGCCACGCGCCTCGAGCTGCTCGAGCAGCGGCCAGAACGACGGGTCGAGCCGCTTGTCCTCGTCGAGCAGCGAACCGTCCAGGTCGAGCGCGATGAGCCGGACGTCGGGAATCTCGCCGAGGTCGGGGGGATCGAGGACCGGGGCGGGGGCTGTGCTCACCGGGCCATCCTCCCAGCCGCGTGCGTCAGCCCTGGTCGAGCGCGTCCTGAACGCCGGTCTCGTGGCCGCCGTAGACCGGCGGACGCCCGACCAGCGCGTCCCACGCGGCCTTGTATGACGCCGGGATCTCGCGCAGCCGCCAGGTGAGCGCCTGCTCGCGCGTGACGCTGGCGGAGGAGACGCCCACGCCGGTCACGTCCATCCCGGCCGCGGTGCACGAGAACACGGCGCGGGGCAGGTGGTAGTCCTGCGTGACGACGACGGCCGCGTCGACGCCGAACACCTGGTGCGCACGCACGCACGAGTCGTGCGTGTCGAAACCGGCGTAGTCGAGCACCACCTTGTCGGACGGGACCCCGTTCGCGACGAGGTAGTCGCGCATCGCCGTGGGCTCGTCGTGCTGGACCGTGCCGTTGTCGCCGCTGACGAGGATCGCCTGCACCGTGCCGCGGTCGTAGAGAGACTTCGCGGCGTCCAGGCGGCGGCGCAGGTAGGTCGACGGGCTGCCGTCGGGCCGCAGACCCGCACCGAAGACGAGCGCGACGGGGGTGTCGGGGACGTCGGTGAGCCCGCGGGTGTGCGAGCGGCCGACGGCCTGGACGACGACCAGGGGAGCGGCGAGGACCACGACCACGAGGGCCGCGACCAGCCACGGGAGTCGGCGGCGTCGGCGCGGGCGCGCCGGTTGCGCGTCGTCGGCCGGGCTGTCCGCCGGTGGAGCCTGGACGGCGGTGTCGCCCGCCGGTGACGGCGCGTCCGGCGAGATGCCCTCCGCGGGCCTCGCCCCGTCGTCGTCCATGCCCGGAGGCTAGCGCTCCGCGGACGCGCGTGGACCCGGTTCCTCCGCCTGCGGCGAACACGGGCAGTTCCGGGGGTGGCCCGCCGTTAGCATCGAACAACGCCGCCCCACCGACCCCGCAGCGCCCGGCGCGGAACCGGTGGGCCACGCAGCTCGTGAGGAGTGCACATGTTCGAGAGATTCACGGACCGAGCCCGTCGCGTGGTCGTCCTTGCCCAAGAAGAGGCACGGATGCTCAACCACAACTACATCGGGACCGAGCACATCCTCCTGGGTCTGATCCACGAGGGTGAGGGAGTGGCCGCCAAGGCGCTCGAGTCGCTCGGCATCTCGCTGGAGGCTGTGCGCGCCCAGGTCCAGGAGATCATCGGCGAGGGCCAGCAGGCCCCGTCGGGCCACATCCCGTTCACGCCGCGCGCCAAGAAGGTGCTGGAGCTCTCGCTCCGCGAGGCGCTGCAGCTGGGCCACAACTACATCGGCACCGAGCACATCCTGCTCGGCCTGATCCGCGAGGGCGAGGGCGTCGCCGCCCAGGTCCTCAACAAGCTCGGCGCCGACCTCAACCGCGTGCGTCAGCAGGTCATCCAGCTCGTGTCCGGCTACCAGGGCAAGGAGCCGGTCGCGGCCGGCGGCCCCGCCGAGGGTCAGCCCTCCGGCAGCGCCGTGCTCGACCAGTTCGGGCGCAACCTGACGCAGGCGGCTCGCGACGGCAAGCTCGACCCGGTCATCGGGCGCGAGAAGGAGATCGAGCGGGTCATGCAGGTGCTGTCCCGCCGCACCAAGAACAACCCGGTCCTCATCGGGGAGCCCGGCGTCGGCAAGACGGCCGTCGTCGAGGGCCTCGCGCAGGACATCGTGCGCGGCGACGTGCCCGAGACGCTCAAGGACAAGCAGCTCTACACGCTCGACCTCGGCGCGCTCGTGGCCGGCTCGCGCTACCGCGGTGACTTCGAGGAGCGCCTGAAGAAGGTCCTCAAGGAGATCCGCACGCGCGGCGACATCATCCTGTTCATCGACGAGATCCACACGCTCGTCGGTGCGGGTGCCGCCGAGGGCGCGATCGACGCCGCCAGCATCCTCAAGCCGATGCTGGCGCGCGGCGAGCTGCAGACCATCGGCGCCACGACGCTCGACGAGTACCGCAAGTACGTCGAGAAGGACCCGGCCCTGGAGCGTCGCTTCCAGCCGATCCAGGTCGCCGAGCCGAACCTGCAGCACGCGATCGAGATCCTCAAGGGTCTGCGTGACCGCTACGAGGCGCACCACCGCGTGTCCATCACGGACGCCGCGCTCGTCGCGGCTGCCACGCTCGCGGACCGGTACGTCAACGACCGCTACCTGCCGGACAAGGCGATCGACCTGGTCGACGAGGCCGGCGCCCGCCTGCGCATCCGCCGCATGACGGCTCCGCCGGAGCTGCGCGAGCTCGACGAGCAGATCGCCGAGACGCGTCGCGACAAGGAGTCCGCGATCGACGAGCAGGACTTCGAGAAGGCGGCGCGCCTGCGCGACGCCGAGAAGCAGCTCGGCCTCAAGCGGCTCGAGAAGGAGAAGGCCTGGAAGTCGGGCGACCTCGACGCCGTCGCTGAGGTGGACGAGGAGCTCATCGCCGAGGTGCTGGCGAACGCCACGGGCATCCCGGTCTTCAAGCTCACCGAGGAGGAGTCCAGCCGACTGCTCCACATGGAGGACAACCTGCACAAGCGGGTCGTCGGCCAGGACGCGGCGATCAAGGCGCTCTCGCAGGCCATCCGCCGCACGCGCGCCGGGCTCAAGGACCCGAAGCGTCCCGGTGGCTCGTTCATCTTCGCCGGCCCCACGGGCGTCGGGAAGACCGAGCTCGCCAAGGCGCTCGCCGAGTTCCTGTTCGGCGACGAGGACGCGCTCATCCAGCTCGACATGTCCGAGTTCTCGGAGAAGCACACGGTCTCGCGCCTGTTCGGCTCGCCTCCCGGCTACGTCGGGTACGACGAGGGTGGCCAGCTCACGGAGAAGGTGCGCCGTCGGCCGTTCTCGGTCGTCCTGTTCGACGAGGTCGAGAAGGCCCACGCGGACATCTTCAACTCGCTCCTGCAGATCCTCGAGGACGGTCGCCTGACCGACTCGCAGGGTCGCGTGATCGACTTCAAGAACACCGTGATCATCATGACCACGAACCTCGGCACGCGGGACATCGCCAAGGGCGTCATGACCGGCTTCCAGGCCGGCGGCGACCTGTCGACGTCGTACGAGCGCATGAAGTCCAAGGTCAACGACGAGCTCAAGCAGCACTTCCGGCCTGAGTTCCTCAACCGCGTCGACGACGTGGTCGTCTTCCCGCAGCTCTCGCAGCCGGAGATCTTCTCGATCGTCGACCTGATGATCGCCAAGCTCGACAAGCGCCTGCGCGACAAGGACATGGGCATCGAGATCACGCCCGCGGCCAAGAAGCTGCTGTCGGAGAAGGGCTACGACCCGGTGCTCGGGGCGCGTCCGCTGCGCCGTGCGATCCAGCGGGACATCGAGGACGCCCTGTCCGAGAAGATCCTGTTCGGCGAGCTCAAGGCCGGCCAGCTGGTCATCGTGGACGCGGTCGGCGAGGGCATCCTCGGCGAGTTCACGTTCCAGGGCGTGACCAAGGTCGACATGCACAAGGAGACCGTGGGGGCCGGCGTCTCGGCCGGGACCCCCGGGTCGGGCACGGACCTGCCCGCCGCGCCGCCCATCTCGGCGGCCGGTGACGGCGGCTCGGGCACGCTCCCGCAGGTCGGCTGAGACAGCCAGCACCACCGACGAAGCCCCGGTCCACCGCGGACCGGGACTTCGTCGCGCCCGGCAGGTCGCGCGGCTCGATGCCACGTGCGTCGAAGAGTTCGTCACGTCAGGCGTGACGAACTCTTCGACCAGCTCCATTCGGCACGGCCCGGCCGCTCGCCCGGTCGGCGTCAGCGGGCCTCCAGGACGGTCCACCAGTCGTTGTCGTCGCGGCCCGCGAAGCCGGTGACCTCCTGCTGGCCGCCCGTCGTGCGCTCGTCGGCGTGCAGGTGCGAGTGCAGTGCGGCGCCGGTCTCGGCGTGCACGAGCCGGACCCTCGCGCCAGCGGTCCAGGTGCCGTCGACCTCGACGCGCCACTCGTTCGGGGTGCTCCCCACGCGCACGCCCTGCTGCCCGGTCACGGGTGAGCGAGATCCGCGCGGGCTGCCGAGGTACGAGCCGGTCGCGACGTGCCGCAGCCGCACCCGGCCCGCCGTTCCCGCCTCGACCGCCCAGCACTCGTCGTCGGTCGCCGTGCTGCGCACCGCGGTGACCCGGGTGCCGAGCGGGCAGCCGTCGTACGACCAGGGCGTGCGGTCGGCGTGCAGGGTCATCCCGGTCCAGACGTGCGAGAGGACGACGACCGAGCCCGGCCCGATGGCGCGCGCCGGGTCGGCGGGGGCGCGGGTGAGCACCGTGGGCTTGCGCGGCTTGTAGTCCTGCACGAAGAAGCCGCGCCAGGTCGGCCCGTTCGACGCCTTCCAGCCACCCTTGACCGGGGTCAGCGTGACCTCCTGGCCGGGGCTGTTCGAGTCGGTGATCAGCAGCGACGTCACGTCGCCGGTGCGGGCGTACCCGTGTGCGACCACCTGGTGGTTCTTGCCGATCGCGCCGATGCTGCGCGCGACGACGAGCCCGAGCGGGACGGGCCGGCCCTCGTCGACCGCGCGCACGACCTGCGGGAGCTCGTCCTGCGAGGTCCACCGAGCGACGCCCTTGAGCGGGCCGAGCGCCCCGTCGGGGTGCATCGACCAGGTGATGAACGTGGCGGCGGAGAGCACCTTGAAGGAGTCGAAGAGCCGGCCGCGGATCACGTCGGCGAGCCAGTTCTCGTCGGGCGGGACGCGCTTGGGGGCGTAGAGGCCGGCGCCCCAGCGGGGGGCTGGGGCGCCGGAGTGGAAGAGGTCGAGCGACAGGTACGCCATGCCGCCGCAGCGGCCGGCCGTGGAGATCTTCATGCCGTTCGGCAGGGTGAGCAGGTCGTCGTGGAACGCGTTGGGGAAGCCGAACCCGTGCACCGCGGGGTCGAACGCCGTGCGCTTGTCCGCCATCGGTCCTCCCGCTCGTGGGTGCGTGCCCGCCCGACACTCAGGAGCCGCGAGCAGGGCAGGCAGATACCGGGATCCTCCTCCCGTGCGATCACGCACTGCTACATGCCCGGGCACGGCGACGGCCCCGACCCGCGCTGAGCGGATCGAGGCCGTCGTCGTCGGACCGGGAGCGTCAGCCGCCGTAGCTGGTCACGGTCGCCGGCTTGGTCTCCGTGCCCGAGGCCTGCGGGCCCGTGCCGTTGATGACGTGGGCGTAGGTGCCCGCGCCGCCGAGCGACACGGTCGAGATGCTGTGCAGCTTCACGCCGGGCGTGATCGGCACCTCGAACCCGTTGTCGACCGTGATGGACGCGTCCGTCGTGAACACGCAGTAGGAGCCCAGGCCCCACGCCTCGTGGTTCTTCACACCGGGTGCGACCTTGTACGCCGCCCAGCCCCGGATCCCGTCGTGGGTCCAGGCACCCACCGACGGCGGGTCGTACGGCAGCTCGTTCTGGAAGAAGATCACGCGGCCGCGCTCACCGTTCCAGAGCAGGTTGTACTTCTGGTAGTGCTCGACGAACAGGCCGTAGCCGTTGACGTCGTTGCCGTTGACGATCAGACCGTAGTCGGACGTGTTCTGCGTCCAGCCCGCGCCTGCGCCGTGGTCGGCACGCCACGACCAGATGTGGTCGATGATCGTGTTGTCCGCGTTCACGACGATGCCGTTGTCGACCTTGCCGGCGACGACGCCGCCGACGCGGACGAACACGTCCTGGACCGACTGCGGGTTGGCCGCGTGGGACGTGTGCGCGCCGGGCGTGCCGATCTGCACGACCGTGCTCGAGTGCGTCGTGCCCTGGTCGAACAGCAGGCCGGCGATCTTGACGCCGTCCACGTCCGCGGTGTGCAGACCGTCGACGCCGTTCTCCGGGACGATCGTCGCCAGGCCGAGACCGAGGACGACGGTGTTGGGCCGCGTGACGTTGATCGTCTGGTCCAGGTGGTAGACGCCGGGCGTGAAGATCACGTTGAGGCCCTGCGCGAGCGCCTTGTTGATCGTCGCGCCGGAGTCACCGGGGTGGGCCAGGTAGAAGGTGCTCAGGCTGAGCGACGAGCCGGGCGTGTTCGGCCACGTGACGCCCGTCGTGCCGGAGCGCAGGTTCGGGACGAAGACCGACCACTTGCCGTCCTTCCAGTACAGGTACGGCTTCTCGCGCACCTGGCCCGTGGTGGCCAGCGTGGTGATCGCGGGCTCGGGGAACGAGGTCGCCGGAGCGCCCTGCACGCCCGAGAACACCATGTTCCACAGCGACCCCTGCCAGCTGCCGACCGCCGAGTCGCGGGTGTACCACTGCTGCTGGGTCCACGCCGCGACCGAGCCGTCGACCTTCGAGTCGGCGATGTAGCCGCCCGATGCCCACCCGTAGGCCGACGAGTGCAGCGCCAGGTCACCCTTGACGTGCACCCGGCGGAACGGCGCGGCCTGCGCGACCGCCCAGCGGTCCTGACCGGTGCTCGGCGTCACGGCGAAGTTCTCCGCGGAGCGCCAGAAGTTCTGCGTGGCGTTGCCGTTGAACCACTGCGCGTCGACCCACACGCCGCCGTTGATCTGCACGTCGTCGGGGTTCTGCCCCGCGCCGCTGATGGACGTGTAGAAGCCGATGTTGGCCTGCAGGTTGTAGGTGCCGGGCAGGAACAGGAACTGGTCGCGCTCGGTGCCGAACTGGTTGGTCTCCTGGCGGGCGAACACCTGGTTGACGGTGTTCTGGATCGCGGCCTGGTCGTCGGTCGGCTTGAACACGTAGGTGTTCGGGCCGAAGTTCGGGTTGGCCGGGTCGGCGGGCTGGACGTCGCCCGGGCCCGCGGTCTGCGTGGGCGTCGGGGTGGGCGTCGTCGGGGTGGGGGTCGGCGTGGGAGTTGTCGTCGTGCCGGAGCCGGTGAACACGCGCAGCTCCCAGAGCGAGTAGCCGTAACCGGTGCCGCGGGTCTGCCCGACGAGCCGGACGTAGCGACCCTTGCCGCTCGTCGCGATGCTCTGCTTGCCGCCGGTGCCGGCCGTGACCGTGCCGATCGTCGTGAAGCCCGACGTCGCGCTGTCGGACGCCTGGATGGTGAAGGCCTTGCCGTAGGCGCCCTCCCAGTCGATCTCGACCTTGCACACGTTCTGCGAGCTGCCGAGGTCGACCTGCAGCCACTCGGCGTCGGTCGCCGCGCTCGACCAGCGGGTCGCGTCCTTGCCGTCGAAGGCGTTGGCCGCGACGTAGTCGCTGCCGGCCTGGACCGACGAGGCCGACGAGGCCTTGCCGAGCGCGACGTTCGTCGTGCCGCAGCCGGTGGTCGGGGTGGTGGGTGTCGTCGTCGGTGTCGTCGTCGGGCTCGTCGTGCTCGGCCCGAAGACCTGGAACTCCCACAGCGAGTAGCCGTAGCCCGTGGCGCGCTGCGTGAGGCTGATCCGCACGTAGCGGCCCTGGCCGGTCGCGGCCACGGTCTGGTTGCCGCCCGTGCCGTTCGTGACGGAGGCGACCGTCGTCCAGCTCGTGCCGTTCTCCGAGGTCTGGATCGTGAACGCCTTGGCGTAGGCGGACTCCCAGCGCAGCTGGACGCTGCCGATCGCCTTGCTCGAGCCGAGGTCGACCTGGAGCCACTGGCTGTCCGTGGCCTGGCTCGACCAGCGCGTGCCGTTGTCTCCGTCGACGGCGGCGCGGGCCGGGGTGTAGTCGGCGTTCTCGACCGACGACGCGGTCGCCACCTTGCCCTGCGACAGGTTGACGTCGGCCGCGCTCGCCGTGGTGGCGATCGAGCCGATCACGCCGGCCGCGACGAGCGCGGCCGACAGCCCGGCGGCGAGCAGCGCGTGGGGACGCCGTCCGCTCCGGGTGGGGGTGTGGGTGTGCATGCGGGTGTCCTTCTTGGTGGTGCGGGCGTCCGTGCCCGCGGGAGGGTGGCGCGCCGCCCGACGAGGGCCGGGCGGCGCGCCCGTGGGTCAGACCCGGGTCACGGGATGAGGTTGAAGCTCGCGTCCAGGACGCCGCCCGCCCACGGCTTGTAGAGGTCGAAGCCGCGCGGGTTGCACTGCAGACCGCCGTTGATGCAGTGCTCGGTCAGGGCCTTGAGAACCGGCGCGTCCCAGCCGTTGAAGAAGTCGTAGTGGAACGAGTAGCCGCGGCCGCTCGAGAACGCCACGTTCGACAGGTTGCCGTCGACCGGCCACGAGAGCTTGAACTCGATCATCGGCACCGGCACCGGGTGGCTCGTCGGGCACTCGCCGTTGACCGGGTAGGCCATGTGCGTCTTGTGGTTGGCCGAGTCGAGGTTCACGCCGTCCCAGCAGCTCGGGGCCTGGTAGCGGATGTTGAGCTTCGAGCCCGCGGGGCAGGCCGCCGCCGGGATGTCCCAGCTGCGCGTCGTGTCGCCGCACTCGAAGCCCTCGACCGTGCCGGGGGCGTTCTTGAACTCGTCCTGGGTGGCGAGCATGTTCCCGACGACGAAGCGCAGGCCGGCCGGGAACGGCTGGACCTTCTTGTAGTCGAGGATCCCCGACTTGTAGTAGATCGTCTGCTCGTCGGTCGAGACGACCTGCGAGCCGCCCCGGAGCAGCGTCGGGAACCAGTACGCCGAGCGGTCCTGCGGGACCGTGCAGCTCGTGGTCGTGCCCGCGGCGACCAGCGAGGCGGCCGTCGTCTTCGCGTTGGTCGTCCGGTTGCCCATGAACGTGTGGCTGTGCGAGGCGCCCGCCTGGCCCGGGAAGACGATCGGGTCGTCCGGCAGGGTGTGCGTCGGCACGCAGTTCGCCTGGAACTCGTGGTGGGTCACCGACGTGTCGGCGCCCGGGGGAGCCGGCGGGAGCGGCTTGGGCGTGGTGGACGGC
This sequence comes from Cellulomonas rhizosphaerae, assembly GCF_003470205.1. Classification (GTDB taxonomy): domain Bacteria; phylum Actinomycetota; class Actinomycetes; order Actinomycetales; family Cellulomonadaceae; genus Cellulomonas; species Cellulomonas rhizosphaerae. The sequence continues at coordinate 21,950 of NZ_QWKP01000198.1, forward strand.
GGCGTGGTGCCGCCTGTGCCGAACACCTGGAACTCCCACAGCGAGTAGCCGTAGCCGGTGCCGCGGGCCGTGAGGTTGAGCCGGACGTACCGGCCCGTGCCGGGCGCGCTCACGGTCTGGTTGCCGCCCGTGCCGTTGGTGACCGTGGCGACGGTCGTCCATGTGGTGCCGTTGCTGGAGACCTGGACCTGGAACGCCTTGCCGTACGCGGCCTCCCAGCTGAGCTTGACGTTGTCGATCGTGGCCGTGGAGCCCAGGTCGACCTGGAGCCACTGCGCGTCGGCGAAGGTGCTGCTCCAGCGCGTGCTCGTGTTCCCGTCGACGGCCTTGGCGCCGACCATGTCCGGGCTCTCGGCCGTCGAGGCGCTCGCGGCCTTGCCCTGCGAGATGTTGACCGGCGCCGCGGTCGCGGTGGTGGCGAGCGTCGCGACGACTCCGGACGCGACGACGGCGGTCGCCAGGACGGCGGCCAGCCAGGCTCGAGGAGAGGCCGGTCGGGTGCGGCCTCGTCGCCGCACGGTGGGGGTGCTCATGTCGGATGACTCCTTCAGTGCTCAGGGTCTGCACGTGCGGCTCACGGGCCGCGGGTGCGTGTGCTGCCCGCCGGGTTGGCGCAGGCGGGTGCGCGGCTCGGGCGCGGCGGGTCGCCGGCTCGTCCGTGCGGGGCTGAGGAGCGGCCCTCGTCGGGCCGGGACCGGGGAGGTGCGTGCCTCCGAGGTGTGGCTCCGCACCCGGCGCTCGCGCGCGGGGTGCCGTGCCGTCGTGCGGGCTGCTTCGTGGTGGTGACCCTCGCTGCCGAGGGTCGGTCCGGGCGGGGCCGCAGCCCACAGCCCCGCCCGGACCGGTCAGTCACGCAGGAGCGTTGCTCGTGCGTCGATCACTCACTTCTCAGGCGTAGACCCCGAGCTCGTACAGCGAGTAGCCGTACGCCGTCCCGCGCGTCACGCCCTGGATGCGCACGTAGCGTGCGTTGCCGTTGACCCCGACCGTGTCGACGTTGCCGTCGCCGTTGGTGATCGTCGACAGCGTGGTCCAGGTGGTGCCGTTGTCGGACTGCTGGATCAGGTAGCCCTTGGCGAACGCGGACTCCCAGACGAGCTGGACGTTGCTGAAGGTCCGCTTGGAGCCGAGGTCGACCTGGATCCACTCCGCGTCGGCCCAGCTGCTCGACCAGCGGGTCGAGAAGCTGCCGTCGACGGCCTGGCCCGGCGTGAAGTTGCCGTTGTAGGGGTCGAACGACGACGCCGTCGCCGTCTTGCCCTGCGCGATGTTGGTGCCGGCCACGGCGGGCGGGATGACGCGGAAGGATCGCGTCTCGACGCCGACGTTGCCCTTGCCGTCCTCGGCGAACACGTACGCCTTCCACACGCCGAGCGTCTGCGGGGCCGTGAAGGTGAACGTCGAGCCGCTGCGCGTGAACGGCACCTCCTGGAGGCCGCCCGACTTGTTGATGTAGTTGCTGTTGACGAACACGTGGTACGTGATGGCGTCGCCATCCGGATCGGTCGCCGAGGCGTTGACCGACACGTTCGCACCGGCGACGACGCCCGTCTGGTTGGCGATCGTCATGCCGCTGAACTTGGGCGGCGTGTTGTGCCCGGTAGCCGCGGTGCCGCCGTAGGCCTTGGCGACCGCGTAGTAGCTCAGGCGCTTGTTGTTGCCCGGCTTGATGTTGAACCAGATGCCGCCGAAGTCGCCCTCGTTGCCGTAGTGGAAGAGGGTGGCGCCGAGCGCGACGCCCGGGTGCGCGCCGATGCAGTTCCACGCCTTGGTGTAGCCGTCGGCGTTCTGCTGGTCGGTGCCCTGGTCGGGGACGCCGTTGACGTCGTTCGGGACCTCCCACTCGCCGGCGGGGCCGCCCTCGGTGATGAGGTAGGGCTTGGTGTAGCCGCCGTTGATCCAGGTCTGCTTGGCGTCGCAGATGGCGCCGTAGCTGTTCAGGCCGTAGAGGTCCAGGTCCGGGGCGTTGGCCTTGAGGTACGGCCACGCGCCGGTCCACGCGTCGGTCGAGGTGACCGGGTGGTTCGGGTCGATCTGGTGGATCCGCTTGGCGGCGTCGTTGACGAACGTCGCGTACGCCGCGCGCTGCGTCTCGAGCTCGGCGCCCGAGTAGCAGTTGCCGAGGCCGAGCAGGGACTCGTTGCCGACGTCCCACATGAGCACGCCGGGGTTGTCCTTGTACGCGGTGATCCAGGTGACGATGTCGTTCATCGAGTTCGCCTTGTAGGTCGCGTCGGTGACGTAGTTCGGGCAGCCGCCCGAGCCGGGGCCGCCGCCGGGAGCCAGCCAGAAGCCGGCGACCACGCGGATGCCGGCCGTCGCGGCGGCGTCGAACAGGGCCTTCGAGCCCGCATCGGTTCCCCACGTGCGGATCGTGTTGACGCCGAGCTCTTTGAAGTTGGCGACGTTCGCGGGGAACTCCGAGATCGCGGGGCCCCAGGTCATGCCCTTGGTGACCCACTTCTTGCCGTTGACCGCCAGGGTCCAGTTGCCCTGCGAGCCGATGAGGCGGACCTTGCCGTCAGCCGGGCCGACGACGTCGCCGTGACCGGTGAGGCCGCCGTTGCCGCCGCCCGTGCCGGGGTCGGTCGTGCCGCCGCCGGTCGTGTTGACGGCGACCTCCCAGAGCGAGAAGCCGTAACCCGTGGCGCGGGTCTGCAGGTTGAGGCGCAGGTAGCGGCCGGTGCCGGCCGCGGCGACCGTCTGGTTGCCGCCCGTGCCGTTGGTGACCGTGGCCGCCGTCGTCCACGTGGTGCCGTTGTCGGAGAGCTGCACCTGGAACGCCTTGCCGTAGGCGCCCTCCCAGCTCAGCGCGACTTGGCAGACCTGCTGCGAGGAGCCGAGGTCCACCTGGAACCACTGGTTGTCCGCGAAGGAGCTGGCCCAGCGGGTGTCGGCCTTGCCGTCGACGGCGAAGGGTGCGGCGGTTCCGGCGCCCTCGGACGACGACGCGGTGGCCGTCTTGCCCTGCGCGACGTTCGTCGTGCCGCAGGTGCCCGTGCCGCCTCCGCCTCCCGTGCCGCCGCCGGTCCCCGCCGTGCCGAACACCTGGAACTCCCACAGCGAGTAGCCGTAGCCCGTGGCGCGGGCGGTGCCCTGCAGGCGGACGTAGCGCCCGGTGCCGGTGACGGTGAGCGACTCTTTGCCGCCCGTGCCGTTGGTCTTGGTCGCGACAGTGGTCCACGTCGTGCCGTTGTCGGAGGTCTGGATCTGGTAGCCCTTGCCGTAGGCGGACTCCCAGCGCAGGTCGACGCGCTCGATCGACGCGCTCGCGCCGAGGTCGACCTGGATCCACTGGTTGTCGGTGGCCTGGCTGGCCCAGCGGGTGCCGTTGTCGCCGTCGACGGCGTACTTGGCGCCCAGGTAGTCGGCGCTCTCGGTGGTCGACGCCGTCGCGGTCTTGCCCTGCGACAGCAGCACGGGCGCTGCCTGTGCTGACGCGGCGGGCAGCGTGAGGCCCGCGATGGCGAGCACGCCGGTCGCGACGAGCGCCGCGAGGCGCCTGCCGCGAGCGGTGCCCGAGGGGTGGTGCGTGGTCATGGGTGTCTCCTCGTGGGCGGCTCATCGACGGGGAGCGACTGCGGGCCGACGTCGGTGTCGGTCGCAGGGGCGGGGGTTCGTCGTCGAGCCGGTGCCTGTCGATGCCGTGTGGTGCTGGGTGTTGCATGACGGGTGCTGCCGGCTGGGAGTGCTCCGAGCCGGGTGTTTCCGAACCGATCAGCAAATCTGGGAGAGCGCTCTACCACCGTTGCAGAAGTCTGGGCTGGACGCATGCGAGGTGAGGGGCCGGGGTGATGGCCCGAACTGACGCTCCCGACGGGAAGTGATACCGGGATTTCACCCGCTTCCGCCCGGTACGTCAAGCGGAGACGGCACATTCGTTTCCCGCGTCTCTCCCGGATGCGCCCTCGTTCTGGCCGATTCTGGGCCGGCGAGGGGAGAGCGCTTTCCGCGCTGCTAGGATCCCCGCATGGGACACGACCGGCCCGGCGCAGCCCCGCCCGCCGACGACGCACCAGGCACCGCCACGCTCGGGACGGCCACGCTCGGGACCGCGACGGTCGGGACGGGCATGCTCGGGACGGCCACGCTCGGAGTCGGGACTGTCGGAACGGCCACCGTCGAGCGGGCTGGTGGAGCCCCGACTCTCGAGGACGTGGCGCGGGTCGCGGGCGTCTCGCGCGCCACGGTGTCGCGGGTCGTCAACGGCAAGCGCCGGGTCGCGCCGCAGATCCAGGACGTGGTCCGCGAGGCGATCGCGACGGTCGGCTACGTGCCCAACCTCGCCGCCCGGTCGCTCGTCACGCGGCGCACGGGTGCGGTCATCGTCGTCGTCTCGGGCGCCGAGGAGGCGGCCGCCGACGGCCGCGTCAGCGTCGACTTCGCGGACCCGTTCTTCGGTCGGGTCGTCGGCGGCATGCTGCGCGCGCTGCGCCCCCGCGACGTCGACCCCATCCTCATGCTCGCCGAGACCGACGCCGACCGGGCCCGCGTGATCTCGGCCCTGAGCAACGGCAACGCGGACGGCGCACTGCTCGTCTCGACCCACGGCGACGACCCGCTCCCGGGGCTGCTCGTCGAGGCCGGGATGCCCGCGGTGCGGTTCGCGCGGCCCGCGCACCCGCTGCCGATGAGCTACGTCGACGTCGCCAACCGGGACGGGGCGCGGCTCGCCGCCGAGCACCTCGTCGAGCGCGGCCGACGACGCGTCGTGGCGATCTCGGGCCCGCTCGACGTCCCCTCGGCCCGCGACCGCCTCTCGGGCTTCCAGGACGAGATGGCCCGCCACGGGCACGCGTGGATCCCGGTCGCGACCGGCAACTTCACGTACGGCAGCGGCGTCGCGGCCATGACCGAGCTCCTGGACCAGGACGGTGAGATCGACGCCGTGTTCGCGTCCAACGACCTCATGGCGCTCGGCGCGATCGAGGCGCTCACGGCGCGTGGTCGACGCGTGCCCGAGGACGTCGCGGTGGTCGGGTTCGATGACAGCTCGCTCGGCGCGCACTCGCGGCCCGGGCTGACGAGCGTCCGGCAGCCGATCGAGGAGATGGCGGCCGAGATGGCCCGGATCCTGCTCGACGTCCTGGCCGATCCCGAGCGGCGCGTGACGTCGGTCATCTTCGAGCCGACCCTCGTCGTGCGCGGCACCACCTGACGCCTGCGCGGGAACGTTGCCCGAACTGTGCGTGAACCCGCGCTACCACCCGGACAAATAGCGCTGACCTGCGGTGATACTCACGGGATGCACGCAGATCTCACCACCCTCGCTGACCGACTCGCTTTCGCCGTCGGCGACTACCGCTCCGCCGCGACCGCCACGGTCGACCAGCTGGCACACCCGATCGACGTCGTGGACGCCGGGCTGCCGGTGGCGCGGCTCGAGGTGGTCTTCCGGTCTCCGCACGTCGCGTCGGTGGCCGTCCGGGACCCGCACGACGCGGACCGGATCGGCCTCGTCACGCGTGCGCGTTTCACCGCGGCGATGACCGGGCGCCTCGGCTTCGGCCGTGCCGTCCACGCTCGTCGGGCAACCGCGGAGCTCACCGACTTCGCACCCATGGTCGTGCCGCCGTCGGCGCCGGTCTCGGAGGTTGCGGTCCGTGCGATGGAGCGGTTCGACGAGCGGCGCTACGACGACGTCCTCGTCGCTGGTGAGATCTGGCGCGCGGCGTCGACGGCCGACCTGGTGCGGTCGTTGTCGACCCAGCTCGCGGTGCGATCGCTGCACGACCAGCTCACGGGGCTCCCGCACCGGGCGATGTTCGGCCATGCCCTTGCGCGGCGGTGCGCATCGGCCGCGGGGACGGACTCGCGGGTCGTCGTGCTGCTGCTCGACGTGCGAGGGATCGGGCGGGTGAACAGCAGGCACGGACAGGCGATGGGGGACACGGTGCTCGCGGCAGTGGCCGCCCGCCTGCGCTCCGCGGCACCCGCAGCCAGCGACCTCGCGCGCATCGACGGCGACGAGTTCGCTGTCGCGGTCTCGCTTCCCGGCGCCGCGGATGACGAGCACGGCCACCTGCTGGCCGAGAGCCTGCGCACGCACGTCGTCGACGCGCTCTCCGAGCCGCCCGCCGGCATCGACCCCAGCGCATGGCCCGGGTTCGACAGCTCCGTGGTGTGCTCGGCCGCGGGTGCGGCGGAGCCCGAGCACCTGCTCGGGCTCGCCGAGTCTCGGATGCGGGCCGCCAAGTCCGCCTGACATCGCTCTCGCGTCGGGCGCTCCGGCCCTGCCGGCCGGCCGCCGACGTGCCACGATGGCGGGCGTGCCTGGAACCCCACGCCTGCCCCGGTCCACCCCCGAGCAGCAGGGCGTCTCGCCCGGAGCGCTGCTCGCCCTCGTCGACGCGGTCGTGGGCTACACCGAGCTGCACTCGCTCATGGTGGTGCGCCACGGCCACGTGATCGCGGAGGGCTGGGCGCGACCGTACTCGGCCGACCGGCCTCACCTCCTGTACTCGCTGAGCAAGAGCTTCGCGTCGACGGCCGTCGGGTTCGCCCGCGCCGAGGGTCTGCTCGACCTCGACGACCTCGTGCTCGACCACTTCGCCGACGTCGCGCCCGAGCACCCCGACGAGAACCTGCGGGCGATGCGGCTCCGCGACCTCATCACCATGACGACGGGTCACCACGACGACACGAGCGAGCGCACGTTCCCCACGGAGCACTGGGCGCGGTCGTTCCTCGCGCTGCCCGTCGAGCACGCCCCGGGGACGCACTTCGTCTACAACACCGCGGCGACGTACATGCTCTCGGAGCTCGTCCAGCGGCTCACGGGGCAGCGCGTCCTCGACTACCTCGCCCCGCGGCTGTACGAACCGCTCGGCATCGAGGGCGCGACGTGGGAGCAGTCGCCCGACGGGGTGGACACCGGCGGCTACGGCATGTCGGCGACCACCGAGGACATCGCAGTCTTCGGCCAGCTCTACCTGCAGGACGGCGTCTGGGAGGGGCAGCGGGTGCTGCCCGAGGGCTGGGTCGCCGAGGCGACTGCCGCGCAGGTGCCGAACGGTGACGACCCCGAAAGTGACTGGGCGCAGGGCTACGGCTACCAGTTCTGGCGGGGTCGGCACGGGTCCTACCGCGGTGACGGCGCGTTCGGTCAGTACTGCGTGGTGCTGCCGCACCTCGACCTCGTCGTCGTGATGACCAGCGCCTGCCAGGAGATGCACCACGAGCTCGCTCTCGTCTGGGAGCACCTGCTGCCCGGTGTCTCGGACGAGGTTCTCGCGCCCGACGACGAGACGCGGGCCGCTCTCGTCGCGCGCCTCGACTCGCTCGAGCTCCCGGTGCCGATCGGTGCAGCTGTCGGGGCGCCGGTCGTCGGCCGGACGATCACGTTCGAGACCAACCCGCTCGGGATCCGCACCGCGGTGCTCGGGGCCGGCAGCGAGAGCGACTCGCTCGCGATCGAGTGGGAGCAGGGCACGTGGGACCTGGAGGTCGGCCGGGGCGAGCTGCGGTCGAGCTGGGTGCGCGTCGCGAAGTACTTCGACGAGGAGGTCCTGGCCGCCGGGGCGTGGGTTGCGCCCGACGAGTACGAGCTGACCGCTCGCCTGATCGGCGGACCTCATGCGGTGACCGTGCGGCTGCGGGTCGACGGCGACACCGTGTCCGTGACCGGCGCGGTGAACGTGAAGTTCGGGGAGCGGGAGGTCGGGCCGCTCGTCGGGCGGCTCGGGGACTGACGCTCGAGGACTCTGGCCGGCTCCGCCTTGCTCCGCCTTGCCCGGCCCGGGCTGGTCTCGCCCGGTTGGGCCCGCCTGGGCGGGGTATCCGGTCCCGGTTCTTCGGGGTCAGACGCCGCCGGGGAAGCCGAGCTGGCGCCACGCCTCGTGGGTGGCGATCGCGGCAGCGTTCGACAGGTTCATCGACCGGCGGCCCGGCAGCATCGGGATCCGCAGCTTCTCGGTGACCCACGGGTCGTCGAGCACCTCGGGCGGGAGGCCCGTGGGCTCGGGTCCGAACAGGAGGACGTCGCCGTCGACGTAGTCGATGTCGGTGTACCGCGTGGTGGTCTGCGCGGTGAAGGCGAACACCCGCGCGTCGGGAAGGGCTGCTTTGGCGGCGTCGAGGTCGGCATGGATCTGGACGTCGGCCAGGTCGTGGTAGTCCAGGCCCGCGCGGCGGAGCTTCGCCTCGGAGAGGTCGAAGCCCAGGGGCTCGATCAGGTGGAGCGTCGCGCCCGTGGTGGCGGACATGCGGATCGCACTACCCGTGTTGCCGGGGATGCGGGGCTCGAAGAAGACGACGTGCAGCACCGGGACATCATCCCGTGTCCGCGGCCGTGGTCACGTGAACACGGGGGCCTGCGTGAGGGATAGCGTGGGCGCGTCGAGACGATCGACACGCTCACCGAACCCGGAGGACCGATGTCGCGCTACCGCGCAGCCGATGACCGCTACGAGCAGATCGAGTACCGGCGGGTCGGCCGCAGCGGCCTGCGCCTGCCGGGCCTGTCTCTCGGCCTCTGGCACAACTTCGGCGACACCACCGCCCTCGACACCCAGCGCGAGGTGGTGCTGCGGGCCTTCGACCTGGGCATCACCCACTTCGACCTGGCGAACAACTACGGCCCGCCCCCGGGATCGGCCGAGGAGAACTTCGGCCGGATCCTGTCGGCGGACCTGCGGCCGTACCGCGACGAGCTCGTCATCTCCTCGAAGGCTGGCTACGACATGTGGGCCGGCCCGTACGGGGGCGGCGGGTCGCGCAAGCACCTGCTCTCGTCGCTGGACCAGTCGCTCGGGCGCCTCGGCATCGACTACGTCGACGTCTTCTACTCCCACCGGTTCGACCCCGAGACACCGCTCGAGGAGACGATGGGTGCGCTGCACACCGCGGTGACCAGCGGCCGTGCGCTCTACGCCGGTGTCTCGAACTACTCGCCGTCCCAGACGCGCGAGGCTGCAGCGATCCTCGCCGACCTCGGTACGCCGCTGCTGATCCACCAGCCCAACTACTCGATGTTCAGCCGGCACATCGAGAACGTGCGCGAGGACCAGACCGAGTCGCTGCTCGACGTGGTGGGGGATCTCGGCATCGGCACGATCGTGTTCTCCCCGCTCCAGCAGGGCCTGCTGTCCGACCGGTACCTCTCGGGCGACGTGCCGGCCGACTCGCGGGCCGCCCTCGGCCACTTCCTCAAGGCGTCCGCCATCTCGGAGGACTACCTCACGCGTGCGCGGGGGCTCAACGAGATCGCCGCCGGGCGTGGTCAGTCGCTCGCGCAGCTCGCGCTGTCCTGGGTGCTGCGTGACTCCCGGGTGACGTCGGCGCTCGTGGGTGCGTCGTCGGTCGCGCAGCTCGAGGCGAACGTGGCTGCCCTGTCGGCGCCCGCGCTCACCGACGACGAGATCGCCGCGATCGAGCCCTTCGCCGTGGACGGCACCAGCGCTCGTGAGCGTGTGCGGTCCGGAACGCTCGAGGTCGTGAGCGCCTGAAGTCCTGAGCGCGCCGGGTCGTCCGCATCTCCTGCGGCACGACCCGGCGCGCTCGTGTTTCGGCGGCCGCGGCTCCCGGCTCCACAGTTCCCGGGCTAGCCACTTCCTCGGCTCGCCGCCGCCCCCGGTGGTTACCTGGGCGCCGCCCCGTCACTCGGCCACGCGGACGCCCGCCCTCAGACACCCGGTCAGGCCGCGCGTGCCAGATCGGACCCGTAGCGGGTGGTGAACGTCCACCTGCCCGTGGGCGATCGGCCGATCTCGATGCCGAGCCGGTGCACGAGGGCGTGGTGGTACCAGCACAGCAGGATGCCGCGGTTGGCGTCGGTGTCGCCGAGGTCCCGGACCCAGTGGTCGACGTGGTGAAGCTCGCCGAGCGAGGGTGGCGCACTGCAGTCGGGATATCGGCACGTCCCGTCGCGCGCGATGATCGCCCGCCGTCGTGGGCCGCTGAACGTCCGCTCCGCTCGCCCGACGTTGATGACCTGCGACTGCGGCCCGAACACGACGCGCGTGATCTCGGAGTCGCACGCGAGGCGGGCGAGCACGTGCTGCGGGATCGGACCTGCTCCCGGGATCTCGCCGACTGCGAAGCGCTCCTCGTCGGCGATCGGTTCGAGCCGGAAGCCGAACGGACCGGATGCCGAGCTCCCTGCGGCTCCCGTGCGGTGCAGAGCCCGCTGCAGGCTCTCCCAGTCGACGATGCACGTCAGGTGCGGGCGGACGGCGGCGCCCGATCCGACCAGGCCCTGGTCGAGTGTGAGGCGGGCGACGTCGGCGAGCGCCTGGGCGCGTCGCTGCTGGGTCGTGCGCGTGTCGTCGGGCGTCGGCGGCGTCATCACCGCGTCGAGTGCGGCGCGCAGCGTGGCGCCGTGGTTGGTCGTCAGGAAGCCCTTGAGGTGGAATCCGCCGGTCGTCTCGGAGAGTCCGACGAACTCGCGGTCGGTCGCCTTGCGGTAGCCGCGCTCGTCGCTCTCCGGATCGGCCGCTGCTGCCCACCGCGCGACGAGCCGCGCGAACGGGTCGGCTCCGAGCTGCTCGGCGTGCTCGACGAGGAACTCCTCGCCGCACTCGGAGGCCGGCGCTGCCAGCGCCTCCTTGCGGATGTCCGACGTCGGGGCGTGACGTGCGAGCGCCTGGGCGTGGTCGAACGGGACCGTGCCGGCCGACGCTGCTGCGGCAGTCAGGGGTAGGGCGCCCTGGAACGCGCGGCCGAGCCGGACCAGGGACGCCGCGCGCCCGTACGTCATCCGCCCGGCGGACGACACCCAGGACGCCACGGTGCGCGACCCATCGGTCGCCCACCACCCATCCGCCTCGACGACGGGGAGGCGTCGCGCGGCAAGCGCGGTGATCCGGCCCGCCACCTGGTCGAGCGCGAGGAACTGCTGGGCTGCCTCGCAGCCGTCGAGGTCACGTGGGTCGAACTCGGCGAGCAGGTCGGTGGCGACTCGCATCGCCTCGAGGAGGTCGTCGCTCGAGATCGCCATGTCACCCCCTTGCGCTCGCGTCCGGTATGTCCTGATACGAACAACTGTACGACTGGGGTCTGACACGACAGCCGCGGCGTGGAGCGGGCTGTGGACGGGTCTCGAGGTCGCGGGGACTGTGGTCGGCTCGACGCGGTGGCGGGGCCACTGCAAACGCCGGAGCCACCTGGTCGCACCGCTGACCGCCGCGTCGTGCACCCCGCGCCGACTGCGGCGAAGAACATGACGCGAACCGCCGGAGACTCACCCCGCCAGTGCCGCGAGCACCCCCGGCCCGTACCGCTCGAGCTTCGTCGCCCCGACCCCGCTGACGGTCCCGAGCTCCTCGAGTGACGACGGCATCCGCACGGCGATCTCCCGCAGCGTCGCGTCGTGGAACACCACGTACGCGGGCACGCCCTGCTCGCGGGATGCCCCCGCACGCCAGGCGCGCAGCGACTCGAACGCCGACGCGGCCGTCGCATCGAGGTCGACGGCAGCGGGCCGCGGCGAGTCCGACCGAGAGCGCGACCGGACCGCCTTCTCCGCCTCACGTCGCAGCAGCACGGTCCGCTCGCCGCGCAGCACCGACCCCGACTCGGGCGTCAGCCGCAGCGTGCCGTACCCGTCGGAGTCGACGCCGAGGAACTCCGCGGCGAGCAGCTGGCGCACGACGCCGCGCCACTCCGCCTCGGAGACGTCTGCGCCGATCCCGAAGGTCGACAGCGACGCGTGACCGAGCTGCGCGATCCGCGGGGTGGTCTTCCCGCGCAGGATGTCGACGAGGTGCCCCGCGCCGTAGCGCTGCCCGCGCTGCTCGAGCCGCACGACGGTCGAGAGCAGCTTTTGCGCCGCGAGCGTGCCGTCCCACGAGTCCGGCGGCGTCAGGCAGGTGTCGCAGTTGCCGCACGCCTCGCTCGCCTGGCCGAAGTAGTTGAGCAGCTGCACGCGCCGGCACGAGACGGTCTCGCACAGCGCGAGCATCGCGTCGAGGTGCTGCGTGAGCCGTCGCTTGTGCGCAGCGTCGCCCTCGGAGGTGTCGATCATGCGGCGCTGCTGCACCACGTCCGGCAGCCCGTAGGCGAGCCACGCGGTCGACGGCAGCCCGTCACGCCCCGCACGCCCGGTCTCCTGGTAGTACCCCTCGACCGACTTCGGCAGGTCGAGGTGCGCCACGAACCGGACGTCGGGCTTGTCGATCCCCATGCCGAACGCGATGGTCGCCACCATGACGACGCCGTCCTCGCGCAGGAAGCGGGACTGGTTGCGCGCGCGCACGTTCCGGTCGAGGCCCGCGTGGTACGGCAGCGCCGTGATGCCCTGCCCGACGAGGTACTCGGCGGTCTGCTCCACGGACTTGCGGGACAGGCAGTAGACGATCCCGGCGTCGCCGTCGTGCTCCTCGCGCAGCAGGCTCAGCAGCTGCGAGCGGGGGTTGTCCTTGGGGGCGATCCGGTACTGGATGTTGGGCCGGTCGAAGCTCGCGACGAAGTGCCGCGCGTCCTCGAGCTGCAGGCGGGAGGCGATCTCGGCGTGCGTCGCGTCGGTCGCCGTCGCCGTCAGCGCGATCCGGGGGACCTCGGGCCATCGCTCGTGCAGCATCGACAGCTGCAGGTAGTCGGGCCGGAAGTCGTGCCCCCACTGCGACACGCAGTGGGCCTCGTCGATCGCGAACAGCGAGATCCGACCGCGGTCGAGCAGCTCGACGGTCTCCCGCACCCGCAGGCGCTCCGGAGCCAGGTAGAGCAGGTCGAGCTCGCCCGCGAGGTAGGCGTCCTCCACAGCCCGCCGCTCGAACGGCTGCTGCGTCGAGTTGAGGAACCCCGCGCGCACGCCGAGCGCCGAGAGGGCGTCGACCTGGTCCTGCATGAGCGCGATGAGCGGCGAGACGACGACCCCGGTGCCCGGGCGCACGAGCGCCGGCACCTGGTAGCACAGCGACTTGCCGCCGCCCGTGGGCATCAGCACCAGCGCGTCGCCGCCGCCGACGATCGTCGCGATGATGTCCGCCTGCTCGCCGCGGAACGCGTCGTACCCCCAGACCCGTCGCAGCACCTCGAGCGGCTCGGGTGCCGGTCCGTCGTCGGGGCCCTGCGTGGCACTCCCGACGACGACGGACGCGGGAACCCGCGGCGCGGGAGCGACAGCGGGCGCACGCGACGAGAGGACGGACTCCGGCGGCACCTCGTCGTACCCCGGGTCGAACGGGGGCTCCTCGAGGTGCCAGTCGAAGCCCTCGTCGGGCGCGGAGTCGGGGTTCACGCGACAACCCTACGAGCCGGTCCCGACAACCGGGGACATCGGCCGACGGGGCTGTGGACGAGTGCTCAGACGCCGAGCAGCGCGCGCACATCGTCGGCGCCCATCCGCGAGTCGGACAGCTCGCCGCCGCCCATGACCGAGTCGAACAGCGCCGCCTTCTCGGCCTTGAGCGCCATCACCTTCTCCTCGATCGTCCCCTTCGCCACCAGCCGGTAGACCATCACGGTCCGCGTCTGCCCGATGCGGTGCGCGCGGTCGACCGCCTGCGCCTCGACGGCCGGGTTCCACCACGGGTCGAGCACGACGACGTAGTCCGCCTCGGTCAGCGTCAGCCCGAAGCCACCGGCCTTGAGGCTGATGAGGAACACGGGCGCCGAGCCGGACCGGAACGACTCGATCACCGCCGGCCGGCCCCGCGTCCTCCCGTCGAGGTACGCGAACGCCGTCCCGCGCTCCGTCAGCCGGGACCGCACCCGGTCCAGCACGCCCGTGAACTGCGAGAACACGAGCACCCTGTGCCCGTCGGCGACGATCTCGGCGAGCATCGACTCGAGCACGTCCAGCTTCGACGCCGGCACCCCCGCGTGCGCGTCGTCGACCAGCGACGGGTCGAGCGCGAGCCGCCGCAGGAGCGTGAGCGAGCGGAAGATCTCGAAGCGGTTGCCGTCGAAGTCGGCCAGCAGCCCGAGCACCTTCTGCCGCTCGCGCTGCAGCTGCCGGTCGTAGACCGAGCGGTGCTTGGGCGCGAGCTCGACGTCGACGACCGTCTCGACGCGGGGCGGCAGCTCGGACGCGACCGACTCCTTGGTCCGGCGCAGCACCACGGGCCGGATCAGCCGGCGCAGCTGCGCGAGCCGCTCCGAGTCCCCGGCGCGCTCGATCGGTAGGCGGAAGTGCTCGACGAACCGCTTCTGCGACGGGAAGAGCCCGGGCGCGACGATCCCCAGCAGCGCCCACAGCTCCATGACGGTGTTCTCCAGCGGCGTCCCTGTCACGGCGAACTTCACCGGCGCGCGCAGCGTCCGGGCGCACGCGTAGGCGCGGGAGTCGTGGTTCTTGACCATCTGCGCCTCGTCGAGCACGAGCGCGGACCACTCCTGCGCGTCGTACTCGTCGTGCTCGATCCGGAACAGCGCGTAGGACGTCACGACGACGTCCGCGCCCGCGACCGCCTCGGCCAACGCGTGCCCGCGCCGTGCCGCGGTCCGGTCGACCGTCGCGACCCGCAGGTCCGGCAGGAAGGTCGCGGCCTCCCCGGCCCACGCGCCGACGACGGACGTCGGGGCGACGACGAGCAGCGGCGGCCGACCCGCGGCCCGCAGGTGCGCGGCCAGCGAGAGGACCTGCAACGTCTTGCCGAGGCCCATGTCGTCGGCGAGGATCCCGCCGAGCCCCGCGTCGGCCAGCCGCGCGAGCCAGGCGAATCCCGACTGCTGGTAGGGCCGCAGCTCCGCGCGCACCGAGGTCGGCACGGGCGTGTCCGGCAGCGGCTCCTCGAGCGCCCGCACCTGCGCGACCGCCTCCTGCCACTGCGCGGCCTGCGCGACGACGATCCCGAGGTCCTCGAGCTCCGCCCACATGCCGGCCTGCAGCCGCCCGACCCGCACGGAGTCCGAGTGCTTGTCCTCCAGAGCGCGCGACT
>NZ_QWKP01000199.1 GCF_003470205.1 Cellulomonas rhizosphaerae
GCACCCAGCACCCAGCACCCAGCACCCAGCACCCAGCACCCAGCACCCAGCACCCAGAGCAAGCTAGAACGGCGGCGGTCCGATGTCCTCGGCCTCATCCGAAACCTGCTCGGGACGCCGCCCCCGCGCCGACGGCAGCACGATCACCGAGTCCGGCGCCCGCGAGTAGGTGATCCCCATCGCGCTGGTCCAGGTCATCACCCCGGAGACGGGATCACGGCGAGGTGTCCACGCCCCGTCGGTCTTGGCCTGGTGGTGGTGCTTGCACAGGCAGTCGAGGTTCGAGGCCGTGGTCTGGTCCTCGGCCGGTCTGCTCGGGTCGAACGGCACCCGATGGTCGAGCTCGCACCGCATGGCGGGGCGCCGACAGCCCGGGAACCGGCACGTCCGGTCCCGGGCGGTCACGAGCCCGGTGAGGTCCACCCCTGGTCGGTACCGCACGGGCGAGCGCTCGAGGATCGCACCGGTCACCGCGTCGTGCAGGAGCCGCGACCACGTCGCGTCCTGAGCGAGAGCGCGAGCGACCGGCGCCGGGATCGGCCCGTAGCCAGCCAGGAAGCCCGGGTTCTCGTCGAGACCCAGCAGTGTCCCCGCGCCGACCGCGACCTCGACCGACGTCCGCCGGCCCTTGCGCTGCGGCAGCGGTCGCCCGCACGGCAGCTCGCCCCGGTCGAGCACGTCCCCGAACAGGTCCACCAGCGCATCGGCACGCAGCTGATCGGCGGTGCGAGTCTCGCCGGGCACGCGGCTGTCCGCGAGGGCGTCCAGCACGGTCATGACGGTGATGCCGTCGGCCGCAGGCAGGTACGCGCTGAGCCAGACCATCGAGTCCGGCATCCACTGCACCTCGACCCGACGCTCGTCGCGCGCCGCCACCTCCCGCTTGGCTGCCGTCTCCGGGTCCGCGAGCAGGACCGCCTGGCGCACGTGCCGCCGTAACTGCGGCGCGGTCAGGCTCCCGCCCCGCTCGGCGGCCTCGCGGACGATGCCGTCCCGCACCGGACCGTTGACCAGGGTCGCGACCTCGGCGAGGATCGCGTCGACCTTCCGGACGTCGAGCATGCCGTTGAGCAGCCCGTCGTTCAGCGCGGGCTCACGGCCGAGTGCTTCCGCACGAAGCACCAGCGCCTGGGCGGCCTGCCGCGTGCACGCGAGGGCGCTCGCGATCTCGTCGTCCGCGTACGACGCCGCCAACCCGCCGCGCGCGGCGATCTCCCGGGCGGCCTCGGCTTGGCGCGCCGCTCCGATCGCCTGGACCTGGTCCCACGCCGCGATCACCGCGATGAGATCGGGCCCGGCGAGATCAGCGACGGGAGTCGACTCGACGAGCTCGAGGATCGCCATCGGACTGACCGCAGCAACGGGGAACCGCGGGTAGCGCAGTCCGCCCACGGCGGGCTCGAGCATCGGCTCCGCGTACGCCACCGCCATCGTCACCACCCCGTTCGACCTGTCCGTTATCGAACAAATGTACTATCGAGGTCTGACATGACGTGTGATTCATCCACAGGCCACCGAGTGCATCACCCCTCAGCGTCGGACGTAATACACGGTCAACGACGGCCTGTCCTCACCGCCCGTGAGGTCCTGGTGCAGCACCACGTCCTGTACGTCGACACGCCCCAGCGCCTCGATCGTGTCGGCCACACGACGCAGCAGGGCAGCGACGTCGTCCTGCCCCTCGCCCTCCGGGTTCGCCTGCGAGAAGTGGGAGATCGTCCAGTCGTCGGGGGTCGCGCTCATGGTCTGAGTGTGCCCAGCGCACAGCCCACCTACTGGTAGGTGACCAGGTCCGGCTTCGGCGACACCTTGTACGTCTTCTTCGGCGACAGCATCGGGTGGTCCTCGTCGTAGAAGTTCTTCCAGCCCCAGTGGACGTCCGGTGCGCCCGTGCGCAGCGCATGCCACGTCCCGCGCTTGGCCGGCTGCGAGCCCTGGCCGTCCACGTGGATCAGCACCGCGAGCTCGTCGTGCGACGTGTCCAGCTCGGACCGGTCGGAGATCATCGACAGCGAGAACTGGTGGAGCACGAACATCTTCTGCGGCAGGTGCCGCTGGGCCGTGAACTCGGCCAACCAGTCGCCGACGCGGTTGACCTCCGCGACCTTGACCGAGCCGATCTGGCGGAGGTGCTTCTGGTTCTTCTTCAGGCGCCACTCGGGGTCGAGCGCGAGCCCGACGTTCGGCATCGCGAGCAGCGGCTCGTACCGCTTGGCCTGCGTGAGGAAGTCGGTGCGGCCCGGCTGCAGGTCGAGCACGACGGCGAGCCCCTTGCGGTGCGCGGCCTCGATGAGCGGCCGCAGCTCGGCGACCGAGCGCTCCCGCGAGTAGTCCTTGTCGTCGCCGGCCGAGGCGGACGCGATCGTCGCGATGATCTCCACCATCGGCACCACCGTGTCCTTCGTCAGCGCGCGGTACGGCTTGGCCGTCCTCGTGGCGCGCGCGACGGTCTTGGCCACCGACTGCTCCCCCAGCACGCCCAGCGCCTTGCTCCCCGGCGTCCCGTACAGCGCGACGTACCGCTTGCCGCGCACGCCGTCACCCTCCGGGTAGACCAGCTGGCCGCCGCCGGGGATCAAAACACCGGTCCGCGCCGTGCCCACCCGCGCAGCGAGCCGCGACGGCGTGCCGAAGCCAGGACCGAGCGCAATGACGGAGTCCGGCTCGGCAGCCGCGACGGCCTTGACCGTCGCGGAGGTCGCGCGCGGGTCACCGCCCGGGACGGAGACGACGGGAACACCCGCCGCGCGCACCGTCGCCAGCGCGGCGACAGGCGTACGTCCCGCGCCGACGAGGGCCACGAGTCCGGCCGGCGCCGCAGGCAGCGCCGGGCGCGCGGGCGTCGGGGCAGATCCAGAGGTGGGCGCCCCCGTCGATGGAGCGGAAGGCGTCGGCTTCGACGCCGCCTTCGTCCCCTGCACCCCAGCCCCGACGAGCGCGACCGGCGCGTCCGCCTCGAGCCCCGAGACCGCCGCAACCGCCGCCGCGTTCCCCCGCTTCACACGCGGCGCATGACCGAACGCCACCCCGGTCGCTGCCTCGAGCTCGTCGGCCGAGGCTCCCGACGCCACCGTCACCACCGACACCCCGTCAGGCGCCACAGCGTCGCCGACCGCAACCACGCGCGTCGCCCCCAGGCGCTCCACCTCTGCAGGCAGGGAGTCCCCCGTCAGCAGCACCGGCGCACCGAGAGCGACCGCGACCGACGCGGCCGTCAGCTGCCCGCCGGCATCGTCGGCCGCCGCCACGACCACCAGGGGCGACGAGACGAACACCGCCCGCGACGTCGCGAGCGCCGCGGCCGCAGCCCCTGCGTCGACAACGGTCGCCGCCGCACCCGGCGCCGCGACTACGGCCCCGGCGGGGGCGGCTACGGTCGGCGAGGGCGTCGGGGTGGCCGGAGCGGAGGAAGTGGACCGAACGGCCGAAGCCGACGGCGAAGACACCGGCGCCGGGTCGTCGTTGCACCCCACGAGCAGGCCCAGCACCACAGCCCCAGCAGCAGCGCCACGCACCAGGCGCCAGCGGTCGATCGGCACGCAGGCCCCCTCCGTCGAGTCGGCCGCCCACTGTATGCGCGTGAGGTGGCCGACCCGAAAACGCGGAGGTCAGGCCTCCGCGGAGACCCGGATCAGGTTGCGCCACGGGTCGGTGAACGTCAGCGCCGCCCCGTCGTCGGCCACCTGCACCCCGGCCGCGGTCACGCGTGCGCCGAGCGCGCCGAGGTCGTCGGCGGTCGGGACCGCGATCCGCACCTCGCCCAGCCCGAGCGCGGACGCCCGAGGCCCGGCACCGGCCGAGCTCCACGTGTTCATCGCCAGGTGGTGGTGGTACCCGCCGGCCGAGACGAACAACGCGCCGTGCCACTGCGCGGTCACGTCGAACCCGAGCGCGTCGACGTAGAACGCGCGCGCCGAGGGCACGTCGCCCACGGACAGGTGGACGTGCCCGACGACGGCGTCGCCAGAACCAGGAGAGGAGAGGAGCGAGTCCGTCAGGTGCTCTCCGAGGAACGCGTTCGGGTCGAGCCGCAGCGAGTCCATCACCACGGTCCCGTCCTCGCGGTGGCTCCACTGCGACCGGCTCCGGTCCCAGTACAGCTCGACGCCGTTGCCCTCGGGGTCGGTGAAGTAGAACGCCAGCGACACGAGGTGGTCGGCGGACCCGGTGTACGAGCCCGGCTCGCGCTGCGCGATCGACGCCAGCGTCGCGGCCAGCCCCGCCTCGTCGTCGAACAGGATCGCCGTGTGGAACAGCCCGGCCGAGCCGCGCGCCGCGGGCGGCAGGTCAGGCGTGTGACGGAGGACGACGAGCGGCGTGGTCCCCCGCCCGAGCACCACGGTCGCCGGCCCGGTCGCGAACCGGTCGCCCGGCTGCTCGAT
Source organism: Cellulomonas rhizosphaerae (assembly GCF_003470205.1). GTDB lineage: Bacteria > Actinomycetota > Actinomycetes > Actinomycetales > Cellulomonadaceae > Cellulomonas > Cellulomonas rhizosphaerae. Next base: position 4,383 of record NZ_QWKP01000199.1, read on the forward strand.
GACCGAGAGCGCGAGCCCGTCGCGGTAGAAGCGCAGCTGCCGGTCGAGGTCCCCGACCAGGAGAGTGACGGCGTCCATGGCCGTGCCGGCCGCGATGCTGTCGTGCGGGTGCGGGCTCGCCAGCTGCTGGGCGGCGCCCTGTCCGGGGGTCGGTGCGGTCGACACGGTCGTGCTCCTTCGTCGGGCTTCTACCCAAACAATAATTGAAGGATCAACTTTGTTCCCGAGGCTGCTCGAGCTCGTTCGTCCCGAGCCCCCGCAGGAACCGCGGCCCGCGCGCGGCGAGCTCCGCCTCGAACTGCGCCGCCCACGGCCCGTAGGGCGCTCGCGAGAGCGCGTCGTTGGAGAACCGCGGGTCGTCGGTCACCTCGGTCACGCAGAACGCGGGGATCTGCAGGTCCGTCACCGGTCCCCCGCGCTCGACCTCCGCGACGACGAGCGGCGCGTTGGCCCCGCCGAACGTGTCGATGACCCACCCGTCGGACCCGAGCCACGACGAGTGCCGCGTCTTGACGATCCGCGACCCGCCCCGCCGGATCATCTCCAGCCCCACGGCCACGTCGACCTCGCGCTCCGCCTCGTACCGCGTGCCGACGTTCATCGGCCCCTTGAGCGTGATCGCGCAGAAGTCGAACCGGTCCGCGAAGGTGTCCAGCACCACGAGCGGCTCGAGCGAGGGGTCCAGCACCGCGGTCCCCCCGGAGGTCTGCGCGCGCAGCCGGATCGCGAAGCCCTCGTCGGCCAGGTAGTAGCTCTGCACGATGAGGGTGGGCGCGCCGTCGAGCACGTCCGTGGGCAGGTCACGGACCCAGAAGCGCCGCTCGAACTCGAAGTCGCCGTACCCGGTGTCGCTCACACGCCGAGCGTAGGCGTCAGTCGGTGCTCACGGCCTGCAGCACGGCCAGCCGCGCCGCGCGCACCCCCGGCCCGACGGCCGCGAGCACGCCGACGACGACCGCGAGCGCGAGCATCGCGAGCAGCGAGGACCACGGCACCGCGAGCTCGCGCAGCCCCACGTCCCCGAACACCGTCGGCAGCGTCGACGCGAGCGCGACCCCCACCGCCAGCCCGACGACCGTCCCGAACACCGCCGTCAGCACCGACTCGGCCGTGATCACCGACGCGAGCTGCAGCCGCCCCAGCCCGACGGCCCGCAGCAGCCCGATCTCGCGCGTCCGCTCGATCACGGACAGCGCGAGCGTGTTGACGATCCCGAGCACGGCGATCACCACCGACAGCCCGAGCAGCGCGTAGAGGATCACGAGCACCTGGTCGACCTGGTCGGCGAGCTCCGAGACGAACTCCTCGGGATCCATCACGGTCACCACCACGTACGGCCGCACGGTCGCCGTGAGCTCGGCGCGCACGTCGTCGAGCGCGGCCCCGGCCACCACGGTCACGAAGACCGTGGACACGACCTGCTGCGCGGCGGGGACGAGGTCCGAGAGCAGGTCGGCTGGCACGACGACGGGCACGCCGAACGCCGGCGAGTCGATGATCGCCCCGACCCGTGCCGTGCGCGTCCCGCTCTCGCCCGTCAGGGTCACCCGGTCCCCGAGCGCCCAGCCCCGGTCGTCGGCCGCCGTGCGCTGCACCGCGATCTCCCCGGCCGCGAGCGCGGAGGCGAGCGAACCGGCGACGTCCTCGACCACGATGCTGCGCCCCACGGCCGCGGGGTCGATCCCGGACACCGCGGTCGACGAGCCGTCGACCCGCAGTGCCGCGCTCGCGAACGAGTCGGCCGCGCGCACGTCGGGCAGCGCCCGGACGTCGTCGAGCGCCTGCGCGGGCACCGACGACGACGGCGGCGCCCGCAGCACGAAGTCGGCGGTCGCCTCCTTCGAGACGATCGCGCTCGTCGACGCCTGCGCGGTCGACGCGATCACCGCCGACGCCCCGACGAGCGCCATCCCGATCATCAGCGCCCCGGCCGTGTTGGCCGTGCGCCGCGGGTTGCGCGTGACGTTCCCGCGCGCGAGCCGCCCGACCGGACGCAGCGGCAGCAGCACCGCGCCGAGCACCCGCAGCACCGCGCGCGCCAGCACGGGCGAGACGGCGAGCACCCCGAGCACCACCGCCCCGGCCCCGTACCCGAGCCGCGCGCCCGCCGCGTCGGCACCGGGCGCAGCCATCGCCCACGCGACGGCACCGATCCCGAGGACGAGCAGCACGATGCCGACCACGGCGCGCCGCCGCAGCGACCGCTCGGGCACCGTGACCTCGTCACGCAGCGCCTCGACCGGTGGGACCAGCGCCGCCCGTCGCGCCGGCACCGCGGCCGCCGCGACGCTGACCAGCGTCCCGATCAGCACGGACACCAGCACCGTGAACCCGTCGAGCGGGATCCGCCCGGTCAGCTGCATCCCGAGCCCGGCCAGCACGCGCCGCAGCACGACGACGAGCCCGAGCCCGGCCACCACCCCGACCCCGGCGCCCACGAGCCCCACGACCACGGCCTGCAGCACGATCGAGGTGAACACCTGCAGCGGCGAGGCCCCGACGGCCCGCAGCAGCGCGAGCTCCCGCGTGCGCTGGCGCACCCACATCGAGAACGTGTTGGCGATGATGAACGCGCCGACGAACAGCGAGATCCCCGCGAACACCAGCAGGAACGTCGTGATGAACCCCAGCACCTGCTCGATCGCCGCGGTCGTCTCGTCGCGCAGCTGCTCGCCCGTGACGACCTGTGCGTCGGCGCCCACGACGGGCGCGAGCCGCGCGACGAGGTCGGACTGCGACACCCCGTCGGCCGCGTACACGCCGATCGAGGCGACCTCGCCGTCCGGGGCGAACAGCGCCTCCGCGGTCGCGGTGTCGACGAACACCACGGTCGCCCCGGCCAGCGCGGAGCCGAGCCGCACCTCGCCGACGACCCGCACCTCGCGGATCTCGCCCGCGAGCACCACCCGCGTCGTGTCCCCGAGCGCAAGCCCCGAGGAGGCCAGCGTGGCGGTCTCGAGCGCGACCTCGTCGGCCGCCGCGGGCGCTCGGCCGGCCACCAGGTGGAGCGCCGGGTCACGCGCGTCGTAGCCGAACGCGAAGCTGGGTGCCTGCGTGCTCTGCACCGCGGTCCCGTCGGCCCCGACGAGCACCGCGGGCCCCTGCAGGTCCGGCAGCGCCCGCTCCACGCCGTCGACCGCCTCGATCGTCGGGACCAGGTCGAGCGGCACGAGGTTGCGGCTCACGCCGCCGAAGCCGCTGGTCGACGCACCGGCCTCGTGCGCGCCCCGGACATAAGCGTCGCCGAGCGTCGTCGTCGCCACGATGTCCGTGAAGGTCGACCCCAGCATCGTGCGCAGCGCGAACGTCCCCGCGACGAACGCGACGCCCAGGGCCACCGCGAGCACGGACAAGAAGAACCGGACCAGGTGCGCGCGGATGCCGCGCAGCGCCACGCGCCCCATCAGGCCGAGCCTCGCGGTGGCCCGGTCAGCGCCCCCAGCGTCTCGAGCACCGCGGCACGGGTCGGCTCGCGCAGCTCGTCGACCACCCGGCCGTCCGCGAGGAACAGGACCCGGTGCGCGTAGCCGGCCGAGGTCGCGTCGTGCGTGACCATGACGACCGACTGCCCGAGCTCGTCGACGCTGCGGCGCAGGAACCCGAGCACCTCGGCGGCCGACGTCGAGTCGAGGTTGCCCGTCGGCTCGTCCGCGAAGACCACCGCGGGCCGTGCGACCAGCGCACGTGCGCACGCCACGCGCTGCTGCTGGCCGCCCGACAGCTCGGTCGGCCGGTGCCCGAGCCGGTCGGTGAGCCCGAGCGTGCGCACGACGAGGTCGAGGTGGTCGGCGTCCACCGGCCGCCGCGCGATGTCCAGCGGGAGCGTGATGTTCTCCAACGCCGTGAGCGTCGGCACGAGGTTGTAGGCCTGGAACACGAACCCCACGCGCGTCCGGCGCAGCTTCGTCAGCCGCCGCTCGGACATCTCGCTGACCGGCTCGCCGTCCACGACGACCGAGCCCGACGTGGGCTTGTCGAGCCCGGCCAGGCAGTGCATGAGCGTCGACTTGCCCGAGCCCGACGCACCCATGATCGCGGTCAGCTCCCCACGCACGAGGTCCACGTCGACCCCGTCGAGCGCGCGCACCGCGGTCGGTCCCTCGCCGTACACCTTGACGAGCGAGCGGGCGTAGGCGATCACGGAGCTCGTCATGGGTTCCTCGCTGCCTCGGGACGGGAGGACGATCGTCTCCCGCCGACGCCCGACGCGCCACGTGCCGGACCGCGGTCCGGGCCGCCCGGCGAAGCCGCTAGGTTCGCCGTGACCAGCGCAGACAGCCCAGCAGGAGCCGTTCATGAGCGACGCAGCCCCCCGCCCCGCCTGGGGGCGCCGCACCCTGGCGGGTCTGACCCGTTGGGCCGGCCGCTACTCCGCCTTCGGCCTGGCCGGCGCGCTCGTGTTCTTCGGCACCGCACTCGGCCCCGCGCTCATCCCCCGCAGCCCGCTGTTCCAGGGCCTGGCCGCGGGCATCTGTGCCGCGATCGGCTACGGGTTGGGCGTCCTCCTGGCCTGGGTGCTGCGCGTCGCGGGCGTGCGGTGGTCCGCGCGCGTCGTGCACTGGGGCTGGCGCATCCTGCTGGTCGCGACGATCGTCGTGGTCCCCGTCGCGCTCGTCGTGAGCATCACGTGGCAGAACGACCTGCGGGACATCTTCGGCATCGAGCACCCCTCGTCGGCGCACTCGATCACGATCCTCGTGCTCGCGCTGCTCCTCGCGATCGGGCTCGTCGGGCTCGGTCGCGCGCTGCGCCGCCTCACGCTCCTCGTCGGGAGCCTGGTCGGCCGCTGGATCCCGCCGCTCGTCGCGCGCCTCACGGCCGTCGCCGTCGTCGCGATCGCCCTGGTCCTGCTGGTCAACGGCACGATCGTGCAGGGCGGCATGGCTGCGCTCAACTCGGTCTACGGCAAGGTCGACGACACGACGGCCGAGGGCGTCGTCCAGCCGACCGAGCCGCTGCGCAGCGGCTCGGACGCCTCGCTGGCCGCCTGGGACGAGCTCGGCAAGCAGGGCCGCACGTTCGTCTCGGGGGGCCGCCCGGAGGCCCAGCTCGAGTCCGTCGCCGACCGCACCGGCGCGACGAAGCCCGTCATGGACCCCATCCGTGTCTACGCGGGCCTGGAGTCGGGCGACGACCTCGACGCGATCGCCCAGGTGGTCGTCGCCGAGCTCGACCGCACCCACGCGTGGGACCGCTCGGTGCTCGCGGTCGTCACGGCGACCGGCACCGGCTGGGTCGACCCGTCGATGGCGGACTCGCTCGAGCTGCTCTGGGGCGGCGACACCGCGATCGCCTCGATGCAGTACTCCTACCTGCCGAGCTGGGTGAGCTTCCTGGGCGCGCGCTCGACGCCGCCCGCCGCCGGCAAGGCGCTGTTCGAGGCGATCTACGACCGCTGGTCCCAGCTCCCGGAGGACAGCCGGCCGCTGCTGTACGTCGCGGGGATCTCGCTCGGCTCGTTCGGCTCGCAGGGCGCGTTCTCCAGCCTGCAGGACGTGACCGCCCGCACCGACGGCGCGCTGTGGATGGGCACGCCGGGGTTCACGCCGCTGTGGAGCGACCTGACCGCGCACCGCGACGCGGGCTCCCCGGAGATCACGCCCGTGGTCGACGGCGGCACGACCGCGCGCTGGGCCAACCGGCCGGGCGAGGGCGACGACCGCCAGCTCTGGCAGCTCGGCACCGACTGGCCGCAGCCGCGCGTCGTCTTCGACCAGCACGCGTCTGACGGTGTGACCTGGTGGTCGCCGGACCTGATCCTGCACCGCCCCGACTGGCTTGCCGAGCCGCGCGGCACCGACGTGCTCGACTCGACCACCTGGCTCCCGGTCGTGACGTTCTGGCGGTCCACGATCGACCTGTTCGTCGCCGCCTCGGTCCCGGCCGGGCACGGGCACAACTACCACCAGGAGTACGCCGACGGCTGGGCCGCGATCGCCCCGCCGGAGGGCTGGACGCCCGCCGACACGGACGTGCTGCGCGAGGTCGTGGGCTCGGTGCCGAGCGAGAGCTGACCTGGTGTCCTTCGTCACGGCGTAGCGGTTCGCACGGCCGAGTGTGAGATGGTGAGGCCTCCGGGAGCGCCGCATTCTGCGTGCGCCCCGCGTCGTGGAGATCGCCCGAGCCCGCACGTTCGACTCGGTTGCTTACGCGGCGATCCCGACCCAGCCCTGAGAGGCCCTTTTTCTGTGACGACTTTCGCTGACCTCGGCGTGCCCGCTGCTCTTGTCCGTTCGCTGACGGACCAGGGCATCACCGCCCCCTTCCCCATCCAGACCGCGACGCTGCCCGACTCGCTGGCCGGCACCGACGTGCTCGGCCGCGGCCGCACCGGCTCCGGCAAGACGCTCGCGTTCGCCCTCCCCCTCGTCGTGCGCACCGCCGCGGCCCGCGCCAAGACGGCCGCCCGCCGTCCCCGCGCGCTGGTCCTGGCCCCCACCCGCGAGCTCGCCACGCAGATCGACGCGACCGTGGCCCCGCTCGCCAAGGAGCTCGGGCTGAGCACCACGACGATCTTCGGCGGCGTGGCGCAGTCGCGCCAGGTCACGGCGCTCAACGCCGGCGTCGACATCGTCATCGCCTGCCCGGGCCGCCTCGAGGACCTGATGAAGCAGCGCCTCATCTCGCTCGACGACGTGCAGATCACCGTGCTCGACGAGGCCGACCACATGGCCGACCTCGGCTTCCTGCCGGTCGTCAAGCGCCTGCTCGACCGCACGCCGACGAACGGCCAGCGCCTGCTGTTCTCCGCGACGCTGGACAACGGCGTCGACGTGATCGTCAAGCGCTACCTGCGCTCGCCCGTCGAGCACTCCGTCGACAGCGCCGCCTCGCCGGTCTCGACGATGACGCACCACGTGCTCGAGGTCCGCGACGCCGACACCAAGAAGGCCGTCGTGCAGCAGCTCGCCTCCGGCACCGGCCGCCGCGTGCTGTTCATGCGCACCAAGCACCACGCCAAGAAGCTGGCCAAGCAGCTGACCGCCGACGGCATCCCCGCGGTGGACCTGCACGGCAACCTCGGCCAGGGCGCGCGCGAGCGCAACCTCGAGGCGTTCTCCTCCGGTGCCGTCAAGGTGCTCGTCGCCACGGACATCGCCGCGCGCGGCATCCACATCGACGACGTCGAGCTGGTCATCCACGTGGACCCGCCGGCCGAGCACAAGGCGTACCTGCACCGCTCGGGCCGCACCGCCCGCGCCGGGTCGGGCGGCGACGTGGTCACCCTCGTCCTGCCCGAGCAGCGCGGCGACGTCCGCGCGCTCACGCGGGCCGCCAAGATCACCGCGCAGCCGCAGCACGTCACGCCCGGCGACGCGACGCTCACGCGCCTCGTCGGCGAGGTCGCCCCGCACGTGCGCCCCGCGCCGGTCCAGGTGCAGACCCAGGTCTCGCGCCCCAAGGCGGTCAACGGCCAGCGCTCGGGGCGCGGCCAGGGTCAGGCCCGTTCGACCCAGCCGCGCTCGACGACGACCTACTCGACGACCACCGGCCAGCCGAGCGTCGGCTCCGCTCCGACCCACGCGGGCCAGGGCCAGTCCGGCCAGCAGCGCCCCACCGGCGACGCCGCACGTCGCCGCCGTCGTGGCGGTCGCGGCCGGGGCGCCGCGGCGCCGCAGCAGTCCTCGCGCGCCTGACCCAGCAAGGCCTCAGACCGGCCGGGCACTCCGTAGGGGTGCCCGGCCGAGTGCTGCCGCCCCCAGCAGCACGACCACCGAGACCGCGATGAGCACCCGGTAGTCGACCACCGCCAGCGCGGCGGCCCCCAGCATCGTCACGACGGTCTGCGGCAGGTTGAACGACACGTTCATCGCCGCCGACGTCCGGCCCTGCAGCTCGGGCGGTGTCACCTTGATCCGGTAGGTCGAGGCCCCCACGACGACCCACGGGATGCCGAGCCCGCCGACCGCGAAGCCGAACCCCACGGCCACCAGCCCCCACGGCTCGGGCACCGGCGCCACGAACGTGAGCACGAGCGCGCCCGTCATCGCGATCGCCAGCATGAGCAGGCCGGCGACGACCGCCCCGCGCTCCCCCAGCCGGCGCACCACACGAGCGGCGACGAGCCCGCCGAGCACCGCGCCCACGCCCTGCACGGGCACGACGATCCCCAGCGCCTCCGCACCCAGTCCGAGCGCCTGGTCGAGGATCGGAAAGATCGCGACGTTGGTCAGACCCGTGATCCCGAACCCGACCGCGAGCACGAGCGTGAGCCGCGCGAGCTCGGGCTCTCGGGCGATGAACCGCACGCCGGCCACGAGCTGGTCCCAGTACCCGGGGCCCTCCTCCGTGCTCGGCGGCGTCTCGGCGACGCGCACGGTGAGCAGGATCGCCGCGGTGGCGAGGAACGTGGTCGACGTGAGCGCGACGACCGCACCCGGGCCGAAGGCGACGAAGAGCGCGGTCCCGAGCAGCGGGCTGAGCAGGCGCAGCGCCTGGTCGATCGTCGTGAACAGCCCGTTCGCCGACGCGAGCTCGTCGTCCGGCAGCAGGTCGCGCAGGAGGCCGGACTGCGCCGCGCCGGTGGTGTACCCGGCGCAGCCGTAGAGGAACGTCACGACGTAGATGACCCAGACCTGCTCGGCGCTGTGCACCGTGAGCAGCGCGAGCAGGATCACGGCCGTCACGACGTTGACGACGACGAGCGCCGCACGGCGCGAGACCTGGTCGACGAGGTGGCCCAGCACGGGCGCGAGCAGCGCAGGCAGGCCGAGCACCGCGAACACGAGCGCCGCCTGCGCGTCCGAGCCCGTGAGCTGCTTGGCCCACACCGCCATCATCAGGTAGAGCGCGCTGTCGCCGACGTTGGTGCAGACCCACGCGGCGGTCAGCCGACGGAACGCGGGCCGGGCCAGCGGGCGGCCCGGCGCCTCGACGGCGCTCACAGCCCGGCCTCCTCGGCGGCGGCGCCCGTCGCACCCGCGACGGCCTCGAGCCCCGGCAGCACGACGCCGAGCAACCGGCCCTGCACCGCGCCCTCGGGCCGCTTCGACGCGTCGTCCCAGCGCCCGGCGAACGGCTCGGTGAGCTCCCGCACGCGCCGCACCAGGTCAGCCATCTCCTCGCGCGTGGCCCAGAAGCCCGAGCGGTTGACGACCACGGTCTCAGCCCAGCCCGGCGCCACGCTGGTCGCCGCAGCGAGCTCGGCGGCCATGCTCTCGGCCTCACGGCGGAGCGTCATCGCCGCCACCGCGCCCACGGCTCGCACGGACTCGGGGTCGGACTCGTCGGCCCGCAGCTCGCGGTTCCGGCTGATCGAGCGCCACGGCCACGCGGTCCCCTGCCGCTCGCCGCGCTCGATGTAGCCGTAGCGCGCGAGCGTGCGCAGGTGGAAGGAGCAGTTGCCGACCGTCTGGCCGGTGAGCTCGGCAGCGCGGGAGGCGGTGAGCTCGCCCTCGTCGTCGAGGAGGTCGAGCAGCTCGATGCGGACCGGGTGGGCCAGGGCGCGCAGCGCCTCGGGGTCGGTCGTCGTGAAGATCTCGTCGCTGTTCACAACGGTCATTGTGCAACACCCCTTGTCGTTCCACAAGAGGTGTTGTGGAGTTCTTGGGTCTAGCGCTTCGGCGACGGGGCCGTCATCATGGGGGCACCGTCCAGCCCGGGGAGATCTCATGCCTCACCTGCAGGAACGCTGATGGCCATCGTCTCGCGCGGCTTCCGCGGCAAGCGCGCCACCGACCCGCGGCTCCCGCCCGGCCAGTACCTCGAGGGCGGATTCCCCGTCCTGTCGGCGGGCCCGACCCCTCGCGCCGACCTCGCCACCTGGACGTTCTCGATCACCGGGAGCGGCACCACGCGCGGATCGTGGACCTGGGCGGAGCTGCAGGCACTGCCGGCCGACGACATCGTCAAGGACATCCACTGCGTGACCAAGTGGACCAAGCTCGACTCCGCGTGGCGCGGCGTCTCGCTGGACACGCTGCTGGACGCGGTCGAGATCGACCCGGAGGAGCAGTTCGCGCTCGCGCACTGCGACGGCGGGTACACCACCAACGTCCCGCTCGCCGACCTGCGCGGCGGCAAGGCCTGGATCGCGTACGGCTACGACGGCGCGCCGCTGCGGCCCGAGCACGGCGGCCCGGCCCGCCTGCTCATCCCCCACCTGTACTTCTGGAAGTCCGCCAAGTGGGTGCGCAGCATCGACCTGAGCCCCAGCGACACGTACGGGTTCTGGGAGAAGCTCGGGTACCACGCCTACGGCGACCCGTGGAAGGAACAGCGGTACTGGGGTGATTGAGGCTCCCGACGAGGTCGCCGACCTCGTCCCCGACGACGTCCCGTACTCCGTGCCGTGGCGCGTCGCGACGCTCGTGCACCGCGTCCGCGAGACCGCGACGGCCATGACGCTCGAGCTCGACGTGCCCGGGTGGCGCGGTGCGATGGCGGGCCAGCACGTCGACGTCCGCCTGACCGCGGAGGACGGCTACTCGGCGCAGCGCTCCTACTCGCTCGCCTCCCCCGCATCGATGGGGATGCCGGTGATGGGCGCGGCCTCGGAGCGCATCGCGCTGACCGTGCAGGTGGTCGACGACGGGGAGGTCTCGCCCTACCTGACCGAGGACCTCGAGGTCGGCGACCAGATCGAGCTGCGCGGGCCGATCGGCAACTGGTTCGTGTGGCACCCGACCGACACGCGCCCGGTGCAGCTCGTCGCGGGCGGCTCCGGCCTCGTGCCCCTGATGTCGATGGCGCGCACGCACGCCGCGTGCGGCTCGTCGGCGCCCATGCGCCTGCTCGTCTCGGTGCGCACCCCGGCCGACGCGCTGTACGCCGACGAGCTCGACCGGCTCGGTCCCGGCGTCGAGGTGACCCGCGTGTGGACGCGCTCCGGCCCGCCCGCGTGGCCGGGCCCCGTGGGACGGGTGTCCCCGGCGCAGCTGGCCGCGTCGGGCTTCGCGCCCGACGACTCGCCGCGCGTGTTCGTCTGCGGCCCGACGGCCTTCGTCGAGGCGGTGGCCGACGCGCTCGTCGACCTGGGCCACGACCCCGACCTGATCCGCACCGAGCGCTTCGGCCCGACCGGCACATGACCGACGGGCACATGACCTACGCCGACGACGACCACCTCGGCGGTCGCACGCTCCTGGTCGCGGCCGCCTACGTGGTGCTCCGCCGCGACGACCAGGTCCTGATGCAGCTGCGGCAGGGCACGGGCTACCGCGACGGGTACTGGGCCGTGCTGGCCGGGCACGTGGACGCGGGCGAGTCGGTGCACGAGGCCGCGGTCCGCGAGGCACTCGAGGAGGGCGGTGTGACGATCGAGCCCGGCGACCTCGTGCCGCTGACCGCGATGCACCGCTTCGAACGCGGCGGGCCGGCCGTCGAGCAGAGGGTCGACGTGTTCTTCCAGGTCACCCGATGGAGCGGGGAGCCCGACCTGCGCGAGCCCGACCGCGCGGCGCGGATGGGCTGGTTCGCGCTCGACGCCCTCCCCGAGCCCGTCGTGCCGCACGAGCGCCTGGTGCTGGACGCGCTCGCGAGCGGAACACCGATCCCGGCGTTCCGCTCGCTCCCGTCGTGAGGCTCAGCCCGTGTTCTGGACGCCCGCGGCCACACCGTTGACGGTGAGCAGCAGCAGGCGGCGCAGGTCGTCGGCCTGCTCGGGCGCCTCGCCGGTGCGCAGCCCGCGCAGGGCGCGCAGCTGCAGCAGGGAGAGGGCGTCGACGTACGGGCTGCGCAGCTGGACCGCGCGGCCCAGGATGCGCTTGCGCGAGAGCACCGCGTCCGAGTCCGTGATCGCGAGCACCCAGTGCCGGGTCAGCGCCATCTCCTCGAGCACCTGGGCCGCGAGGTCGTCGCGGTCGCCGAGCGCCAGGTAGCGGGCGGCGATGCGCTCGTCGGTCTTGGCCAGCGACATCTCGACGTTGTCGATCATCGTGGCGAACAGCGGCCAGCGGGCGTAGGCCTCGCGCAGCTCGTCGAGGTCGTCGACCTGCTCGAGCGCCGTACCCAGGCCGTACCAGCCGGCCAGGTTGATGCGCGCCTGCGACCAGGAGAACACCCACGGGATCGCGCGCAGGTCGTCGAGCGAGGAGACCGACAGGCCGCGGCGTGCGGGACGCGAGCCGATGGGCAGCAGGCCCACCTCCTCGAGCGGCGTGACCTCGGCGAACCACTGCGGGAAGCCCTCGGCGCGCACGAGCGCGTGGAAGCGGGTGCGCGACGCCTCGTCGAGGCGGGCGGCCAGCTTGGCGAACCGCTCGGTCGCGGCCGCGTTGCGCTGCTCGACCGACGGCGTGCCGGCCAGCAGCGTCGCCGCCATGACCTGCTCGATGTGCCGCGCGGCGATGACCGGGTCGCCGTAGCGGGCGAAGATGACCTCGCCCTGCTCGGTGAGCTTGAAGCGGCCGTCGACCGAGCCCGGAGGCTGCGCGAGGACGGCACGGTTGGCGGGGCCGCCACCACGGCCGAGCGCGCCGCCGCGGCCGTGGAACAGCGTCAGGGCGATGTCGTGCCGACGCGCCCAGTCCGTGATGCGGGCCTGGGCCGTGTCGAGCGCGAGCGTCGCGGAGACCGGGCCGACGTCCTTCGAGGAGTCGGAGTAGCCGAGCATGACCTCGACCTTGCGACCGTTGGCCGCGAGGCGGCGCTGGACCGGCTCGAGCTCGAGCGACTTCTCGAGGATGTCGACGGATGCCTCGAGGTCCGCGAAGGTCTCGAAGAGCGGGATCGCGTCGATCACCGGCGCGTCGTCCGAGCCGGCGAACGCGTACGCGGCGAGCTGGTAGACGGCAGCGAGGTGCTCGGGCTTCTGCGTGAACGAGACGATGTACCGCCGCGCGGCGAGCGGCCCGAACCGACGCTGCACGTGGCCGAGCGCGCGGAAAGTGTCGAGCACCTCGACCGTCCGGGGCTCGAGCGGGCCGTCCACCCCGTTCTTCGCGAGGTCGGCCAGCGCGGCCTCGTGCACCTGCGAGTGCTGACGCAGCTCGAGCTCGGCCAGGTGGAACCCGAACGAGGCGACCTGCCAGAGCAGGCGCTGCAGGTCGCCGTACGCGGAGCGCCTGGCGCCGGCCGCCTCGAGCGAGCGCTGCACGACCAGGAGGTCGTGCTCGAGCGCCTCGGGGCCGGCGTAGGCGAGGTCCGCGTCGCGGCGACGCGTCGCGGCGATCCGCTCGGCGACCACGAGGATCACGCGGCGGTGGGGCTCGTTCGGCGCGTCGGCCGCCACGCGTGCGGTGATCTCGTCGGACAGCGCACGCTGACGCTGCCACAGGGTGCTGAGCTCGGCCGACGCGGGGGTCCCGCTGCTGTCCAGGGTCAGGCCCTCGGCGGTGCGGCGGGCCGAGGCCTCGAGCGCGATCAGGACCTGCTCCGAGAGCAGCAGCGCGGAGGCGCGGGTGATCTCGGCGGTGACGTTCGGGTTGCCGTCGCGGTCGCCGCCGATCCACGAGCCGAGCCGCGCGAACGGGCGCACGACGGGCGGGCGCGTGCCCGCGGCCTCGCCGAGGAGCCAGTCGTCGAGCCGGCGGTACACGGCGGGGAACCCGTCGGCCAGCGTCGACTCGAAGACGGCCAGGACCGTGCGGACCTCGTCGAGGACCGTCGGCTTGGCCTGACGCAGCGGCGCGGTGCGCCACAGCGTCTCGATCTCGGACAGCAGCCGGCGCTCGTTCTCGACGAGCGACATGCCGCCGATGTTGCGCGCGTCGCGCTCGGCGACGAGCTCGGCGATGCGGCGGATCGAGCGGGACACCGCGCGGCGGCGGGCCTCGGTCGGGTGCGCCGTCAGGACCGGTCGGAACTCGAGCTCCTGCAGACGCTGGCGGGCGACGTCGTCGCCGAGCTCGTCGCGGACCTTGAGCACGGCGGCGGGCAGCGAGTCGTCCGGGGCGAGGCTGTGCGGCTCGAGGCTGGCCTCGCGGTCGCGCAGCACGCGGATGCGGTGGTACTCCTCGGCCGCGTTCGCGAGGTGGAAGTAGCAGGTGAACGCTCGCGCGACCTGCTCGGCCCGCTCGAGCGTGAAGCCCGCGACGAGCTCCTCGGCCCGGGCGAGCGCGTCGCTCGTGGGCTCCGTGTGCGCGTGGATGGCGAGCTCGCGCAACGCCTCGACGTCGGCGAGCAGGTCGTCACCGCCGGCCTCGGCCAGCACGCGGCCCAGGAACTCGCCCAGGACGCGGACGTCGTTGCGCAGAGGCTCGGGGATCTCGTGGCTGGCGAGAAGTCGGGGGACGTCGCGCGGCGGGAGAGGTGCTGTCACGGGGCCAAAGTAGGCCACATGCGCCGGGGTGCGTCCAGAGGTCCAGGCGTTGGGCGGTGTGACGCGCGTCTCGTCACACCACCCAGCTCTTACGCTCCCGCGAGCTCGACGAGCAGCGACGGCCGGCTCGGGCGCCAACCGAGCGCGCGGGCCGCGGCCCCGGACGCCTGCTGGTCGAGCAGCAGCGCGTCGGCGAACGCCTCCCCCAGCCGCGCGCGCGTCGCCTCGACGCTCTCGGCAGCCACCTCGCCCGCCGCCGCCTCGGCGACCTCGCGCGCGGTGTGGTTGTCGCCGCCCGCGGCGATGATCCGTTGCCCCGCCGAGGCTGCCTCGAGGGCGAGCACGTACAGGTCCGCGAGGTCGTCGACGTGCACGGTCGCCCAGTGCTGCGTCCCGTCGCCGACGAGCAGCAGCGCGCCGTCCTCGTCGCGCGGACCGCCGGCGACCACGCCCACCGGGATGCCCCCCTTGCGGCCGTAGACGATGGCCGGGGCGATCACGGTCGCGCGCACGTCGGAGGCGAGCAGCCGCTCCTCGCGGGCCACGCGCCACGCGACGATCGCGGGCGGCTGCAGCGGGCGGTCCTCGGTGAGGTCGGCGCCCGCGCCGTAGATCCACACGCCGCTCGTGTGCAGGTACGGCTTGTCGGTGCCGCCGAACGCCGCGAGCACGGCGTCGATCACGCCGTCGTCGAGCTGCGCCGAGGACCCGTCGTCCGCCGCGGCCAGGTGGATGGCGGCGTCGACCTCGTCGAGCCGGGCCGTGAGCCACGCGGCGTCGCCCAGGTCGCCGACGACGGCCGTCGCGCCGCCCGCGCGCGCCTGCTCGGCCGACGACTCGCTGCGGGTCACGGCCAGCACGTCGTGCCCGCGGGCGACGAGCGCCTCCAGCACCGCCGAGCCGACGTAGCCGGTCGAGCCTGTGAGCAGCACCTTCATCGCGATCTCCTCCGTGTCTCCGGCGGTCGGTCCGTCGTCGTGGGCGACAACCACCCACCGGCCCAGGCTGTTCCCAGGTTGCCGGGCTACCGTGGCGGTACCGCCTATCACCCGCAGTCACAGGAGTCCCCATCTCGCTTCGTCCGATCGTGCTCGTGCACGGCACGCGAACCTCGTCGGCCATCTGGGCCCACCAGGTCGACGCGCTGGAGCGCTCGGGGCACCCCACCCTGGCTCTGGACCTGCCCGGGCACGGCACGCGTTCCGGAGAGCGGTTCAGCATGCCGGCCGCCCTCGCGGCGATCGACGACGCCGTCGCCACGTTCGCGGTGCCACCCCTGCTCGTCGGGCTCTCGCTCGGCGGCTACACGAGCCTCGCGTACGCGCAGGCGAACCAGGCCAAGCTCGCGGGCGTGGTCCTGGCGGGCTGCTCGACCGAGATCAAGGGCAAGCCGCTACGGGCCTACCGCCGCGCCTCGGGCTTCGTCGCAGGCCTGGCCCGCGCGGGCGGGGGCACCTGGCACGTGGTGACCGACATGCTGGCCGCGCTCGCCGGCTACTCCCCGCTCGCGGACCTGCGCCGCCTGCACCTGCCGGTCTGGCTCGTCAACGGCAGCCGCGACCCCCTGCGGCTCGACGAGCGCCGCTACCTGCTCGCCGCTCCCGGCTCCCGGCTCACCGTCGTGCCCGGCGCGGGGCACGACGTGAACTCGCACGCACCGGTCGCGTTCAACCGGGTGCTGCTCGACGCGCTGCACGAGCTGCGCGCGGCCTGACTCCCCGGGACCTCGCTCAGGTCGTCGGCAGCGCCGCGGCCTTCGGGGGCTTCATGGCCTGGTCCGGCCGGGGGCAGCGCACGTCCCGCACGTGGGTGACGCTGCCCTTCTGCACCGTGTAGACGAAGCAGCGCGCCGCCGTGCTGTCGATCTGCCGCGTCGCGCCGACGACCCGGTTCGCGCGGATCGTGAGGTCGGCGTCGATCCGCACGGTCACGCGCGCGCCGCTCGTGGTCGAGGTGCTCCCCCGCCACGTGATCGGCGCGGCTGTCAGGGTGCCCGTGGCCTCCTGCGGCACGGGGAAGGCGATCACCGCGCCGTCGGTCGCCTTCGCCGCGAGCATGGCCGCGACGAGCTGCTTCGCCGAGTACTTCTCCGCGTCCGGCGGGTCGAGCCAGCGCGCGACGTCCGCGCTGCGCGCCGCCGCGTACCGACCCGCCGCGGCGTCGCCCGTGCCGACCGACTGCTGCCCCAGCACCTGCACCGACGCGGCGGCACTCACGGCGAGCACGACGAGCGTCCCCCCGAGAACGCCTGCGGTCAGCTTTGCCCCCATTTGCCGGATCGTAGTCCGGTGCCCGGCCGGGCGCTGGCGGTCTGGCGGATGAAGTCCGGCTACCGCGCGTCGAGCGTCGCGAGGAACGCGAGGACCCGCTCGAGCGCGAGCGCCGCGGCCTCCTCGTCGTACTCCTCGAGGCTGCTGTCCGCGAACAGGTGGTCCTCGCCGTCGTAGAGGAACAGCTCGGCTCCCGCGACCTTCACGAGCTCGCGCGCCGCGTCGAGGTCGCCCTCCTCGACGAACAGCTCGTCGTCCTCCATCGCGTGCACCTGGACCGGGAGCCCCGCGGGCCACTCGTCGGCGAACGCCGTGGGCGGGACGCACGAGTGGAAGAACACCGCGCCGCGCGCGCCGGCACGCGTCTGCGCGAGCGCCTGCGCCGGCATCACGCCGAGCGAGAAGCCGATGTAGACGACCTCGCCCGGCGCGTCCTCGACCGCGTCCTGGCCGCGCTTGATGACGGTGCCGAACCCCACCTCGTCGGCGTACTCGAGGCCCTCCTCGAGGGTCTCGAACGTGTGGCCGTCGTACATGTCCGGCACGGTCACCTCGTGGCCGGCCGCACGCAGGGCGTCGGCGAACGCGGTGATGCCTTCGGTCAGGCCCTGGGCGTGGTGGAACAGGATGATCTCGGCCATGACGGGCTCCTCGTGCGGTGGTCTGGACAGCCACGACAACCCTAGCCGCGGGGTGCGACACGAGCCGCCTCACGCCGCTCGGCGCGCGAGATCACCCCAGGTCATCGCGCTCGGGCGTCGAGTTGTGCCAAGGTGCAGATGTCCGGTACGTCCCCTGGGGAGGGATGGGTGGCGAGGTGCGCAGCACGTCGCACGCGACTCGCGTGGCAGGGCGCATCGAGACGGTCGCGCCCGGGATCTTCCCGTCGAAGCTCCGGCCGGCCGCGAATCCCGCCTACCTGATCCCGCGCCCGCGCCTGACCGTGCTGGTCGAGGCCTCGACGGCCGCGCCCCTCACACTCGTGGTCGCCCCGGCCGGCTCGGGCAAGACGTCCCTGCTGCGCAGCTGGGCCGCCGAGACGCGGATGCCGGTTGCCTGGCTGTCGCTCGACGACGAGGATCGCGACCCCTCCCGGCTGTGGAGCGGCGTGGTCGCCGCGCTCGAGGGCGTCGCACCAGGGGTCGGCGCCGCGGTGGGCGACCGGCTGCAGAGGCCCGGCGAGCTGCTCGAGTCGGTCAGCGCGCTGCTCGACGACCTCGAGGCGCGCGACCACGCGCCCAGCGTGCTGGTGATCGACGACCTGCACCTGGTCGACGAGACCGAGGCGGCGTCGGCGTCGCTCTCGCTGTTCGTCCAGCACGTCCCCGCGTGGCTGCGCCTCGTGGTGGGCAGCCGGCGGCTGCCGCACCTGCCCGTCCACCGCCTGCGCGCGCGCGGCCAGCTGGGCGAGGTGCGCTTCCCGGAGCTGAGGTTCTCGTTCGACGAGGCCGCGGCGCTGCTCGCGCGGCTGGCGCCCGAGCTGGAGCAGGACGTCGTCGCGGAGGTGGCAGCGCGCGCGGGTGGTTGGGCTGCGAGCATCCAGCTCGCCGCACTGGCTGCACGATCGGCGCAGGCCCAAGGTCGTCCCTACGTCCCGAGCCGCGACGACGAACGGACCCACCTCGAGGACTACGTCTGGCACGAGATGCTCGACCAGGAGCGCGGCGACGTGGTCGACGTGCTGCTGGCGACCGCCGTCGTCACCCGCATCGACGCCGCGCTCGCGCAGGCCGTGACCGGCCGGGAGGACGCCGGGACCCTGCTCGCACTGGCCGAGGACCGCGGTCTGTTCGTCTCCCGGATCGAGCCCTCGGGCTTCGAGGTGCACACGCTGGTCCGGGAGGCGCTGCTCGCGATGCTCGCCGAGCGGACGCCCGAGCGCATCGCCGAGCTGCACGCCCGTGCGGCCGAGTGGCACGAGGCGCACGGCGAGGCGGTTCCCGCGCTCGAGCACTGGCTCCGTGCCGAGCGGCCGCGCGACGCGCTGCGCCTGCTCGCCGCCCAGGCGCCCGCGCTCTACGACGCCGGGCAGGAGAGCACGATGCTCCGAATCGTGCAGGAGCTGCCGGAGTCGGTCGCGACCGACGGGCCGGACGCGATGCTGGAGTACGCGTGGTGCCACCTCCTGGTCGACCGGCAGCGGTTCGTGGCGCTCGTCGGCACGCTGCGCCGGGCCGAGCGCGACCAGCTCGGGGTGGACGCGACCTGGTCGGCCCGGTTGGAGGTTCTCGAGTCGATCGCGGCGACGCTGACGGGCGACTGGGAGAGCAGTGCCGCGCTGGCGAGGTCGGCGCTGCGGACGCTCGGGGACACGTGGTGGCTCGACCCGCTCGGCCGGTTCACCTGGAACATGATCGCGCGCGACGTAGCGCTCTCGGAGCGCTGGGACGAGTCGTCGTACGAGGCGCGCGAGGTGAGCTCCGCGCTGAGCGTCGTACCCGACCGGCGGATCGCTCTCGAGGGCAGCCTCGCGCTCGCCGAGGCGTTGGCCGGGCGTCCCGTCGATGCGCTCCGGCTCGTCGCGGGCGCGCGGCAGGCGTCGGAGCACGCGAACATGACCATCCTGCACACCGAGGCCCTCACGGCCGAGGCCGTAGCGCACCGCGAGCTCGGCGACGCCCCGATCGCGCTCCCCCTGCTCGCTCGGCTCGCGGACAGCCGGATCGAGCCCGCGCCACACTGCCAGCTCCTGGCCCTCCTCGAGCTCGTGCAGGTGCGCCTCGTCGAAGGCAACCTCGACGCCGCCGAGGAGGCGTTCGGGCGGGCCACCGAGCTCGTCGACACGGAGATGCCGGGACCCGGCGCCCGGACCTGGCTCGGTCGGGCCGGCGCCTCGCTGAGCCTGGCCGCGGGAGACCTCGACGGCGCGCGCGGCTGGACCACGCAGGTCGTGGACCCGTTCTGGACCGCCGCCTCGACCGCCCGCGTCCACCTCGCGGCGGGCGAACCCGGACTTGCCGCCGACGCTCTCAAGTCCGCCGAGCCTCGGTGCCCGCGCCACACCGTCGTCGCGCACCTGCTGTGGTTCCGTGCTGCCGACGCGCGGCTCGCCGACGAGCACCTCGCGGCGGCCGTCCAGGAGGCCGCCGGTCTCGGCCTCGTCCAGACCGTGGCGGACGAGGGACCTGACGTCGTGGACGGCATCGAGCGCCTCGCGTGGCGCGTCCCGGTGCCGTGGCTCGACCGGCTCCGCCGCGCCGTCGGTGCGCAGGCGGTGCTTGGCGCCCCCGCCGACGTGATCGACGACCTGACCGAGCGCGAGCTCGAGGTGCTGCGGATCCTGCCGAGCCGGCTCACGCTGCGCGAGATCGCCGACGAGCTCTTCATCTCCATCAACACGCTGAAGTTCCACCTCAAGGTGATCTACCGCAAGCTCGGGTGCACCTCGCGCGCCGAGGCCGCCGATCTGGCTCGCTCGATGACGAGCCTGCGCCGGCCCCGTCAGGCCCCGAGCACCCGGCGGCGCTGAGCGTCGTACGCGTCGAGCGGCAGGAGCCCGCGCTCGACGAGGTGCGCGAGCTGGCGCACCTGGGCGACCTGGTCGATCAGCGGCGTGACGACGGGACCGCGGACGACGAGGTCGGTGCCGGCACCCGCTGCGAGGGCACCGAGCACGCGCTGCCGGGCGACGCGCTCACCACCGGCCAGCCGGGCATCGTTCGCACGCACCACTGCCGCGAGCGGCCGCGCCCAACGGTCCTCGAGCAGCAGCAGCAACGCGCTCTCGGACGGGTCCACCGTGACCGATGCGAGCTGGACGTCGTGCGCGCTGAGCCGCACACCGCGCGTCGCCCTTGCTCCAGCCAGACCCGCCAGCTGCTCGTGCTCGTGGGCGGGCCTCGCCTCGACCGTGGTCGACGACCCGTCGCGGACGAGCACGACGGCGTCGACGACGGCGACCGTGCCCGCGCGTTCCAGCTCGTCGACCGCCGCAGCCACCGGGGCGAGCGCGTCGAGGTCCCGTCCCGCGACGAGCACGTACTCGAGCAGGTCGGGGTCGGGCTCCTCGCCCCGCTGCGCTGCGACCGGCACGACCCTCGCCTCCCCGTGGTGGACGCGCACCGAGCATCACATCGCGCCGGGTGGCCTCGCACCACCCGGTCGCGGGTGATTCCCGTACGCCGTGCGTCAGTGCAGCCCGACCTTGAGCAGCACGACGAGCAGACCGACCGCTGCCCCCGCGAGCGCGCAGAGCACCCGGCCGCGGACCTCCATGCCGCCGCGAGCGCCGGCGACGTAGCTGTACACCGTGAGGAGCGCGACGGTCGCGCCCAGCGCGATCCACGCCGCGTTCCGGACCTCCGCGCCGAGCACGAAGGCCGCCAGCAGCACCGCGAGCGGCACCACGGACGCTCCCAGGATCGGGAGCGTCTCCCGGAAGGCGAACCTCAGCGCCGCGAGCGGGTGGTGCCGGTGGGTCAGCGCGCGCCCGAGCGTCACCGCGTGCAGGTGCGCCACCCAGTACACGGCGACGGTTCCCATGATGACCAGGATGAGCCGCCCGATGGTGCCGCCGTGCTCCGTGCCGACGGCGATCGCCGCCGCGCAGACGACCGTCCCGGTGATCGCGCCCTCGCCCCCGCGGATCAGCCCGAGCAGGTCGCGCGGCTCCTCACTCACTGCCGAAGGTCTCCAGCAACGTCGAGCGTTCGGCCGGCGTGAGGTTGGTCGTGATCAGCCGGCTGTCGCGGCCGCGGAAGCGTTCCCCGAGCCGGTCGAGGTCGGCGTCGTCGGTCACTAGGAACAGGGCCGACGTGCCGGGCGTGACCTCGGTGCGGATCCGCTCGAGATCACTCTTGGTGATCCCCGTGCCCTCGGTGACCTTCGCGAGCGCCCCGAGGCTCGCGCCGACGACGGCGCCGACGACCGGGATGGCGAACAGGGCTCCGCCCAGCACGCCCCACAGCGCACCCCAGCCGGCGCCGTGCTTCGGGCCGTCGTGCTTGTGGTGCAGCGTGGGTTCGTCCGCGTCGGGCGGCCAGGTGATCACGGCGTGGTCGACGATCGTCACGAGCCCGTCGCGACTGGCGTCCTTCAGGGTTCCCTCCGCCCTGGTCGCCCCCTCGGGCTCGTCGAACTTCCAGACGGTGAACGTCGTCATGCAACTGCTCCTCTCGATGTCCGCCGCTCGTGCGGCAGGTCTGCTGGACCGTGCTCGTTGCCCTTCGACTGACGCTGCGACCTGCGGACGAAGATCTTGACGACCTCCTCGACGAGCACGAGCGAGGCCGCCAGCCCGATGCAGATGCACCACTGCGTGAACCCCAGCCCTGTGGTCCCGAAGATCCGTGCGAGGAAGTCGAGCGCGGTGATCGCGATGATCGCGAGCACGGCGATGCCGTAGCGCCGCAGCTGGAGCGGGCCGGGCACGGCGTCACGGTCGAAGATCGTGCCGGTCTGGTCGCGGCACAGCAGCGCACCGAACAGGTGCAGGATCGAGAGCGTGGTCAGGAGCATCGTCGAGGCGAGGATCGGGTCGCCCTGCCGGTCGCCGATCTGGTAGGCGACGAGTGCCATGATCGTCATCACGGCGCCCTGCACGCACAGCCGGACCCAGTTGCTGCGCGAGAGGACGGGGTCCGCCACCGGCCGGGGCGGCCGCGACATGAGGCCGCGAGCCTCCTGGTCGAAGCCGAGCGCGATCGCGAGCGGGATGTCGATGACCATGTTGATCCAGAGGATCTGCAGCGGGTTCAGCGGTGCGCCCGCCGCGATGCCGAAGACGCCCGCGCCGATGAAGATCGCGATGTAGGCGACGAGTGTGGACATCTGGAACCGCAGGTACTTCAGCAGGTTGTCGTACAGGGTCCGTCCGTAGCGCACCGCGCCGACGATCGTCGCGAAGTTGTCGTCGGTCAGGATCATCACCGCGGCCTCCTTGGAGACCTCGGTGCCCGTGATGCCCATCGCGACGCCGATGTCCGCGGTCTTGAGCGCGGGTGCGTCGTTGACGCCGTCCCCGGTCATCGCGACGACGTCCGACTTCTCCTTGAGGATCCGCACGAGGCGGACCTTGTCCTCCGGCGCGACACGCGCGACGACGCCGATGCCGTCGATCTCCCGGGTGAGCACCTCGTCGGACATCGCGGCGAACTCGGCCCCGGTGACCGCCCGACCTTCGATGCCGAGCTCTCCGGCGATCGCCGCGGCCGTCGTCGCGTGGTCACCGGTGATCATCCGGACCCGGATGCCGGCGTCGCGGCACTGGGCGATCGCGTCCCGCGCCTCGGGCCGTGGAGGGTCGACGATCCCCACCATCGCGAGGAGCGTGAGCTCGTCGACCAGGCCGATCAGGTCACCGCCGGCTCGGACGGTGTCGGGCGGCAGGTCACGCTGTGCGACCACCATGACCCGCTCGCCCGCGTTGGCGATCGCGTCGTTCGCCTCGAGCGCGAGGTGGCGGTCGTCGTCCGTCAGGGGTGTGAGGCGGCCGTCCGGCTCACGCAGCGTCGTCGACCGCGCGAGCAGCACGTCCGGAGCGCCCTTGACGTAGCAGCGCACCACGGGGCGCCCGTCGTCCGCCGTCACCTCGTGGAACGTCGCCATGAACTTGTACTCGGAGTCGAACGGGACCTCGGCGATGCGCGGGAGCGCGGCGCGGGTCTCGGTGATGTCGAGCCCGCCCTTGGCGCCGAGCACGATGAGCGCGCCCTCGGTCGGGTCCCCGATGAGGTCCTCGCCGGCGAGCACCGCGTCCGCGCACAGCACCATCGGCAGCAGGTACGGGTCGAGGTCGTGCCGCTGGCCGCCGACGTGGCTGATCTCCCCCGCCGTGCTGTACCCCTCGCCGGACACCGTGTACCGGTGCTTCCCCGGGATCACGAGCTCGCGGGCGGTCATCTTGTTCAGCGTGAGCGTCCCGGTCTTGTCGGAGCAGATCGCCGACGTCGACCCGAGCGTCTCGACCGCCGGGAGCCGCTTGACGATGGCGTTGTGCCGTGCGATCTCTCGCGTCCCCATCGACAGCAGGGCGGTCACCACGGCCGGCAGGCCCGTCGGGATCGCGGCCACCGCGAGCGCCACGCCCGTGATGAACAGCGTGTCGAACGACTGGCCCTGCGCGAGCCCCAGCAGGATCACCACCACGAGCGCGATCCCCGCGATCGTGGCGATGATCTTCGACAGCGAGTCGAGCTGGTTCTGCAGCGGCGTCTTGCGGGTCTCGGTGTTCGCCAGCATGTCGGCGATGTGGCCGATCTCGGTCCCCATGCCCGTGGCCGTCACGACGAGCTCGCCGCGCCCTCGGGTGACGGACGTGTTCATGTACGCCATGCAGATCCGGTCGCCGAGCGGCACGTTCGTGCCGGCGACGGGCTCGGAGGTCTTCGCGAGCGGCAGGCTCTCGCCCGTGAGCGCTGCCTCCTCGATCTCGAGGGTGGCCGCCAGGATGACCCGCGCATCCGCGGGCACCCGGTTCCCGGCCTCGACGAGCACGACGTCGCCGGGCACGAGCTGGGACGCGTCGATCTCGATCGCCTGACCGTCGCGTCGTACGCGGGCGATGGTCCGCATCATCTGGGACAGCGCCTGCACGCTCTCCTCCGCCTTCGCCTCCTGGCGGAGCCCGATCACCGCGTTGAAGACCGTGAGCCCGGCGAGCACGACCGTCGTCCCGGTGTCCCCCGTGACGATCTGGTTCACGGCCGCCGCGGCGAGCAGCACGAGCTGCATGAAGTCCTCGTACTGGCGCAGGAACGCCCGCCACCCCGGCTCCTTGCTCCCGGCCGCGAGCACGTTGCCGCCGTACGAGGCGAGACGGCGCTCGGCCTCGGCCGCCGACAGGCCCTGCGCGGGCTCGACCCCCAGACCGGCCGCGACCTCGGCGGCGGTCTGTGATGCCGGATCACCCTGTGCCGCGCCGGCGAGCCGGGTCTCGCTCGTGTCGTTGCTCATGTGCCACTCCCGTCGTGCATCGCGGGGACGCCAGGAAGCGATCGTCGCCACCGGTCGGGTGGTCGCGCCTCACCCGCGCCGGGGTGGGGTCGAACCACCCACCCAGGTGTGAGCGTGGCTGTGACCAACAGGTGACCAACCAGACGACCAACCAGGTGACCACCAGAACCCGGGACGACGTCTCGCCTCAGGAGGACGCGATGACCCAGCTCGACGTAGGACCCATCGACTATCTCGCCGTAGAGCTTCCCGGTGCCCGGCTCGACGGCCGCGGACTGGCCGAGCTCCTCAGCCTCACCGACCGCGGCATCATCCGGATCCTGGACCTCGTCGTCGCCGTCGCGGGCGACGACGGCAGCGCGACCGTGCTCACGATCGCCGACCTGGACGGCGACGGCGAGCTCGACCTCGCGCTGTTCGAGGGCGCCCGATCCGGGTTGCTGGACGACGACGACATCGCTCAGGGCGTCGCCCTCGTCGACCCCGGCGACGCCGTCGCCCTGCTCGTCTACGAGAACACCTGGGCGGGTCCGTTCGTCACCGCGATGCGGGGCGTCGGCGCCGAGGTCATCGCCAGCGGCCGGATCCCGGCCGACACCGTCATCGCCGTGCTCGACGCGCTCGACACGGCGCAGGACTGAGGGAGGAACCGCCATGGGACTCATCGGAGGGATGGCCCGCACAGCTGTGGTCGCCGGGACGGCGACCGCCGTCTCGAACCGCGTCTCGCGCCGGCAGGCCGGACGCTGGGCGGCGTCCGACCAGCAGCAGGTCGAGCACGACTACTACGCGCAGCAGGCTCAGCAGCCCACGTACGCGCCGCCGCCTCCCCCGGCACCGGCCCCGGCCGCGCCGTCGAGCTCGGACGCGCTGATCGACCAGCTCCAGAAGCTCGGCGCCCTGCGCGACCAGGGCATCCTGAGCCCGGCGGAGTTCGAGACCCAGAAGGCGCGGCTGCTGGCAGGCTGACCCGCGCGCGGCCTCACGACGACGACCCCATCCGCGCGGCGGGTGGGGTCGTCGCCTGTCCGGGCCCGTGCGGCCCCTCCCGCCGCCGGGCCCGCGATCGCTCGGTCATTGCCGGGCGGCGTCCTCGGCGAGGTGGACCAGCAGCCGCGCCTGCGCGACGACCATCTTCTCGATCTCGCTCGGATCCACGCTCTCCTCCGACGAGTGGATCCGAGCCCGGGCGACGTCCTCCGGTCCCCACAGCACGAACTCGGCGCCGGGGCACACGTCCTGCAGCGTGCGCAGCAGCGGGATGGAACCGCCCGAGCCCGCCGCCCCGGCCGGCGAGCCGTACGCCTCCGCGAGCGCGGCGCGCGCCGCGTCGTACCCGGGCCCGTCGGTCGCGCAGAGGAAGGGCGGCGCCGCCTTGGTGCGCTCGACCTCGACCTGGGCACCGTGCGGCCCGTGCGACTCGAGGTGGGCGACCAGCGCGTCGAGCTCGTGGGTCGGGTCGGAGCCGGGCACGATCCGCATCGAGATCTTCGCCCGCACCTCCGGCACGAGGACGTTGGACGACGCCGCGATGCTCGTCATGTCGAGGCCGATCGCCGAGACGGACGGCTTGGACCACAGCCGGGCACCGACGCTGCCCGTCCCCGCCAGGCGGACCCCGGGCAGGAGGTCCGCACTCGCCTCGAAGTCCTCGGCGCTCAGGTCGGCACCGATCCACTCACCTCCCGAGACGCCTTCGACGGCGACGTCGCCGTTCTCGTCGTGCATCGTGCCGAGCAGGCGCGCCAGCGCCATCATCGCGTCGGGCGCCGGACCGCCGAACACGCCCGAGTGCAACGGGTGCTCGAGCGTGCGCACGGTCACGATGCAGGCGACGTCGCCGCGCAGCGCCGTGGTCAGCACGGGCTCGCCGACCTCGAGGTTGCCCATGTCGCACACCACGAAGACGTCGCACTGGACGAGCTCCGGGTGCGCGACGACCCACTCCTCGAGGTTGCTCTCGGTCTCCTCCATGCCCTCGAGGACGAGCTTGACCGTGCACGGCGGACGCCCCTCGAAGACCCCCAGGGTGCCGAGATGGACCGCCAGGCCACCCTTGTCGTCGGCCGCTCCTCTGCCGTAGATCCGGCCGTCGTCCTTGCGCGTCGCGGTCCACGGGTCCGAGCTCCAGCCCTGCTCGACCGGCGCGGGCTGCACGTCGTAGTGCGCGTAGAGCACCACAACGGGCGATCCCGGCGGACCGGCGATCTCGCCGTAGATCGGCGGGTAGCCGTGGGGCACGTCCATGAGCTGGGCGTTCGTGAAGCCGACGTCCCGGAACGCCTCGAGCGTCGTGGCGGCCATGGCGTGCACGGGCTCGACCGGGTAGCCCGGGAAGGCCACCGACGGGATGGCCACGAGCCGGCCGAGCTGGTCGACCAGCCCCGGCATGAGTGCAGCTGTCCTGGTCTCGATCTCCGACAGATCCATGGTGGTCTCCTCGTCTACGGGATTCAGGCGACGATCGCGCCGATGGCGGCGCCGACCGCGACGGTGACGACGGACATGATGAGCATGGGGACGAAGAAGCTGTGGTCGAGCAGCTTGCTGCCGAGCTTCGTCGTGCCGCTGTGGTCGAAGTTGGCCGCGGCGATCTGCGTGCCGTTGGCGGGCAGCGTGTAGACGCCGCTGAGCGCGCCCGCCCACATCCCGGTGACCAGGCCGGGCGACAGCCCCGCCGCGAGCCCGATCGGCACGATGGTCCGGGTGGCGGTCGACTGGCTCGTCGTCAGTGCGGCGACGAGGAAGACCGCGAGCGCGAACAGGAACGTCCAGTCGGTGACCCACTCGCCGATCGTGTTGAGGATCTGCTCCTCGTGCGCCGCGATGAACGTCGCCGTGAGCCACGCGATCCCGAAGAGTGCGATGGCCGAGATCATGCCCGCCTTGAACACGGACTGGTCGGGCACCTCGGCGACCTTGGGTCGCCCCAGGAAGAGGATCGCGACGCCCACCGTGAACATCACCATCACGATGGTCGTGGTCATGTCGATCGCGACGCTCTCGCCGTCGACGTCGAACGCCGGCCGCAGGTCGGGGAACAGGCCGAGCAGGACGATGACGAGGACGCCCGCGAAGAACGCGAGGGCCGAGTTCCGGCCCGCCGCCGTGTAGGTGAGGGCCGACGAGGCCGGCGGCGCCTCCCCCGTGTCGCTCGTCGTCGGGGCGACCGCTCCCGTCGGCGGCGCGGTGACCGCGACGGCTTCCGGCGCGGCGAGCTCCCCCGACGCGATCTTGGCCGCGACCTCCGGGTCGTCGTCGAGGTCGAGCCACATCCTGTTGACGACGAGCGAGGTCACGACGATCCCGATGACGCACGCCGGCAGCGTGATCGCCAAGATCTGCGTGAGCCCGAGGTTGTACGGCGCGACGTCGGTCAGCGTGAGCATCGCCGCCATCGCGGCGGACACGGGCGAGGCCGCGAGCGCCATGCCCGACTGCACGACCGTGACGGTCAACGGCCGTGCCGGCCGGATGTGGTTGCGGTAGGACACGTCGTAGATGACCGGCAGCAGCGGGTAGATGATGTTGCTCGTCCCGGCGCCGATCGAGAACACGAATGCCGTCAGCGGCGCGATCAACGTGATCTGGTGCGGTCGCTTCTCGATGACGCGGGCGGCCATCGCCACCATCCAGTCGATCCCGCCGGCCGCCTGCATCAGGGCTGCGGTCGTGACGACGGCGAGGATGATCGCGAGCGCCGCGGCGGGCGGCTCCCCGGGCGGCTCCCGGAACACGAAGACGAGCACCGCCGTGCCGAGTCCGCCCCACAGGCCGACGCCGACACCGCCCGCGCGCGTGCCCATGACGATGCACCCGAGGACCACGACCGCCTCGACGAGGAACTTCACGTTGTCGCCGCTCATCACGTCTCCCCGGGAGTCGCACCGCTTCCTGCGCGGAACGTAACGAGGGGCGGGGTTGGGAGACATCACCCCGCAGCGGGTGGTCGACGGCCGAGCCTCGGGGCCGCAGCCGGCCCGACCACGGATGCAGGCCGAGACATCCCGCGCCGGAGCCTTTCCGGTGACGAGATCGTCGTCGGACGCAGGGGGCCCTTCGACCGGGCTTCGTCGTCCACCGCGCGCACAGAGGCCGGTGGAGAGCGTGACAGACCAGGACGTCCGCACCGAGAAGATCTCGGCCGCGCGCGCGGTCGACACGACGACGGCCCACGGCACGGGCGAAGCGGCGGTCCAGCTCTCGCCGGCGTCACGGTCGACCTCCCGCGCCACGCGTTCACCGCGATCATGGGGCCGTCGGGTTCGGGCAAGAGCACGCTCATGCAGTGCATCGCCGGACTCGACCGGCTCACGTCGGGCCACGCGTTCGTCGGCTCCACCGCACTCGACGGACTGCCGAAGAACGACCCCACGCTGCTGCGGCGCGACAGCGCACGGCTGCCACCACGAAAGCCCTGGTTATCGGCGTGTTCCTCATGACGCTGGTCGCCGTGGTGGGCACCACGGTCAAGGACTCCGCCGTCGGGCAGCTCGCCACGCTCCAGAGCGAGGACTACCTCGTCGTCTCGACCGGCGGCATGACGGGCCTCAGGCGCGGTGTCGTGTCTTCGACCGTGGCTCGGCGGTCCTCTCGCGCTCGTCCCTCGTCGACCGGTATGCCACGCTTGCACGCATTCGCCGCGGCACCAGCGCGGCGGAAGGCATGCAGGTCTCGACCAAGGCAGAGGAGTTCTCGTGCGGGTACAACCTCGAGCATGGATCGGTCTGGTCGTCTGGGCGCTGTACCTGGCCGTCGTCGTCGTGATCCAGGCGAGCAGCGGGATCTCCTACTCGGAGTTCGGCGACTCGGCGGAGAACCTCTGGCGAGGCGCTGTCCTCTCCCTCGCCGTCGGGGCGGTCCTGGTGGCGGTCGTGACGACATGGCTCGGGTGGTGGCGGCCGGCGTTGCGCGAACGACGGCCGACCAAGGCGAGGTGGACGATCATCGCGCCCGCCCTGCTGGTGGTCGCGGTGATCGGCAACCTGGCGGCAACCGACTGGAATGCCGTGGGCACGGACTTCGTCCTCGCGGCGGTCACCTTGGGCGTGCTCGTCGGGTTCAACGAGGAGCTGACCAGCCGCGGTCTGTTCCTGACCGGGCTGCGTTCAAGCACTCGCGAAGTCTGGGTCGCGCTCCTGTCGAGCCTGCTGTTCGGCCTGATGCACGGGGTCAACATCTTCCTGGGGCAGTCAGTCGGCGAGACGGCTGTGCAGGTCGGGCAGGCCTTCCTGCAGGGCCTGGTCTTCTACATCCTGCGCAGAGTCACCGGTTCGCTGATCTGGGCGATGCCCCTGCACGGCGCCTGGGACGTCTCGACCTTCACCGTCGGTCTCGGCGATGCTTCAAGCCCCTTGGGGATCTTCGTGCTGCTTGCTGCGCTCTTCGCGCTGGTCACCTTCCGGTTCGCGGCACGAGACGCCGGCGAGGGCGCCGACCAGCCAGCCCTGCGCCCGGAGAACGCCCCCGGCTGACCACTCGATGACCTGAGCGCGGCGCGCGAGCCCAGGCTCAGGCCTCGATCTCCCCGTGCCGGGCGAGGGCTACCGCCCCCGCGACGGCCAGCACGAAACCGACGACCGCGACGGCGGCCCAGCCGTCCCGCGGTTGGTCGCCGAGGACGAGCACCCCCACGAGCGCCGGCACGACCGTCTCCCCCACCACCAGGGGTGCGGTGGCCTGCGTGACGGACCCTCGTTGCAGCGCGATCGAGTACGTGAGCAGGGCGACGGCGCCGGCGAGGACCATGGCGTAGGTGGCGGGGCTCGAGACCACGACATCCAGGTGCGAAAAGATCGCGGACGGCGTCAGGTCGACCGGCAGCATGCGGGCGGCGATCGACGTCGCCCCGAAGGCGAGGCCGGCGACCGCACCGAGCGCGGCCGCACCTCGCGCTCCGGGGATGCGCGCCAGAGGGATCGCCGCCAGGGCGACGAGCACGGTCGCTGCGAGCAGGATCCAGGCGTCGAGGGACCGCACGACCGCCCGCTCGTCGTCGGCCGCGGACGCACCCACGAGCACGAGGCCCGTCACGACCACGGCGAGCGCGATCTTGTCGGTGGTCGTCAGGCGCATCTTGAGGAACACCGCGCCGAGCACGGCGGTGATGGCAAGGAAGCTCGCCACGATCGACTGCACCACGAACAAGGGAAGCGCCTGGACCGCCACGAGCGAGAGCAGGAAACCCGCACCGTCGAGCCCGACGCCGAGCAGGTAGCGCCACGACTTCAGCAGTCGGACGAGGAGCCGAGGGTCGAGCCCCGCGACGTCCGCGGTACCGCGTGCCGCGACGGCCTGCAGCACCGAGCCCACGCCGTAGCAGACTGCCGCCGCGAAGGCGGTGAGCAGGCCGGCGACCACGAGCCGACGGTATAGGACGAATGCGCAGGATGTCCTCGTGCTGCACACTGGGCCCGTCGGCCCAGCGACGAGGGCCGCAGTCCCGTGGGGAGGGCCGATGGCTTCCGCCGAGCAGGCCGTGCCAGCGCGAGGGCTGCGATGACAGCGGGTCGTCCCGCGCCCCGGTTCGTGCTCGCCGTCGCCGCCGTAGCGGCAGTCCTCTACAGCAACTTCATCCTCGACTGGCTGCTGCGTGGCTTCGAGGGCATGGGCGAGATCGTCAGCGAGCTCGAGTCTCCTGGCGAGCCGAACGCGATGCTGCTGCGCGTCACGGACTGCGTGGCCGCAGGGCTGGTGGTGCTGCTGGCGATCTGGGTGCGCGCACGTCTGCCGGCCGGTGTCTGGCGCGAGGTCTTCTTCTGGTGCACGGCCTTGTTCGCGATCGGCGTCGTCGTGGCGGCCGTGGTCGCCGAGCCGTGCGGGCCCGGCACGGCGTGCGACGCCCCGGCGCAGGTGCGGCAGAGCGACATCCACGGATACGGGAGCGTCGTGTCCGACACGGCGCTCTTCGTCGGCGTCTTCGCGGCGATCCTGTCGACGTGGCGGACCGGCCCCGTGTGGTTCCGACGAGCGGCGTGGTGGCTCCTGGTTCTCGGGGGGATCGTGTCCAGTGCGCTCTTCGGCTGGTTCCACCGCACAAACGACCCGGCGTGGGCCGTCGGCGCCAGTCAGCGCGTGCACATCCTCAGCATCAGCGTCTGGATCATCTTCCTGGGGCTGTACGCGGCCCGAACCGACCACACGGAGGACAGCCTCGAATGACCGAGACGCAACCGGAACGCCGCCTCGAGCTGCACCACGGGTCCGACGACCGCTGGCCCGACAGGTTCGCGGCCGTCATGTTCGCGTTCGCGATCTTCGCTGCCGTCGTCGCCGTCGTCCCCCCGTGGCGCTCCTACTTCGACAAGGCCGACGACGCGGTCTCGATGCTGAGCATCCCGATGGTCCCCAGCTTCGTCTACGTGACGCTGCTCTTCGTCATCGCCGTGGCGCTACGCCGTCGGCTGCGGGCGGCGTGGTGGGTGCTGGTCGTGTGGTGGTTGATCCTCCCGGCGCTGGGACGTCTCGACACCATCGCCGCCGGTGAGCACCTGATCCTGGCGTCCATCGGCCTCGTCGTCCTCGTCGCCGCCCTCGTGCTCG
Organism: Cellulomonas rhizosphaerae; assembly: GCF_003470205.1. Taxonomy (GTDB): domain Bacteria; phylum Actinomycetota; class Actinomycetes; order Actinomycetales; family Cellulomonadaceae; genus Cellulomonas; species Cellulomonas rhizosphaerae. Next base: position 36,288 of record NZ_QWKP01000199.1, read on the forward strand.
CCGTACGGGTGCGGCACCAGTTCGTCGCCCGCCGCGTGCCGGGCAGCTTTTGGACGGCACTGGCGGTGTTCCTGGGTGGCGGTGCGGTGATCCTGTTCGGCGGCGCGGCTCTCGTCGTGGGCTTCGGGGACGCCGACGACTACGGCCAGGCGCTGCGCTACGTGTTCGGCGACATGCTCACAGACCTCGGCCGCGTGGGTTTGCACGGCGACGCCTCGGCGCCGTGGTGGGTCGCGGTGATCGTCGGGGTGCTCGGCACCGTCGTCATCGTCGTTGCCGCGACCATCCTCTTCCGACCTCCGCAGGGCAGCCGCACCCTCGCGGTCTCCGACGAGGCCCGGGTGCGGGCGATGCTTCGTGATCACGGCGAGCACGACTCGCTCGGTTACTTCGCGACGCGACGAGACAAGAGCGTCGTGTGGGACACGGGTGAGGCAGCGACCGCGCGGGCAGGCGTCTCCTATCGCGTGATCGGCTCGGTGAGCCTGGCCAGCGGCAACCCGATCGGCGACCCTCTGCACTGGCCGGTCGCGATCCAGGAGTGGCGCCGACTGGCGCGCGACAGCGGGTTG
>NZ_QWKP01000002.1 GCF_003470205.1 Cellulomonas rhizosphaerae
AGTTCCGTCGCCTCGCCAAGGGCCCCGAGGCGCGCGAGAAGGCCGAGAGGACGACGGCCAAGGTGTTCAAGGCCCGCAAGGGCGAGTACGGCGACGGCAACGAGCGCCAGGCCGACTGCATGGCCATCGCCATCACCAAGAAGAAGCAGTACGGCGGCTACACGCAGTACTGCGGCGGGGCGCGCGCGACGTCCGCCAAGGCGCTGTGGAAGGCCTACGGGAAGAAGTACCAGGCGCCCGTCTACACGTTCACGCGCTCGTCCTGACCCGTCACCGAGCGGGTCAGGTGGCGTCCCACAGCCGGCGGTAGAACGCGATCCGCTCGACGTCGGGCTCGACGCCGTACGCGTCGTAGACGAGCGGCGCGAAGCCCGGGCCGTAGTTCCACTCGGTGCTCCACGCCGCGATCGCGAGGTCGGCCCAGCGGTCGGCGGTGCCCAGGGTCCCGAGGTCGACGTGCGCCGCCCACGTGCCGTCGTCGGCCAGCAGGGTGTTGGGCGCGC
>NZ_QWKP01000020.1 GCF_003470205.1 Cellulomonas rhizosphaerae
CGCGAGGGCGGCGATGCCGAGCACCCCGAACCACCGCTTGCCGGTGACCCGGCCCTTGCGGGTCAGCCACAGCGCCGCGATCGCCAGCGCGGCGGAGCCGATGCCGAAGCCGATCATCAGGCGGAAGCCCCAGTACGTGACCGTGAGGTTGGGCTGGTACGAGATCGGGTCGCCGTTCTCGTCGGTGAACCCGTACTTCTCCTCGTACTGCGCCTGCAGGTCGTCCACGCCCTGGAGCGTGGCGTTGAAGTCGCCCGTCGCGAGGAACGAGAGCATGCCGGGGATCTCGATGACGTGCTTGACGTTGTCGCAGTCGTTCGACAGGTTGCCGATCGCCAGGATCGAGAAGGACACGTTCGACGAGGTGGTGCACAGCGCCTCGGCCGACGCCATCTTCATGGGCTGCTGCTCGAACATGAGCTTGGCCTGCCAGTCGCCGGTCAGCGCGACTCCGACGCCGCTGACGAGCATCGCGATCAGCCCGACGATCACCGCGGGGCGGTAGACGTCCTTGGCCGTGGCGGCATCGCCCCGACGCACGAGCTTGACCATCCACCAGGCGGCGATGCCGGCGACGAACGTGCCGGCCGTGAGGAACGCCGCCGAGATCGTGTGCGGGAACGCCGCCAGCACGGTGGGGTTGGTGAGCACCGCGCCGATGTCCACCATTTCCGCGCGGCCGGTCTTCTCGTTGAAGACCGAGCCGACCGGGTGCTGCATCCACGAGTTCGCGGCCAGGATGAAGAACGCGGACAGGTTGGTGGCGATCGCGACGGCCCAGATGCACGCGAGGTGGATCTTCTTGGGCAGCTTGTCCCAGCCGAAGATCCACAGGCCCAGGAACGTCGACTCGACGAAGAACGCGGCGAGCGCCTCCATGGCCAGCGGTGCCCCGAACACGTCGCCGACGAAGCGCGAGTACTCGCTCCAGGCCATGCCGAACTGGAACTCCTGCACGATGCCGGTGGCCACGCCGATCGCGAAGTTGATCAGCAGGAGCTTGCCGAAGAACTTGGTCAGGCGGAGCCAGCGTTCGTTGCCGGTGCGCACCCATGCGGTCTGCATGATCGCGACGAGCGGCGCGAGGCCTATCGTCAGCGGCACGAAGATGAAGTGGTAGACGGTGGTGATACCGAACTGCCAGCGGGCGAGGTCTAGGGCGTCCACGAGATCTCCGAGCGGGGGAGGTGCGAGTCGGTGGTCGTAAGTCCGCCGCCGTCGACGTGCGTGCGGACCTGGGGGAACGCTAGAACGATGTCCAGTCTGCCCCTGGGACCAAGGTCCCGGGTACTGACACGCTGTCGTTTTCTTCGAGGGCCCGTGGCAGGCCCGACAAGGGTGTCTGTGCGATACTGACCGCGGTCCACAAGGCGTCCACACCGCCCCGTGAACCCGTGAGCTCGCAGCATCGACCACGTCGCGTGCGCCAGCCGCCGCCCGGCAGTCCGCCAGGTCCCCGATCGGGGCCGGGATTCCGTCAGGCAGGCGATGGCCCCGGCCAGGTGCAGCAGCCATGACCGACGACTTCCGTCGCAGCGCGTAGGCGCGAGCGACGACCGACCCGCTACGGGCCGCCAGATGTGTGGACGGCGGTTCGTGGTACCCAGGAGCACCTCGCGTGATGTCCGACAACACTCCCGAGTCCGCAGTCACCACGTCGACGGGGAGTGAGGCAGCGCCGGCACCGGCGCGACGCCGCCGCGCCACGCGCAGCGTGGCCGCCCCGGACGCCGTGCCGACGCCCACTGCCGAGGCACCGGCCGCCGGTTCCGACGCTGCTGATGCCGCTGCCGCTGCCGATGCGCCCGCGGCCAAGAAGCCCGCGCGCAAGCGGACGAAGGCCGTCGCGGCGCCCGTCGCCGACGAGGCCGCCGCGCCTGCTGCCGCAGAGCCCGCCGCTGCCGAGGCCTCCGCGCCGACCCGCTCGCGTGGCGGCCGCAAGGCTGCCGCACCGGTCGAGGCTCCCGCCACCGAGGCGGAGGCGCCCGCGCCTACCAAGACCCGCAAGCGCGCCACGCGGCCCGCCGCGGCTGCCGACGCGATCACGCCGGCCGCC